>CANJSG010000042.1 GCA_947476875.1 Verrucomicrobiota bacterium | reverse complement strand
GATGGAATGAAAGGATCGTTCTCGTAGGTCATCAATCCCGCCACCCACGCTGGCTCATCTTTGCTGCCTGCTGAAACTGCCGCATGGTTCGCCATGATCTTGTCGCCGTTGTCGGTGACGTAGGAGTGGAAAGCGATGTTGAGCTGCCTGAGATTGTTCAAGCAGAGGGTTGTCTTGGTGCGGGCCTTGGCCTTGGAGAGAACAGACAGGAGAATCCCCGCAAGGATGGCGATGATAGCGATCACCACGAGCAGCTCCACGAGGGTGAAGCCAAAATGCCGTGTGATTCTCATGGTGAAAGGCGGCGGCGGTGCTCCGCACCGCCGCCGAGTGAGGCAGGCTACCGTCAGTTGTTGGGTGTGGCAACGAAGCCGGTGGGCAGGCCGCCGTAGTAAACGTAGCCGTAGAGCTTGCCGTCATCGGTGAGGCCATTGATCTGGGCGCCGGCCGGGAACACCTGGCGGGTCACATTGTAGAAGCCGGTTTTGGACGGCGTGTAGAGGAGGTAGTAGGGCCGCTCCACCACGACCTGCACCGACCCAGGCGAGGAGTTGTAGAAGCGGAAGCCCTTGAAAAGGACCTGGCCCCGCGCGTTGATGGCCACGGCTTCATCGACCCCGTAGATGTTGTTGCGCCCATCTTCATAGACGAGCTGGGTGGCTGGAACCTTGTAGGACAAGGCCGCCGTGGTGGAGTGGCGGTAGATGTAGCCCTTGGTGGGGAACGAAGAACTGCCCGAGGTGTCCACCGTCACCGTGCCGACGATCTGGCCGTTTTCATTGATGCCGCGAATCCACTGGCTGGGACGGACGAGGGTGGTTCCTACCGCAGCACCCGGATCGGGCAGCTCGTCCGCAGCTCCGTTCTGATTGATTGTGGAGTGGTTGTTATAGTCCAACCGGAACGGCCGCGTGGTGGTCGTGCCGCCTTGATAGGCGACCGAGTTGCCCGCGATGATTTTGCCGGCGGAGATCCCGATGGATTCACTCCAAAGTCCTAGTCCAGATCCTTCAAGCGTTTCGAGGTCGTTCATCATGGTCGGGAGAATTCCACCCCCGTTTGGAGCCGCATAGGGCCATAGGATGGCGCGTTTGGTGCCGAAGCTATTGAAGCCATTGCCCACGACCCATTTGTCGGAGTTGAGGGCTTTGGCTTCGCCGGACCAGCCGGAGTTCCACGGGAGGAGGTAGCCCTGACTGAGACCACTTGATCCCGTGCGTTCCCAGAGAATGCCTGTGTCCCCGGGAGTGGAGTAATAGCCATAATAGCCCTTGCCGAATTTGCCCACGGTGTCGCCGCGCCAGTTCATGGCCTGGGCGTAGGAACCGTTCGGGTCGTTGGCATAGGGCGGTCCCTGGAGGGTCAGGATGTAGCCGCTGAACCACTCCGTGGCGCGCGAGGTCGTCCAGGAGCTGGCCGACGCGTAGCCGGCCACGTGGCCCCGGTCGTTGGCGGCATTCACCACGGAGTAGTTGGTGATCCACTCGTATTGCTCAAAGTAGGAGTTCCACCGCATCTCCGGCGTGCCGGGGAAGTAGGAGACGGTGTAGGACAGGTTCCCCCGGTCGACGGCATTGTCGCCCATGTTGCCGGAGTGGTTGGCCCCGCGCTGGAACCCCGGCCAGATGCCCGCGTCGGGCCCGTGCTCGTTCTGGAAGGAGAAGAGTTTGCCGTTATCGCGGAAGAGCAACACTTCGCCCTTGGCCGTCATGACGGGTGAGCCGTAGCCGGGATTGAGCGTGCCGCCGGGAATCTGGGTCGCGGCGGTCCAGCGGCGGGTGCCGTCGGGTTTGATGGAGATGATCCAACCGTCCTGGCCCGTCACGAGGACGTTGCCGCCGGCGTCGACCAGCGGCGTCTGCCGCGGCCGGATGACACCGGAAAGGGAGCCGCCGTTCCAGTCGCTCGGGGTGAACTTCCATTTGTAGCCCACGCTGGAGCCGTTCATGCCGTCCTGCGCGAAGCCGTAGACGTTTCCGTCCAGATCGGCCGTGACCACTTCACCGAACGACGAGACCACAACACCGGCTTTGGACTTGGCATCCAAAGCCACCTGCCAGAGCAGCGAGCCGTTTGACCCATCGTAGCAGCGCATATAGGGAGTGGGGCCACCGGAGTTCGGAACCCAGTCGGCGATGAAGATCCGATTGTCCGTGCCCACGGCCAGTGATCCTTCGAACAGGCCCTGGCCGTAGGCCGTGGACCAGGCCAGGGTGCCGTTGGGATCGAAGGCGAGAAGTTTGCCATAGTTGTCGGCGCTCGCGACGATCACCTTTCCGTCGGAAAGGACCACCGGCGACGGGGCCAGATGGGCAATGGCATAGGTGGCGATGTTTCGTGATGCGCTCTCACTGTCCCAGCCGGATTTTTCGTCGCCCGTGTCCGTCGTGAACGCGTAAAGGCTCCCCGTTCCGGCATCCTCGACGAGGATGTCCTTACCGGTGGTGACGTAGAGGGTCGATTCGTCTCCGCTCAAGGCCGGAGTCGAGCGGATTTCATTGCCGGTGTTGTCGGAAATCTCGGAGTCCCAGATAAGGCCGAGAGAGGCGCTTGTCGGCGTGGTGGTGACCGAATAGCAGACGATCTTCAGGGTGAAGCGAGTGGCGACGAACACCTTGTCCCCCGTGCGGTTCAGAACCGGACTCGCAAGAATACGTGCCGTGCTGCCGCTGCTTTCGACCGTGACCCGGGTCGCCTCGGACTTGTCCGGATTGAGAACGACCAGTTCCCCGTCCGCTGTCGTTATGAATATGTGTCCCGATCGCGAAACGGCCGGGGTTGATTCGTTCCCGGAACCCATCGACACAGCGGTGATCTGTATCGGTGAATTAGGAATAGTGGGGGGGTATCTGCTGGGCTAATCCGGCCGTGGCCGTGATCAGCGCCAGCGCTGTGAGGATGATTGACAGTCGTTTCATCAGTCTTTGTGTGTTGTGTGTGTGGTTTCCCTGCGATGCCCAAAATCCGCGAAGTGCGGAACGTCTCCTTGGGGTGTCCACGTTTCTTATGAAACTGTCTCAAGAAGTCAACCCGTGACTGTCGTGTGCTGGGCAACGCACAGTGACGATTGAGCAACGGGATCAATGCAAGGCCGCCTTTGTCCGTGAGAGCGCAGTGTTGGAGGTCCGGCGGCTGAGACGGCGAAACGCCGTGAAGATGTCGCCGGGGTTATGAGTCGCATTACCCGCGCGAAAACCCGGCAGAGCCGTCTTGCTCCGGGGGCCGCGAGACATACCATTGGGCACCATGTCCGCATCGACATCCTTCTGGCACCGCCGGCTTTTGCCCGCCATTGCCTTTGCTGTTTCCGGGGCCTCCCTGCTGGCCGCCGGCCATGAACTCTCCACTTCCGTCCCCTATGCACCGAGGGTCGCCCAAGCTTCGGACGAGGGCGAACGCGCCATCCGCACCTTCAAGGTCGCGCCCGGCTTCAAGACCGAGCTGGTTGCGGCGGAACCGCATCTGGCGAATCCCGTGGCCTTCACCATCGACGAAAAGGGCCGGTTCTACGTGGCCGAGACCTTCCGCCACACGGATGGCGTGCTCGATATCCGCGGCTTCATGCAGTGGCTGGACGAGGAGCTCGCGTGCAAGACCGTGGCCGACCGCGAGGCCTTCATGCAGAAGCATTACGCGGCCAAGAAGGAGCCGTTCTCCAAGGAGTCCGAGCGCGTGAAGATGCTCTGGTCCACGCGGCCTGATGGCGTCATCGACAAGTCGTCGGTCTTCAGCGAGGGCTACAACAACTGGCTCGACGGCATTGGCGCCGGCCTGCTCGCACGCAAGGGCGACGTGTGGTTCACCTGCATGCCCGCGCTCTACCGCCTGCGCGATGAGAACGGCGATGGCGTGGCCGAGAAGAAGGAAATCTCCAGCTACGGCTACGGCGTCCGCAACGCGTTCCTCGGCCATGACCTCCACGGCCTGCGCATCGGACCCGATGGCAAACTGTATTTCTCCTGCGGCGACCGCGGTTTCAGCGTAAAGCAGGGCGACAAGCTCGTGACCGAACCCGAACGCGGCGCGGTCCTCCGCTGCAACCTCGACGGCTCCGAGCTGGAGGTCTTCCACCGCGGCCTGCGCAATCCGCAGGAACTGGCCTTCGACGATTTCGGCAACCTCTTCACCGGCGACAACAACTCGGACGGCGGCGATCCCGCGCGCTGGGTCTACTGCGTGGAAGGCGGCGACAGCGGCTGGCACGTCGGCTGGCAGTTCATCGAGAAACCCAACAGCCGCGGCCCGTGGAACGACGAGAAGTTTTGCCGGCCCGAATCCGCGGGCCTATGGCACCTGCCGGCCATCGCCAACATCGGCGCCGGACCCTCCGGCCTGACCCACTACAGCGGCGTGGGCCTGCCGGAATCCTACAACGGAACGTTCTTCCTCGCGGATTTCCGCGGCGGGCCGGGCAGCGTGATCCACATGATCCAGATGAAGCCGAAGGGCGCGTCCTTCGAGGTGACCAAGCGCGACCAGCTCGCGACCGGTTTCCTCGTGACGGACGTGGAGATGGGCAATGACGGATCCCTCTACGCCCTCGACTGGGTGCAGGGCTGGAACAAGACCGGCAAGGGCCGCATCTACAAATTCACCGAGACGAACTACACCGACATCACCCTCGTCACGCAGACCAAGACCCTTATTGCCGAAGGCATGGACAAACGTTCCGTGGCCGAGTTGGTCAAGCTCCTCGGCCACCCCGACCAGCGCGTCCGCCAGGAAGCGCAGTTCTCGCTCGTCGACAAGAAAGCCACCAAGGAACTCACCGCTGCGCTGAAGGGCGACAAGACCCTTCCCCGGCTGCACGCGATCTGGGGATTGGGCATGCTCGCGCGCAAGGACGCGTCCGTGGTCGCGCCACT
The DNA here is from genome assembly GCA_947476875.1 of Verrucomicrobiota bacterium. Lineage (GTDB taxonomy): Bacteria > Verrucomicrobiota > Verrucomicrobiia > Limisphaerales > CANJSG01 > CANJSG01. The sequence goes on along the minus strand of CANJSG010000042.1, from coordinate 17,222 downwards.
CGTCGCGTTGCTCAAGGACAAGGACACAGAAGTCCGCGCACAGGCCGCGAAAATCCTCGGCGACGCCAAGTTCGCCAAGGCCGCCGACGCCCTCATCGCCGCCGTGAAGGACATCGATGCGCCCCGCGCCCAGTTCTTCGCCGCCATTGCGCTCGGCAAGATCGGCGACAAGAAATCCCTGCCCGCCATCGTCGAGATGATCCGTGCCGGCGGCGACCAGGACGCGTATCTCCGCCACGCCTCGGTCAGCGCGCTTCTGGGAATCGCCGGCGACGCCAAGTCGCTCGCCGAGCTCGGCAAGGACGATTCATCCGCCGTCCGCACCGCCGCCCTCGTGGCCATGCGGCGGAAGGGATACTCCGAAGTCGGCATGTTCCTCACCGATCGCGAGCCCAGGCTCGTGACCGAAGCCGCCCGCGCCATCAACGACGAGCAGATCACCGGTGCACTGCCCGCTTTGGCGAAACTGCTCGATGCCAAGGAAGCCAAACCCCTCGCGCGCCGTTCGCTCGCCGCCAATTTACGCGGCGGTTCCGCCGACAACGCCAAAGCGGTCGTCCGTTACGCCCTGGCCGACTCCGCCATCGACACCGTCCGCGTGGAAGCCCTCCAGCACATCGCCAATTGGAACAAACCCTCCGGCCGCGACGCCGTGACCGGCCTCTGGCGCCCCATCGGCGAGCGCGATGGTTCCGCCGCCGCCGATGCCATCCGGCCCGTGATCAACGACCTCCTCAAGAGCGGACCTGCCCAAGTCCAGATTGCCGCCGCCCAGGCCGCCGAAGCCCACAAGATCAAGGAAGCGGGTCCGGCCCTATTCGTCCTTGCCACCACGCCCGGCGGCGAACCTCAGGCCCGCGTCGCCGCGCTGAAGGCCCTCGCCGCCATCGGCGACGACAAGGCCGGGGAAGCCATCGAGCTCGGCGCGAAGGACGCCAACGAAGCCGTCCGCAAAGCCGCCACCACGCTTGCGGCCGCAAGTGCCAAGGGTGACGCGACCGCATCCCTGGTTGCGATTCTTGGCAAAGGCTCGATGGGCGAGCAGCAAAATGCGCTTACGGCTCTCGGAAACCTCCCCGAAGGCCAAGCCGACGACATTCTGGCGCAATGGATGGACAAACTCGCGGCCGGCCAGTTGAAACCGGAGCTCGCGCTCGACCTCGTCGAAGCCGCCGGCAAACGAAAATCCGCCAAGGTGGCCGGACTGGTTAAGAAGTATGAGGACGGATTGTCGGCGGCCGGTGCGCTCGCGAAATACAGCTGGGCGATGGCCGGTGGCAACGCGGCCGAAGGAAAGAAGGTCTTCTGGGAAAAGGCGGAGGCCTCCTGCCTGCGCTGCCACAAGGTGAATGGCGAGGGCGGCGAGGTCGGTCCGGAGCTCGGCAAGGTTGCCGCGACCCACCCCAGGGAATACCTGCTGGAGTCGATTGCCTATCCAAACAAGCAGATCGCGCAGGGCTTTGAGACCGTGGTCATCACTCTGAAGAATGGCCAGGTCTACGCCGGCATCCTCAAGAACGAGACCGACACGGAACTGGAGATCAATTCCCCGGAGGACGGCCTGTTGAAACTGAAGAAAGCCGACGTAAAGGAACGCGAACGCGGCCTCTCGGGCATGCCGGAAGGCTTGGCCGACGTCATCGGCCGCCGCGACCTCCGGGACGTCGTCGAGTATTTGTCCACGCTCAAGTAGGTTCACCGGCAACCGATGGCTGGGGCGGGCCCAGAGCCATGCCCGGCTTTTCGATTGAAGGAATTCCGGGGTTGAAAGGCTTACAGGGCGCTCTTAGCCTAATTACAGAGTATGCAACGAAACTTTTTGGGATTTGCCCTTCTGGGACTGGCGATCATCAGCGCGCTCGTGACCGCCTATCTTTGCCTCCAGACGTCGAACGCGATGGCCGGGAACAAACGGGCCAACGCCAAGATCGCCGAACTGCAGGGTAAGATGGCCGCCACCGAAAGACTGCTCACGGAAGCGGTCGAATACTCCAAGAAGAACCCGGCGATCCTCCAGGCGCTCCGCTCCGCCGGCATCACGAACTTCCCGGCGGCTGCCGCCAATCAACCCCGCCGCTAAAACGCCATGAGCCAACCCGTCTCCCTCTCGTCCGACACCAGGATCTCCCGCGACTCCGGTTCGGTCGGCACCTTGATCAATGGAATCCTGGTGGTGTTCCTGATCGCTTCGGTGAGCGAGAACCTCGTCCTCTACCGGCAGGCCAACGACCTTGCAGACAGCCTGAAGGCCAAGCAGGCCCAGGTCGCGCAGGCGGAGGAAGTCTTCGCCCAGGGATACAAGCCGCGGATTGATTCGATCGTCGGCAACCTCAGCATCTTTGCCAAGACCAGCCCGGACTTTGCGCCGATCCTGGAAAAGTATAAGGGAGCCTTTCCCGCCCCGGGACCAGCCCCGGCCCCGAAGCGCTGATCCGCTTCAACGCGCTTCGGACGCAGGGACAATGGTTCCGCAGTCGGAGCAATATTTCGCAGCCGGATGAGACCTGTGGCCACACGTGCCGCAGGTTTTTTTTGCCTCATCATGGCGGCGATGGATCATGAGGTTCCGGATGTAGGGAATCCACGTGAACGCGTAGGCGAAGATGAAGACGGAGCTCTTCTCCCAGAAGACGGCGTAGGACAGCAGCAGCAGCGAGCCGACGAGGCTCAGCCACCAGAAAGCCGTCGGAACCGTCACCTGCTTCTGTTTCTCGGTGACATACCACTGGAGAATGAACCGCGACGAGAAGACGAGATTGCCGGCCCAGCCGACGATCTTCCACGCGTGCCACTCGATTCCCAAAAAGTTGCCGTTGTGCCAGAGCCAATCCATGAGGCGGCTGGTCTACCGGCTCACCAACGAAACGGGAAGGCGGAACTCCCATCGTCGGGCGCGGGATTCTGTCCGCCTGAACGCCGCCGTCCGGGGGCGCCTGCGCTGCGGAATCCTCGGCCTTGGCGCGCGTCATCACAGCCGACTAGGCTTGCGGGATGGAATCGCTCCGCATCTACGTCGACCTCGCCATGCCGGCGGAAACCCTCGAGCTGCTCCGTCGCGGAACCGCCGGGCATGAGCTCGTCCTGCCGGCAAGGCCGGTGTCTTCGGTTCTCGCCAAGGCAGACCGCGATCCGGAGTTCGCCACCGTGGACGTCGCCTTTGGCCAACCCGACGTGCAGTCGATCGCGGAAACCTCGCGGCTGCGATGGGTCCACGTCAGCTCGGCCGGGATCACCCGCTACGACACGCCGGAGTTCCGGGCGCTCGCGACGGGGCGCCGGATCGCCGTGTCGAACAGCTCGGGCGTCTACGACGAGGCCTGTGCCGTGCATACGCTCAGCTTCATGCTGGCGCACGAGCGCAAACTGCCGCTCGGGCTCCGCTCGCGCGCACCCAATGGCAGCCCGGAATGGCAGTCCCTACGCGCGGCCAGCGGCACCTTGCGAAACGAGACGGTGCTGCTCCTCGGCTACGGCGCCATCGCGAAACGGTTGGCGGAACTGCTCCGGCCTTTCGGCGTGAAACTGATCGCCTATCGCCGCAAGGCCCGGGGCGACGAAGGCATGCCGGTAGTGACGGAAGCCGGACTGCCCGCCGCGTTGGCCGAAGCGGACCACGTCGTGAACATCCTTCCGGAAAGCTCGGAGACGCGCGGGTTCTTCGATCGGGCCCGGTTCGCTTCCGTGAAACCGGGCGCGGCGTTCTACAACATCGGGCGAGGCGCCACGGTGAACCAGGACGCGCTGGTCGAAGCGTTGCGATCCGGCCGGGTCGGTGCCGCGTGGTTGGACGTGACGGACCCGGAGCCCTTGCCCGACCCGCATCCGCTCTGGGCCGAGCCGCACTGCTTCATCACCCCGCACGTCGCCGGTGGCCACACGGGCGAAGTCGACGCGCTGGTGCGGCACTTCCTCGAAAATCTGGACCGTTTCGTCCACGGCAAGTCGCTCGCGGATCGGGTGATCTGACCAGGCGTGGTGGGATCGGGATGAGTCTTTCCCCGGTGCGAGGCGGCGATGATGGCGTTGTCCTTGGCCGGCCACTGGGTGGGCATCGAGCATTTGCTGGGCGTAACGCTGCCGGCCGGGTGGCCGATCGGTTCGCATCAGGACGAGGTGGCAGGTGGGGAGGATGTGTTGGAACTGAGAGTGTGAGGAAGACGCATCCGATTCCGAATTGGACGCTCCTCCCCCGCCTGAGGCAAAGGCAGGAATCACGTTCTACCAACAGATCAAGCCTCACGGGCTTGGTCAGGCGTCCTGACTGGCTTCTCCTATCCCTTCTGGTTTGTCCGCGGCTTCTGGTTCCCCGCTTCATGTTCCTTCGCGCCCTTCGCGGATGAAGTTCCTCCGCCAGTTGTCTTGCCCGGGGTTTCGGGCAACAGTCCGCGCGCTCCGGACTGAACGGGGCGTGAACCATGATTGATTTCGCCGAATCTCCACCGACCGGGCGCGACTCGCCGTTTGTCGCGCAGGTGGCGGAGATCTTTTCGCCGACGGGCCTCCTGTCGCGGGCGAGCAACTTCGAGTTCCGCCCCCAGCAGCACGAGATGGCCGTCGAGGTGGCCCGGGCACTGGAATCCGGGCGGCACCTCGTCGTCGAGGCCGGCACGGGCGTCGGCAAGAGCCTGGCCTACTTGATCCCTTCGATCCTCTTCGCCGTGGCCAAGGGCAAGAAGGCCATCATCTCCACCCACACGATCAACCTCCAGGAGCAGCTCACGCAGAAGGACCTGCCGATGCTCGCCGCCGTGCTCCCGGTGAAGTTCAGCTACACCATGCTGAAGGGCCGGCAGAACTACCTCTGCACCCGCCGGCTCCACAAGGCCTCGCTCCAGGCGGACAGCCTTTTCACCTCGCCCGAGACGGCCGAGCTGAAGCGCATCTGGGAATGGTCCAAGAAGACGGAGGACGGCAGCCTGTCGGACTTCGCCATCGAACCCGACCCGAAGATCTGGCAGCACGTGTGCAGCGAACGCGGCCTGTGTTCGCCCAAGATCTGCGGGCTGCAGTCGGATTTCGCCAAGGACCACGGCCCCTGTTTCTTCCAGCGCGTGCGCCAACGCATCATCGGCGCCGACGTGCTGGTGGTGAACCACACGCTTTTCTTCACGTTGCTCGGCGCAAACGACGAGGCGGGCGAAGGCGGCATCCTCTTCAAGAACGACTTCGTGGTCTTCGACGAGGCCCACACGGTCGAGAACGTCGCCTCGCGCCACATCGGCCTGAGCATTTCGAGCGGGCAGATGCGGTTCGCGTTAAACCGGCTGTGGAATCCGAAGACGGAGAAGGGCCTGCTGGCCACGCTGCGTCGCGGCGATTCCGTGAGGCTGGTCGCGGACCTGCTGGAGGAGTCGGAGAAGTTCTTCAACAACGTCGAGCTGGCCTGCGAGGAACTGGCCGGCCGCCAGCCGAATGCCGCCCGCACGGGCGCGGGAGATTCCTCCGGCCGCACCCGGCAATGGAGCGAACTCCGCGTGCGCCAGCCCGATCTCGTCACGGACAACGTCACGCTCCCGCTCCAGCGCCTGCGCGAGGCCGTGAGCGAGATGATCAAGACGTCGGAGGACAGCGAGACGGGGCAGGAGTTGATGGAGTGCAACCGGCGTCTCATCGACCTGAAGGAAGCCGTGGGCACGTTCCTCAGCCAGGCGGCGGACCATCATGTCTATTGGGTGGAACGTTCCGGCCGCGGCCAGCGCAGTCTCGCGCTCAACGCCGCGCCCGTGTCGGTTGCGTGGTTCCTGAAACGCCGGCTCTTCGGCTCGGAGACGTCGGTCATCATGACCAGCGCGACATTGTCCGTTTCCGAAAACAAGGCGGACGATTCAGCCGCCCGGCCGGGAGCCGCCGTCCAACCGGCGAAAGGCTTGGGCTACTTCGTCGGTCGTGTCGGAGCGGACGACGCGCGGGGAATCCAGCTGGGTTCGCCCTTCGATTATCCGACGCAGATGAAGGTCTACGTGGCCGGGAAGATGCCCGATCCGAAGGAGTCTTCCTACCAGCGGGAACTCGTCCGCTGGATCGAGCACTTCGTCCGCATGACGCACGGCAAGGCGTTCGTCCTCTTCACCAGCACGCGCCTCATGCACGACGTGGCCGCCGCGTTGGAACCGGTCTTCAGCGAGATGGGCCTCGAGTGTTTCGTGCAGGGCAAGGGCGTGCCGCGCCACACCATGCTGGAGAAGTTCAAGGAGGACGTGGACAGCGTGCTCTTCGGCACGGACAGCTTCTGGCAGGGCGTGGACGTGCCGGGCGAAGCCCTGAGCAACGTCATCATCACCCGGCTGCCGTTCGCCGTGCCGGACCATCCGCTGATCGAGGCGCGCATCGAGGACATAGAAGCGCGCGGCGGCAACTCGTTCATGGAATTCTCCGTGCCCGAAGCGATCCTCAAGCTCCGCCAAGGCGTGGGCCGGTTGATCCGGACGAAGAACGATTCCGGCATCGTCGTCCTCCTCGACAACCGGGTCCTCACCAAACGCTACGGCCAGCTCTTCCTCGACGCGCTGCCGAAGTGCCCGGTGGAGGTGATCTGATGAAGAAGCCAGAAAACCGAAGGCCAAAGGCCGAACCTGGAAACCAATGGCTTTGATCAACGTCGGCGCGTGGCAAAGCCAAGCAGACCTGTTCCAATCAAGGCGAGCGCCCAAGTGGACGGCTCCGGCACCGCCACGGCGCCGAGTTGGAACCCCATTTCGGCCGGGAAGCTCGTGCTCCATGAACTGCCGTTCGCGCTGCTCGCCTGGAGCAGGTTGCCGGGCGATTGGTAGCCGGAGGCGTTGAATGCGTCGTAGGTGGTCGGGATGGAATTGGGTTTAAGCCAGTTCACGGCGACGGTCGACGGGCCGCTGATGACCAGCCAGTAGTCGGTGGCGGCGGCGAGCTCGACGTCCTGGGAGAAGGAGAAATGCCGCCAACTGGCGGAGCCGTCGTCCGCCACCGTGAGCGTCGTGGAGCCGAGGGAGAGACCGGTCGGGATCGACGATCCATTCGCAAGGATGTCGACTGTGAAATTGCCGCTGCCGCCGGTGCTGTTCCTCAGCAGGACCCATCCCTCGTCGATGCCCAGAAGGGACGACGTGCCTGTGTTGAAGTTGATCGCCTGGAAACGTTCGTTGCTAAAATTGGCGCTTGCTCCGGAACCGCCGTTGGGCCGCCCGAGCGTGCTGTTGCCGTAGACTTCGCCGGCCTGGCTTGCGCAGGTGATGGTCAGCAGGGCCAAGGCAAAAATTGATAAGTGTTTCACAACCAACCAATACGGCCCGTGGCAGGATCGGGTCAAGCGTGCCCCCCCCGGAACTTCAGCGCGACGCCGTTTATGCAATTGCGCTGGCGGCTCGCGGCTTACTTTCGGACATTCCGCTGCGGACAAGCGTGACATCGTCGGTCGTCGCCGCTTTGCTGCGCGGTGAGATGAAGGGCATCTGGATCATCCTGCTCGGCTGTTTTCTCGGCCTCACCGGCTGCATGACCTCCAACGCATCGACCAACAAGAACGCCGTCTGGCTCAAGGGGTGGGACTCCTTCCGCGACTTCCAGTTCTCCACCCTGCCCGACGGCGGCGGCCTCGTCTTCACGTCTCCTGAAACGGAAGCGCCCTTCGCCTGGGACGAGCTCGTCGTCTCGTGGAACGTCGAGGCACCCGCCGGCAGCGTGGTGCGCGTCGAGGCCCGCGCGATCGACGGCACCAATTCCACCCGCTTCTACAAGATCGCCGACTGGACGCCGGACAACGTCGCCGAACCCCGCCGCAGTCCGCGCCGCGAACAGGATGACCACGCCGTCCTCAAGACCGACACGCTCGTGCTGAAGGCTCCCGCCCGCGCCGCGCAGGTGCGGCTGACCCTGGTCAATGGCGTGACCGGCGGAGCCACCTTGAAATACGTCACCCTCTCCTTCCGTCGCAGCGGCGAGTTCGCGGCCGATCCCGGCATCAGCGCGGACGTGAAGGGCAAGTCGCTCGAAGTGCCGGAGAAGTCGCAGATCGCCTACCCGGGCGGAGCCGGCTGGTGCAGCCCAACGTCCGTCTCGATGGTCCTCAACTACTGGTCGGGAAAACTCGGCCGCACCGATCTGGCCAAGGACGTTCCGGAGGTAGCTCAAAGCGTGTTCGACGAGAACTACAACGGCACGGGCAACTGGCCATTCAACGCCGCCTACGCAGGCGCCTTCCCGGGCATGCGCGCGTGCATTACCCGCTTCGATGGTTTTGCCGACCTCGAAGCGTGGCTGCGCAAAGGATTGCCCGTCGTGATTTCCGCACCGGCAAATCTGCTGAACGACAATCCCAAGACGTCGGCCGCCGGCCACCTCGTTGTCTTCACCGGCTTCACCGAGAACGGCGACGTCGTGATCAACGATCCCTGGGCGCGCCTGGAAAAAGGCCAACGGGTCCACCGTGTCTACCCTCGCGAAGACGTCCGCAAGGCCTGGTCGAAATCCGGCCGCACCGTCTACCTCATCTATCCCGTCGGCTCCGAGCTGCCTCCCGGCGGCGAAGGCAAGTGGCGATGAGTTCGCGACGGGCTCCTTAGCAGTCGAACACGCTGATTTCGCGGTTGAGCTTGCGGAGCTTCTGGCAGAGGCCGAGGGCGATGTTCTGGAGAAGGACGATCTCGATGCGTGGGCGACCGGACCCGGCCTCCAGGCGGATGGCGTTGAAGACGTCGCCGCTACGATCCTCGACCACCCGGCGATGCAGTTCCCGGAGAAAGTCGCCGACGGGCGATCCTGTGACCGCCGGCCGTGCGAGTGCTGGTTTGGGCCGGAGGATGAACGTTTTCCGGGAGTTTCTTCCGGGGTTTCGCCCGCGTCTGCTCAATCGCAAAGTGCCCCACCCCATTCCCGGCCTCATTCCGGAATCTGCACGTTGAACCCTCCTGATCGGCTGTGTTCTTCTATCCGTCCCGTGGTTGCCGCGTTTGAACAACTCCTGGCCCGTCCCGAACCGCTGCTGGCGCTTGCGCCCATGCAGGACGTTACTGATCTGCCCTTCTGGCGGCTCATGGCGCATTACGGCGGGCCGGACGTGTATTGGACGGAGTATTTCCGCGTCCACGCGGTCTCGAACCTGGAGCCGTGGATCCTCGAAGCCATCACGGACAATCCCACCGGCAGACCGGCTATCGCCCAGATGATCGGCAACGACGTCGAGTCGCTCGTCCGCAACGCCAAGAAACTCCAGCAGCTCAACATCGCCGCCGTGGACCTGAACCTCGGTTGCCCCGCGCCGGTCGTTTACCGCAAGTGCGCCGGCGGCGGATTGCTGCGCGAGCCCAAACGCGTCGACGCCATCCTCGGCGCCCTGCGCGACGCGGTCACGACGGCGAAGTTCACCGTGAAGACGCGCATCGGCTTCGATGACCCCGCCGTCTTCGAGGAGCTGCTGGGCATCTTCGCCAAACACCGCATCGACCTGCTGACCGTCCACGCCCGCACGGTGAAGGAGATGTATCGCAGCGAGGTCCACTACGAGTTCATCGCCCGCGCCGTGGCCGCGATGCCGTGCCCGGTGCTCGCGAACGGCAATGTCCATTCCGCCGCCAAGGCTGCCGAGGTTCTCCGCCTCACCGGCGCGAAGGGCCTGATGATCGGACGCGGGGCCATCCGCAATCCCTGGCTCTTCGACCAGATCCGCCAGCACCTGCGCGGCGAAACCGTCCGTTACCCGACTGGCCGCGACGTGCTGGCCTACATCCACCGCCTCTTCGATGCGACGACCACGCCCGTCGTCCGTGAATCGGCCCAGGTGCAGAAGATGAAGAAATATACGAACTTCATCGGACTGGGCGTGGAACCGACGGGGCAATTCCTGCATCGTATCCGACGGACGGATTTACGCGCCGAGTTCTTCGCCATCTGCGGCGAGTTCCTCGACCACGACGAGCCGATGCCGCTCGATCCTTTCCCGCTCCAGCTCCAGTCGACCGACGTGCTGGCGGGTGAACATCTCTAGCTCCCTTGAACCTGAACGAACATCTGCCCCACATGCGGCTCGCGCTGCGGTTGGCCCGGAAGGCTTACGGCGAGACGTCGCCGAACCCGATGGTCGGCGCCGTGCTCGTGACCAAGGGCAAGGTCGTCGGACGCGGCTGGCATCATCGCGCCGGCCAACCCCACGCGGAGATCGAGGCGCTGCGTGATGCGGAGCGCCGCGGGAACCCGACCAAGGGCGCGACCATCTACGTGACGTTGGAACCGTGCTGCACCCATGGGCGCACGCCGCCCTGCACGGAAGCGATCATCCGCGCGGGCGTTCGCCGCGTCGTGGTCGCAGCGACCGATCCGAATCCGAAGCACGTCGGCCTCGGGTTTGAGCTTCTGCGCAAGGCGGGCATCGAAGTGGTTTCCGGAGTCTTGGCCGAGGAAGCGACCCGGCTGAACGAAGCCTTCAATCATTGGATCGTGCACCGCACACCGTTCGTCACGGTGAAGGCGGCGATGACGCTCGATGGCAAGATCGCGACCGAGAGCGGCGAATCGAAGTGGATCACCGGCGAGGCATCGCGCGCCCATTCCATGACCCTTCGGCAAGGCGCGGACGCCATTCTCGTCGGAGTGAACACGATTCTGGCCGACGACCCGTCTCTGACGGTGCGGCTTGTCACCAAGGCGAAACCTCTCCGCCGAATCATCCTCGATTCCCGCGCGCGCACGCCTCTGACCGCGATGGTCGTGACCGACGAGTCGGCTGCACTGACAAGCATTGTCGTCGGGCCGGGAGCGGCCAAACGACGTGTGGCCGCCTTGGCGAAACGGGTTCGCGTGATCGAAGCTCCTTTAGCCGGCGGGCGCATCGACCTGCCATGGCTGCTCAAGAAACTGGGCGAGGAACACGTCACCAGCCTGCTCGTCGAAGGCGGCGGCGAGGTCAATGGCTCCTTCATCGACCAGCGCCTCGGGCATCGGGTCGCCTTCTTCTACGCCCCGAAAATCCTGGGCGGAAACCGTTCCACGCCCGGCGTCGGCGGACGAGGCGCGACAACACGGGCCGAGTTGCTTCCGCTCCGTGACGTGGAATGGCGGAAGTTCGGCGTGGACCTTTTTCTCGGTGCGCGGTGTGGCGGCGATCTCCTGGAATGAAGAGAGGTCCAACCTGCTTGTTCGGAGCGTGGCAGCCCGGAGGGCCGCGCTCCGCGACGACTCGGCGGCCACCCTGGGCGTGACGGGCCTTTGCTCATTCGTCACTCCACCTCTCGACGAACCCGTTCGCAGGCCTATGCTCGCCGCCGCTGCCGGAGGCGGATGCTTTCCAGCCGTGATGAAGTTGATCCGTGATGAATGACGAAACGTTGAGCACGCGCCTGAAGGCCGCCGCCGAACTGCTGGAAGAGGCCGCACGCAACCGGTCCATCCTGGCCGTGTTGACCGAGGAGGAGCGCGCGCGCTTTCTCCAGGCCGCCGGGCAGATCTACTGCCCCGATCCCGCCGAACGCCGCCGCCTCGTGAAGGCCAAGGTCCGCAAGCTGAAGTCCGAGAAACGCGAACGCGACGACCTGGTCCTGACCCAGACCGGCATCCGCAAGCTCCGCAGCCAGCCCGTCTTCACCACGCCAAATTTCCTTCCGCCCGTAGGCTTCGAGCAGGTCGAGGTCACGGACAACCCGGACTTCCGCGAAGTCGTTGAGCCGCAGAACTGCTACATCTGCAAACAGGACTACAAGGTCATCCACCACTTCTACGACCAGCTCTGCCCGGCCTGCGCGGAACTCAATTTCCGCAAGCGCACCGAGTCCGCCGACCTGCGCGGCCGCGTCGCGCTACTCACCGGCGGCCGGGTGAAGATCGGCTACCAATCCGGCATCAAGCTGCTGCGGGCCGGGTGCCAGTTGATCGTGACGACGCGGTTTCCGCGCGATTCCGCCGCACGCTACGCGGCCGAACCGGACTTTGCGGAATGGGGCCATCGCCTGGAGATCTTCGGCCTCGATCTGCGCCACACGCCGAGCGTGGAAGCCTTCTGCCGGCATCTGCTGGCCACGCGGAGCCGTCTTGATTTCATCGTCAACAACGCCTGCCAGACGGTGCGTCGTCCGCCTGAGTTTTATCAGCACATGATGGATCTGGAGACGGCATCCCTCGATGCCTTGTCGGAGAATGCCCGCCGCCTGCTCGGCGCCTACGAAGGCCTGCGCGGCTACAGCCTGCTGCCGGAGGGCTCCAGTGTCGCAACCGTTCCCTCAACCCACGCCGGCGGCCACGGGGTGAACACGGCGCTCGCCGGCCTTTCCCACGCGGCCGAGATGTCGCAGGTGCCGTTGCTGCCGGATGAATTGGAGGCGCAGAAGGGCTTGTTCCCGCAAGGCCGGCTCGACCAGGACCTGCAACAGGTCGACCTGCGCGACCGGAATTCGTGGCGCTTCCTGATGGCCGAAGTGCCCACCGTCGAGTTGCTGGAAGTGCAGCTCGTCAACGCCGTCGCGCCCTTCGTGCTCAACGCCCGGCTCAAGCCGCTGATGCTGCGGACGCCCGGGCGCGACAAACACATCGTCAACGTCTCCGCCGTGGAAGGTCAGTTCTACCGGAAGTTCAAGACCACGCGGCATCCGCACACGAACATGGCCAAGGCCGCGCTCAACATGATGACCCGCACGGCGGCGGCCGACTACCACGCCGACGGCATCCACATGAACGCGGTGGACACGGGCTGGGTGACGGACGAGGACCCGGTGCAGATCGCCGAACGCAAGGTGAAGGAGCACCGTTTCCATCCCCCGCTCGACATCGTCGACGGTGCCGCGCGCATCGTCGACCCCATCATCGCCGGCATCAACACGGGCCACCACCTCTGGGGCAAGTTCCTCAAGGACTACGTGGAGACGGAGTGGTAAGGTCCCGAAAGTGAAACGTGGTGCGAAAGCCGCGTCGTAGACTGTGGATTCATGATTACAGCGGTTATGAATGTGAGCCGAATTGCCAGCTTGGTTCTTGCGACTGCATACGCGTGCTTGGTGCTTTCCAACCGTCTTCCTCTGCTCTCGACCTATGCGTCGCTTCGATTGGTTTTCGTCGCGCTGGTGCTGATCTGGTTCCCTGAGGCGATTGGTCGCTTTCTTCATGATATCGGCCCGCGGACCGTTGGTGGTTTTGAACCAAGCTGGATTGTGGCCACTTGTGGCTGGGTTCTCCTGATTGGTGCTCCGATTGCGGAGTATCTCATCAAGAGTTCATTTCCCGAACTCCGGCCTCACTAGCAGACATGTCGCGGAAAGCCGCCCTCTTTCGTCCCGAAGGCCCGCGTTGACTTCCTGCACGCATCTCAACAAGTTCCGCGCGTTCGAAACATGATCCGCGACCACGGCAATCCCATCATCGTAGGCAGCCTGTCCAAGGCTGCTTGGATGACCATTGCCATGAAGTGGGCTGCCAAGCGTGCAGCCTTCCGGCGGTAGTTGATCTCGAACCGAAAACGATTTCACCCAACCCGCCGGAAACACCGGCGGGTTTCTTTTTCCCACCGGCGCCACGGCACTCCCAAACGACATGAGCAGCGCCAGCAATGACCCAGAGACTCCGATCCGGACCTTCACCCGGGGCGCGGAGGTCTTCCACTTCGGCTCGGTCTATCTCATCTGGGGTTCGACCTATCTGGCCATCCGCGTGGCGGTGGAGACGATGCCGCCGTTCCTGATGGCCGGGACGCGCTTCCTCTTCGCCGGCATCTGCCTGTTCCTCTGGCTCAAGCTGCGCGGGGCCGCCTGGCCGAAGGCGGTCCATTGGAGATCGTCCGCCATCATCGGGACCCTGCTGCTCTTGGGCGGGAACGGCATGGTCTGCTGGGCCGAACAGTATGTGCCCTCGGGCATCGCCGCACTGATGGTGGCCACCCAGCCGATATGGTTCATGCTCTTCGACGCGATCCGTCCCGGCGGTGCGCGACCGACGTTGCTGGGGATCACCGGACTGCTCGTTGGCTTCGCCGGCGTGGTCGTCCTCGCGACGGGACGTTCGATGGGCGGAGCGGAATTGCCGATCGCCGGAATCCTCGGATTGCTCGTGGGCTGCGTGTGTTGGTCCGGCGGCTCGGTCTTCGGCAAACAACTGGAGCGTCCGCCGTCGCCGTTGATGGGCAGCGCGCTCCAGATGGTCTGCGGCGGCGCTGCGCTGACCTTGGTCGCACTGCTGCGCGGTGAACCGGCTTCGGTGCGGTGGGACGCGGTCTCAAGCCAGTCGCTGATGTCCTGGGGATACCTCGTCGTCTTCGGTTCCTGGATCGGATTCGGCTCCTACGTCTGGCTGTTGGAGCACGTCGCGGCGGCCAAGGTCGCGACCTATGCGTATGTGAATCCGGCCATCGCCGTGCTGCTCGGATGGCTGTTCGTGAACGAACCCTTCACCCTGCGCACGCTGCTCGCGATGGCGGTGATCCTGGGCGGCGTGCTGATCGTGCAATGGCCCCGCGCCAAGAGGACGTGAAGCCGTGGAACGTCGACGCCTGCGGACCGCAGTCGGCAAACCGTCCGAGGACCGCACCCGTCACTCCGCCTGCAACCAGGCCTTGAGCGCGACCAGGCCGACCCCCGCGCAAGCCACGTTTCAATCCGCGCTCCTGACCGAGGTCAGGAGCGACTCCTGCCCTACTCCTCTTGGATAGCAGGTCCGAAGTTTCAATCCGCGCTCCTGACCGAGGTCAGGAGCGACCTACCGCGCCATGGAGCTGACGCCGCCCACCCAGGTTTCAATCCGCGCTCCTGACCGAGGTCAGGAGCGACCCAAGGATCACCCGAATGATCTCCGTTGATGTCAAGTTTCAATCCGCGCTCCTGACCGAGGTCAGGAGCGACCGCGACTACTCCAACTGGAACAGCCGCAGGAGTTTCGTAGCCGTTCTCCGCGAACCTGCCCAGTTCCGATTCCGTTCATCCCTTCATAGATTTCAAAGAACACGATAAAGCGCACTAGGTAGTGGGGCGAAGTCCCTTTCCGCGAAACTGCGGCGTCTAGCCCGGCACTGGGGGTTCGCGGAGAGGGGGTCACAGGATGAGTGGTTCCGTCAGGTTGATGGGTTTGTCCACGCCGTGATGCTCGGTGCGTTGCACGGCTTTTTCATCGAGGAAGTAGAACCGGAGCGAATCTTCGCCCGCGTTGATCTCGGTCAGCAACCGGTCTCGCAGGAGGACCCATTCCTTCTGTCCGACCTGGCATTCGAATACGCTCTTCTGCACCCGCACCCCGTAGTCTTCGCACGCTTGGGCGATCCGGCGCAGCCGCCGTTTGCCGGCGGTTTCCACGGTGGCGACGTCGTAGGTGACGAGGATGAGCATGGGGAAAGAAAAGCTGAAAGCTGAAAGCTGAAAGTAAAAGGCCGTTTTGCGCTCCGAGTTTCGACGCCCTGGTCTCAGCTTTCTGCTTTCTGTTTTTCATTTGGGCACCAGCGGCACGTAGTCGGGTATGTCTCCCCGCAAATGCCGGGCGAGGACGCGGGCTTGGATGAAGGGAAGTTGCGCGAGACGAAGGTTCTGGTCGAGCAACGGATGGTTCAAGTTCTCCTGCTTCCGTTCCTGATACGCCTTGATGACGTGCTTGCGTCCCGTCTCGGTGAATTCGACCGCGCCGCCCTCACGATCCTTGAAATGTTCCGGGCCGATCTGCTGCCGGTTGATGAGCGTGATGGCGAGGCGGTCGGCCAGCCACGGGCGGAACTCCTCCATCAGATCCAGCGCGAGCGACGGGCGGTTGGGCCGGTCCACATGGAGAAAGCCGACGAAGGGGTCCAATCCGGCGGCTGTGAGCGCGGCGATGCAGTCATGGCGCACAAGCGCATAGAGGAAGCTGAGGAGGCAATTGATCCGGTCGCGGGGCGGGCGGCGGCTGCGGTTGTTGAAGGTGAACTCCTCCCGTTGCTGCTTGAGGGTGAGCGACAGCACCATGAAGTAGAGGTTGGCGGCCATGCCTTCCGCGCCGCGCAACGAATCGAGTCCGGTGATGCCGGGCAGGTCGCGGATTTGCCGGGCCAATGCGTCGGTGACGGCTTCCAAGCGTTCGCGGTCTTCGGCGGAAACAGTCTCGCGGGCGGCGCGCAGGAGGCTGTTCCGGCTATTCTGCAACTTGCCCGCGATGATCTGCCGGGCGATGGCGGCGCACTTGGCCGGATCGTCCGCCGCGCGGAACTGCGTCCGGCGGAGGGTCACGCTGGTGTCGGCCACTCCGGTCATACGGGCGTGGAGGCGGCCCCATTCGTTGAGGTAGTTCACGGCGACGCCATGTTCCCAGCAAAGATCAAGCGCGGGCGGGCTGATGGTGCTGGGGCCGAAGACGCAGATGGATTCCAGATGGTGGATGGGAATGGCGACCTTTCGCTGACCGGTGGCGGTGTCCTTGGAGCGTTTCTCAGGCGGCAAGTCGTCGGGGTAGACCGGCACCTCGACCTGGAGCGTGAGGTGGTCGCGCGCCACGTAGGTGCCGGGGGTGGTCAGGTAGAGGGTGTTTTGCTGGATGGCGTCCACGGGCGGAGAGGGAGTTCAGGCGGCGCAGAGGGTCTTGAAGGCCGCGATCGCTCGTTCGCGGCCCATGGGGGTCAGGCGCACAGGGCGATAGTCGACGAAGGGTGGTTTCTCGATCAGTCCGAGGGCGTGCATCTGGCCGAGGGTGTCGGGGTCGAGACAGTTTTCGCAGGGTAACGAGTCATCCTCCACTGGCCAGCCGGACAAGTTGCCCGTCATCCAGAGGGCTGCCAGCACGACGTCGGCGCATTTGCTGTGGTCCACGGGATCGGTAATAGAGGGATTCATGTCAGGAAAAGTTGTTTCGACAGATTGACGGCACGGCTGGTTTCCCCGGTGGCCTTGGGCAGGCAGGTGGCGAAGAGGGAACACTCCTCGCAGGCATCCTTGTAGATGGCGGGCGGCACGAGCTGAGTCCGGAGCTGGTCATGCAGCTGCCGGGCGGTGTCCTCGGTCTTGGCCCGCAACTCGGGAGTGAAGGCGACTTCACGGCGACGCTTGGAATCGGCGTGGAAGATGGCTCCACGCGGCACCGATGTGTTGAACATCTCCTCCAGGCAAAGGGCCTGGGCGCAGAGTTGAGCGTCGTCGTTCTCCCATTGGCGGCGTTTGCCGATCTTGAACTCGACGGGGAACAAGGAGCCGTCGGACCGCTGCTCGACGACGTCGCATTTTCCGTTCAGCCCCAGCCGCTCGGACCAGACGGGCAGCGCCCGGAGCAACGTCACGCCCTTGACTACCTCGTAGCCGGCCAGGTCGGCGTGCTCATGGACGATGTCG
>CANJSG010000041.1 GCA_947476875.1 Verrucomicrobiota bacterium | reverse complement strand
TTTTGCGCCTGTGGTCCCGGATAGCCGCCCTGGTCGCCCGTCTCGTCCGCCGCTCTCCCACAACTTTCTCCGGACCATCCCAGGCCAAGCCATCATACGCATCCGTCACGCCGCTCCAAAACACCCGTTCTTTGACGGGCTGTTAACAGTCTTTATCGCCGCAGCCAGACCTTCAGCCAAATCGGCGGCAGAAGGCAGGGCAAATCCCCCAGGCCTTGTAGCCACGATGCTATTGTCTTTCACTTCAAGATTGCAGGCCGTGCGCAGGCGCAGATCGCCATCGAGCAGAAGGCGAAGTTTGTAGAGTGCGAGCAGCACCAGCAGTCGCTCGATGTCCGTCCCGAGGCCGTAACCGCGGATTTGAGCGAGATCAAGATTCACAAAGAGGGTAATTTTCTCAGCGGTGAATTTCTCCCGCGAGAACGGAACGTTGCCGTAGCCTTCTTTGGCACCTCTTTCTTCTTCCTTCCCGGGCTGGACATGGTCCGTCTTAACGCCACCCGAGATGGCCTGATGAACGTTTGTCGCCTCGATAAACGCCGATAGGGCGCGGGCGATTCGAAGTCTTCCTCCAATCGACTCCAGAAACACCCCATGAAGCAACGAATTCACGTCGTATTGAAGCAAGGCGCTTACGAACGCAGAGCGATCAACCGGCTTTTTTTCGTCATACTTTGCCGCCCGCGCAAACGCTTCGTGGAATGCACCATCGCCCGACGTTTCGATATAGACGCTATTCAAGCGGTGGGCTTCGGTCTCCGAGCTTGTAAGATATTTACCGTCCTTCTCGACTCGGACGTAACTGAGGCCATCGAAAGCGGGCTTCGGTTTGTTCAACACATCGTCCCAACAAACTGATTCGAACCGATTGGCCATGCTCTGAAGACTTTCCACGAGCAGATTGGTGCAGTTCTTCGACTCGAAGGTGGCAGCCCCGAGGCCTGGGAATCCAGTGGGTTGAAAGCGTTCGCCTTGGAGGGGTTGAAGCTCAATGGAGAAGAGCAGTTTCGTAGCGGTGTCGAGTTTACGGATGTCTGAAATCATGCCTGTTTGGTTGAGTTTTAGTGAGGTCAGTTGCGAGCCGCTCAGCGGTGTTCCGATCAATGGGAAACGCCAAGCTGATCGCGATTGTGCGGGCGAGGTCGTCGGTTCCGGCGATGTGGCGGATTACGGGAGTCAGTTTGGCTGCCTTGAGACGGCGGATGGCCATCTCTCCAGCAACGCGCAGACTTTCAGTTCCGCCGCTGGCAAGACGCGTGATGATGGCTGGATCGAAGTGGACCGGAATGACGCTGCCGTTGATTTCCAGCGGCCACGGAAGAGTTGCGAGACGGAAGAGGCCGTATATCGCCGGAAGGTCCGCGAACGTGGATTGGAAACTATGGTTGCCTAGTTTGCGGCGATCCAAGGCCAGAAGAGCGCGGGCCAGTTTCAGCGTTTTGCGAAGGTCGACGTTGCCCGTGAGCAAGGCCGCGAGATCGGACGGAGCGGCGCAATACTTTGGCCGGCCCACGAGCGCGAGATGGTCGCCGCTCTGGAGACTCCGGCGCTGGAGCAACGCGAGCAGATCACGTTTTGGATCCAGACCGTGGCACACGAGGTCCGGGTCTTTGCGCAGTCCTCTCTTGTCTGCCGCGAAGGCCTTTCCGATTTTAAGTGGAGGGAGCTTCTTGCCGAGCGGCAGCCAGTGACGGCGGATGTGCTCTCGTCCCTTTTCATCGCCAGTTTGCAGGGCGAGCGAAACGGCTAGTTGAAACTCGCTCGACCCGTCATTGGCCGCTGCGATCCATCCTCCACTCAGCGGCGGAATCGGCCGGAGTTGTTGCCTCGCGGTGAACGAATGGCTGCGCACCATCTGCTCTTCTATCTCGGCAAGGGCGAGCAGGAGATGCTGCCACGATGTCTTTAGCTGGGAACGCTCACAGAGAGACATCACGGCTCCGCTGGCGTTGCGTTCAGCTCGGATAAGACTAGCCGGCGGATTCTTAGCGTTGCGGAGAACCCGACGCAGCCTTTCAAGCCAAGGCAGGATTTCGCACACCAACTCTGCTCCGACGGTGCTTCGTTCCGGGACCGAATACGTCCCAAGCGGAACCGCAAAGTGAGTCGCGAGATTGTTGCGCTGCTGGTAGCCGAAACGGACGAAGCGATTGACCCCTTGCTGGACGCCCATGTGGGCGATGGCAACCGTCATGGAGACGGCATCGCGCGCGGTTCCTTTGCGAAGCGAGGCTCTGCCTTGCCCAAAGACGGTTTTGACTTCGCTCGACAAGAGCGGGCGCTCCCACATCGGAAACCATTGTTCCCCGCGCCCCGGCATCTTCTTCCCCTTGTTTACCGCGATCTCGTCTTGCGGAGAGGAAGACCCGTAGGCAGCAGCGACGGGAGCTACGAAGAAGGGAGACGACAGCCACTTTGAAGCGGACGGCTTCGACGTTGAAGTTACCTCGGAGCGAATCTGGCAAATGCCTTCAAACGCCAACAAAAAATCCCACGGTCCTCCGATTCCGGCTGGCAAGAAATGTCCGAATGTCTCGCCCCAAGTCGTGCCTTGAATTGGCAGGCCCCAGAGACTCGCCTTGAGCCCTTCGTCATGCTTGCGATTCAAAACCGACTCCTCAAGCGCCAGCATGTAGGCGGACATGTAGCTGCCGCTTCCCTCGCTTGCGCCTGTCCCAAAGATCGCTGGATAGGCATTTCCTTCGGCGAGGGATGTTACGCACGTATCCATCCAGGCAGACGACTTTTGATCGACGTTTTGGCGCAACAAGCGAACGAGTCTCTGCTTCTCATCATCTTCCTCAGGCTTCCGGTTGCCGAAGTGATCCCCGATAACCGATCGAATCACCCGAATTGTAGTTTGAAAATGCTCGAACCTCTTGTCCGAACATTCCTCGATTTTCTTCAGCGCAACTCGTGAACTCTTCTCACTTCCACCGGCGTAAAAGCCTGACCGGGCGCCCCACGGGTTAAACATCGGCGTCGGCTGATACTCGTGCAGAAAGAAGTGTTCGAGTGCGGCGCGGTCCAGCGGCGTGGCGACGTGAAAGGCTTCGTCTTTCCACCAACCGCGGGAGGTCGGGTCTTTCTGCTCGGCGACGAGGCGCAGGATGCCGAGCGCTTTCAGGTAGTAGGCAAGCGGAGCGGGGGCGCAGCCGGTGAGATGGTGAATGTGCAGAGGCATATCGGCGGAGTTCGCGGATTAGCGGGCGTCCGGGTTGCGGATGGCCGGTTGCACGTCGGTCGCGGGTGGGTCTGTGGCCGGTGATCGAGAGGCGCGGATGTCGGCGGCGCGCAGGAGCGCTTCGAGGTAGGTGAGGGCGAATGGTCCGTGGGATTGGAGCAGACAGGCCACGCGCTCGGACCAACTCGCCCCGGTGCGCAGCGAAAGCCCGATGCGCGCGGGCTCCAGATGAAGAGATACCTCCGGGACAAGGGATTCTTTTCCATCGGAAGCCGTCACGAGCAGCGCCGGGATCGTATCGCCTTCCCGCACGCCGTGAATGGGCAGGCCGCGTCCGTCGCGATCCCGGTAATCCTGATCGGCGGGCGCGGTGTGCCAGGCTCCGCGGACTTTGCCGTGGTGCGCGCAGTCGAGATAGGCTAGCAGATCGAAGGATGGCTGATCGAGATCGAGGATGTCCTGTTCCGGCGGTGTCGGAGGAACCGTGGAGGACGGCGGAGCGAGTGTTTTCCCGAGCGCGGCCAGCAATTCTCGATGATTGCCGAGCAGCGCGGGATGCTGCGGCGCGTGGCGTTCCAGCACGGCAAAGAGCGCCAGCGCGGTGGCGAGTTCGTGACGGAAGCCGCGGCGGCGCTCGCCGTCGGGCAACTGGTAGAGTTTACTTTGCGGAAGCCACGCGGGAGCCTTGGCGAGATCGCCGGATTGGTGCTCGGCATCGGCGATGATGCAGCCCTGGAATGCGGGATGACCTTTGCCGAAGTCATGCCAGCGCGCGCCGGTCTGCAACACGCGCGTCACCGCTGCCGGAAGCCCAATTTTCGCGGCCATCTCTCCCACCACGCGAGCGACATGTCCGCCATGCACCGCAATGGATTCCCAAGCGCGTTGACTGGTGGCTTCCGATTCTACGGTTGCATCGGCGGCGCGCCGATCCGTCGGGGACACGACAGCAGCGGCCACGGCAAAGGCGCGATCGGCTGCTTCGCCCGTCCAGCCCGCCGTCACGTCATAACCACCCGCATCGTGCGCCACGAGAATGGTCTGCCCCGGATAGATGTCCTCCTTGCGGCAACTCCGCCATGCGTCATCCAGATAGTCCCAGACCCACGCCTTGCTCTTCACCCCATCCTTGGTGAGCCAGCCGCGCGCGTCGCCGATGGAGACCGCGCAGAGTTCCTCGCGAAGGGCTTTGACCGCACGGTCGGGCACCGTGCGCGGCTCGACCTCGCGCCAGAAAACGAGCACATCGCGCTCTTCCCCGCTGCGAATGAAACGGCTGATATCGAGATCGGCGCCCGAGAGATCGGGTGTGGTATCGACGAGTTCCTCCAACTCGCGCCGCAGCAGCAAATGCTTCGGTGCATAGGGGAAGAGCCGCGGGATCAGTTCTGCGTGTTCCTGCTCAAACGCGGAGAGCCCCGCGAGCGAGGCATCCGGCACGAAAGCCAGGGCCTCCCGCGACGCTTCGAGTTCACTAAGCTGAAAAGGCAGCGCCGCCTTTTCCGAAAGATTGCGATCCACGACAAAGAGCGTTGCGGTTCCGCCGTAACGCGCCGCCCGTCCGAAACGCTGCACGAGACTCGGCCACGGGGCGAGTTCGGCAAAGAGCGTCGTCGCAGAAATATCGACGCCCGCCTCGACCACCTGCGTGGCCACGATGATCCGGTCGGCCTCGGCATTGCAGGCCGCGCGCTGGAGAAATTTCCCGGGCCAGTCCTTGCGCTCCATTCCGCGAAAACGGCTGTGAATGAGGTGCAACTCGATGGACTTGTCCGCCATGTCCGAGGCTTTCTTGCGCAGACCATCCAGCTCCGCGTGTAGGTCGCGCGCAGTGCGAACGGTATTCGCGATGATCAAGGTGATGCGGCCATGTTCTCCGGGCGTGCTCGCGCGATGAGTCTCCCAAGCCTGCGCCGCCCAAGTTTTCGTGTCGTTGAGCGGGAGCGGTGAACACGGCTTCGAGATCGTCCACGGCCCGCCTTCTCTTTCCTCCGAAGGAATGCGGAGCAGAGTCTCCCGCAAACCAGCGACCATTTCACGGGTATCCGCACTCTCCAGCCAGACCGGCTGGAGCGTCGCGCTCATCCACCAAGTCACGCACGGGCGAAGCTGCTTCCCAGCGAGATGATCGTCGCGGCGGAATGCCTGGAGCTGGGCCGTGGTTGCGAGCCCGACATCCATCAACTGCACTTCATCAAGCGCCCAGAGACAGTCTTGATTTAGCAGCCCAAACTCCATCGGCCAGTGCGCCCGCGACGATGCATAACCGCGGTTGAGCGCCTTGCTGAGCAGCATGTCCTGAGTGCCGATGAGAATGGCTTCACGTTCGGGGTGGATGTCCCATTCTCCTGAGTCTTCGCCGCCCATGAGGATGTGGACGCCAGCTTTTTCGGCCAGGCCCAGATTCTTCAGCCATTCTCGGACATTTCCCTCGGTCTGCTCCACCAGCGTCCGCATGGGCAGGCAATACACGAGCCGGCGCGGCCATTTCTCGGAACGTAAGTGGACGCGGTTCCAGAGCCACGAGAGCACGACGGCGGCAGTTTTGCCTAACCCGGTCGGGATCGAGATCAACTGTGACTGGCAGGTTGCGCCGGTCATCAGCGTCTCCGGCCGATCCGGCACAGGGTTGGGGCCACACGCCAGCCGGCATTGGTAGTCGTAGGGAACAACGCCAGTTGCCCGACGAAAGAAGGGGGAAAAGCCGTTTTGGTGGGTGATTATGGTGAGTTCCCGTTGTGAGTGTTCGGAGATATTGTTTGGATATCGGTTAATAATGTTTTATTCAACTGATTAGTAGAATTTATATTAGCTCCCTGGATAGTAGCGGTCCGACCGTCAGAATTTTTCGAGGTTCGGCGCGGGCTTCCATCACCAGTGATTTGGCGTCGAAACCGCTGGTGCTGTTCGCGCCTCCGGCGGCGTGGGGGAAGAACTGGCCGATGGCGTTGTCAGCCCACCGGCATGTGGTTTCCCTGAAAAGGCTCACATGAAGCAACGCGCCGGTGGCTGGATCGAACAATTCAGGTTCCTCGCTACTTTCGGTGGCCGGCTAGGGACGGTAGGGAGAGCTTTCCGGCGACGAAGCAGCGCATGGCGATCATGTAATCCCGGCTGCGATAGCCGCCGGCCTTGCGTTTCAGCGCGCTGAAGGCGCTGGTCAGGCCCTCCAGGAAGCCGGGGCTCAACCATCCGCGCCAACAGGTCGGCGAACACGGTCAGGGAGTTGTGGCCCTTGCGGCAGTTTATCGCGGCGACGCCCAGATGCCCCTGTCGGAGAAGTTTATCTCCGACGTGTCTTTTATTTAATCATAATTATTCTAAAAAAGGACACAGCAGGTCTACGAGACTGCTTGAAATCTTTGTCTTCTATCGTATTGGTCAGAGATGCAAAAATCCGCTCCCTGCAATTGGAAACAGCGAGGAACTGATTTCGGTCCGTCTCCGGGCAGCACCCGGGCGGAATCCAACCACTCGAGCGGCCGTTCTTGAAAAAGACCGCGGCAGGTCAGCAGCAAATGCTCCTTGGCCTCCTCAACGGGTTTCTCGGCCAGCCCCAAACGATGGAGTGCGGTTCGGTCGGAAGGAATGGCCTCGCGCAAACGTCCCACCCGCACGACCTCGACGAACGAATCCCGCTCCGCCGTTGATGCTACGTCGCCGCGCCGATGTTCGTCTCCCGGCTCACCTCCCGGATCGGCCTTCCCCCGTCGACCTTCCGCAATATCCGGATCTTCCCCTCACTCGTGTGCCTCTTGCCCTTCATCGTCTGTGCCTTTCTTTGGCCCAGATTTGCACTCCTCCCGGAGCAGTTTGGCGAGGTGAGGTCACCACGAAGGTGGCTCCGACTTTGGTCGATTGGAGGAAGTCTTCGGATGACTGGAGTTGATCCGTGCGTCCGAGAACCACGTTGAGCTTCACGTTCACGCGGTTGACCTCGATGGCCAGCTTCGGCAGGAACGGACGCGACGCGATGCGGATGGACGACGTGGACGTGTAGCTGCTTCCCGTTTTAACGATCTGGATACCCGTCACCACGCCGTTGCTGAGGTTGGCCGTCGCCGTCGCGCCGGTGCCTCAGCCACCGACGATCAGCCCCACAGGATTGTTGGGATAGCCCGAACCGGGATCCGTAACGGCGAAGCCTTCCACGAACCCGTTCAAGACGAAAGCAGCAGTGGCAGCGGGCCAATTGCAATCCGGGTGCGCAGCAGTTGGAACTCTCGGCCGCGCAGTCCTTGTGATTTCGGCAGATCGCCCATCATCGACCATCGCGTGGTAAAGCCCGGCATCTCCCTCGGAAATGTTCGCGAAGGAAAGAATTGGAATGGTTTGACTGGGGGAACACCTCGTCTCCGACACGAAGGACCCGACGAAGCCGAAGCGATCGAAATACCTCCACACCTTCGACGCCTCAACCTACCCGATTCTGAGGGTTGGACTGAGCGGAGTCCCCACGACGGCCCGTAGTCTGGGTGTCGAGATGTTCCAGATCGGCGGCTGATGGCAAAAGAGGGCAGAAAACGCGGTTTTCGAGGCTGTTTTGCCACGGAATGGCACACACAACACGACACAGGTGCCGTCTCTTTCGGTTGTTTATCAGGGGTTTACGCGGGGGGCCATCTTTGGGAAGATGGCGGGAGTGGCGGGGCTCGAACCCGTAACCTCTGCCGTGACAGGGCAGCGCTCTAACCAATTGAGCTACACCCCCGCGTTTGGGGGCCGGAGTTGTAGGTGAAACGGATCGGGAACGTCAACGGGGAAAAAATGGTTCGGGAAGCAGACGCCAAGGAGGTGGGGGTGGGGAACCCCGCTGAAGAAACGTGCCGCCGCCCGAACTAGGAGGAAAATATGCTCGGGAGTCGCCCTGTCAAACGGGGCGTTTTCGGCCAACCATGATGCCGGTCCTTGCATGTCATCGAAGTGGATGTTAACCAGATATTCGTCACGGACGCGGGTGTGGTTCAATGGTAGAACGTGGGCTTCCCAAGCCTGAAGCGAGGGTTCGATTCCCTTCACCCGCTCCACTTTTTCAAGCTATCTGGCGGTGCTTTTCCTACATCTTGATCCGCTCGGCCGGGAGGCTCTCCGTCTCCGCATCAGAACCAATTGTAGTTAAAGCTCACGCTTACCCGCTCGGCTTCGACCGGGTTGGGTTGGACTTCGTGGCGGAGCCAGCTTTCGAAGAGGACGATCTTCCCGGCTTCGGCGGGGTAGTGGATGTGGGCCTTGTTTTCCCGGCGGCAATCGGCCCGGCGGGGCGGCGCGGCCATGAATTTGGTGAGGCGAGGATCCTCAAACTTGATCGAGCTGCAACCCTTCGGCGTCTTCACGTAGTAGGTGCCGCTGATGGTCGAGACGGGGTGGATGTGGAGCCCGTGCGTGACCTGCTTGGGCATGATGTTGAGCCAGCAATCGGTCATGGAGAGTTCGCGTCCATCAAGGTCCATGTCGAGGTGCTTGGCGTAGGCCTGCACGTGGCGGCGGATCTTTTTCTCCAAGTCCATGAAGGTGCTGGAGAGCTTTTGCAGGCGGCAGAGCGAGCTGTAGGACGTGTAGCCGCCGGGATAGTTCTTCTTCGACCACTTGAGCCCGTCCGGATCGTTGTCGCGGATCTGGTAGCACTCCTTGAGCAGTTCGTTGTTGAAGCGCTTCCAATTCGTCCGCATGAGCGGCGAATGGTAGATGAACGTCGGGAACCAGGCTTGGATGGACATGGGGGAAATGGTTTGTGGGTGGGCCTATCCGCGCTGCGGACCGGCTGGCAGCCGCAGCGCGGCTGCCGCTACCTGCATGGATCAACCCGCGTTGTCCACCGGCCGCGCGCTGATCTCCAGCATCCGTTCGATCGGTTGGCGGGCGCGTTCGAGGATGTGTTTGGGCAGCTCAATTCTCGGCGCGAGATTGAGCATGCAGTCGTGCAGCTTCTCCAGCGTGTTCATCTTCATGAACCGGCATTCGTTGCAGCGGCAACTGTCCGTCGGCGCGGGAATGAAGATCTTGCCCGGGCATTCCTTCATCAGGCGGTGGATCATGGCGGACTCGGTCGCGATGATGATGGCCTTGGCCGGGCTGGCCTTGCAGTAGGCGACCATCTTCTCGGTCGAGCACACTTCGTCGGCCAACATGCGGACGGCCTTGGTGCACTCGGGATGCGCCACCAGTGGTGCGTCAGGATACTGCTGGCGGATGCGCGTGATGCTGGCGTGGGTCCACTCGACGTGGACGTAGCAGTTGCCCTTCCAGAGCGTCATCGGCCGGCCGGTCTGTTCGATGACCCAGGAACCGAGGTTTTCATCGGGCACGAAGAGGATGTCGCGGTCCTTGGGCGCGGCGTTGACGATCTTCACCGCGTTGCCGCTGGTGACGATGACGTCGCACAGGGCCTTCACTTCGGCGGAGCAGTTGATGTAGGCGATGGTGTAGAAGTTCGGATTCGTTTCCTGAAGTGCCTTGAGCTTGGGCGCCGGGCAACTGGCCTCCAGCGAACAGCCGGCGTCCGCGTCGGGCAGGATGACGATCTTGTCCGGGTTCAGGATCTTCGCCGTCTCGGCCATGAAATGGACGCCGCAGAAGACGATGACGTCGGCGCTGGTCTTGGCCGCCTGCTGGGAAAGCCCGAGGGAATCTCCTACGAAATCGGCCACGTCCTGGATCTCCGGGAGTTGGTAGTTGTGGGCGAGGATGACGGCGTTGAGCTTCTTCTTGAGCGCGAGGATGTCGCGCGAAAGCGTATCAAGCTGCTCGGGCGGGAGCGGCTTGCGGGTGACGAAATCCAGTTTGGCGGCGGGCTCAGCCACCGGCGACGTTGTCATCCCCGGAAGCTAAGGGCAGGGGAGCGGACGGGTCAACCGAGGGGGCGGAACAGGGTTGATCCACGAAGGGCACATGGAAACTTCAACTGGCTGGGTTTACGTGCGGGGACAATTGAGCTTCTGCGAACTGAAGCGTCGGAGGAGATACAGACCGGCCACGAAGAGGATCACGCCCGCTGTTCCGGCGTAGATCGAATTCTCGAGCGTCGCGAGGTATCCCCACTCCATTTCGGGGTTCCAGCCGGGCAGTGTCGCTTCAGGAGGAAGATCCTTCTGTCTTTGATTCACGAAGAACCCAACGGCCACGAGAATCCCGAACTAGCCCGCTAGTAGGAGAGACTAAGCCAGCTTCTTCATGGTGAACTCTATTGGGAGAGGCGCTCGGCCCCATGTTCAAATCCGTAACTCGTGCCATCTCAAGCGAAGCTCAAACCAAGTGAGGTAATACACTCCTGCTATCACGGCGATGCAGATCACGGCATACACCGGCGAGACAGAAAGCCGTCTCAACCGGCAATACGCGAAAACCGCCAGAGCGGACACATCGACGAGTATGACGGGTGCAAACAAAACGAGGTAGTAACCCCATGGGACGGTGATGCCGCGCGGAACGATGAAAAGAACGACAACAAACAGCGTTACAGCGAGCTCGGTCAGAATCCTAACTGTCCGAACAACCCGGCTCTTCGGCGGTGCTATGGGTGGATTCGGTGACATCTTCAGGCTGAACGTTGCAGCGATGCCTTCTCCTGTCATTTCCCTTCCGGCTTCGGATCATCCGGGGTCACGCGGGCTTCGGTGGAGAACCACGCCTTGTTGCCGCGTTTGGAGGTGAACTCCGCATGGATCATGCCGGCGCTCCAGCCTCCGTTGGGCGCGCTATTCTCGGCGGAGAGTTTCGCGTCGCCTCCGGCGAGCGGCCGGCTGGTCCAGGTGGATTTGCGGAAGTCGCGGTTGGTCGACGTCGCAGTCCAGAAGAGGCCCCTGTTGATCGGTTGGCTGGCGGTCACGCCGAGTTTGGCCGCCTTTCCATCGGTGAAGGTCCACTTCATCTCGGGCAGCTTCTCGCCGTCCGCAATCATCTGGGTCCAGGTGGCGAGGGTGGGAATGGCTTCTTTGCCGCCCGCCAAGTCATGGCCGGCATTGGCGGTCTGGTGGACGAGCTTCTGGCCGGGCAGGTCGTTCCAGTAGAAGCGGAGGGCGTCGACGGTCCAGTAGGGATCATTGCTCCCGATGATGACCAGCTTGGGCATGGTGTAGAGGTCGCGGTAGGTGTAGGGGTCGATCAGGCCGCGGAGTTCGCTCATCTCGGGGTTGGTGAAGACATCGGTCAGCCCGCGTTCGGTGTAGTCCTTGATCTGCTCGGAATCGCGTCCGTAGACCTTGCGCTGCCACCTCACCTGTTCGGACATGTTGAGCACATCAATGACCATCGGGGCGATTGCGACGACGCGTTTGTCGGTGGCTGCGGTGAGCCACGTGGTCCAGCCGCGTTTGCTGGCGCCGGAGACGATGAACTTGGTCGGCGTGGCCTTCTTGGTTTCAGCACCGTAGGCGGCCAGCGTGTCGAGTCCGCGCACCGCGCTCTTAACCATGGGGAAGAGCAGCGGCCAGGTGGGATCCTTGGTCTTCAAGTATTCGGAGAAGGTGTAGGCGATGAGCGCGTCCTCCTTCTTGCCCCCGTAGAGCGGCTGGTTCGGCGTGTCGGTGATGCATCCCGCGATGCAGCCGGCGCGCTCGGCGATGGTGGCGAGCATGGAGATGTATTGGAGCCCCTGTCCGCTGCCGGTGATGAAGAGGAAAGCGTGTTCCTTGTTCCGCACCGTCGCCGGGGTGACGACGACCATCGAGTGTTTCCACGTGTGTTCACGCCACTGCTGGGAGGTCATCTCCAGCCGGGCCACGGTCATGCCGTTGGTCTGAATCGAGGAAACCACCTTCCAGCTGAACGCGCTGTCGGGTTTGGAGACGTAGTCTTCCAACGGACCGGCGAACGCGGGAACGGCTAAGGCGAGGAGAAGAAGCAGGCGGCTGAGCATGGGGAAGACGAATGCCGAAGGCGCGACCGCTAAGGAAGCCTGAAATGGTGACGGGACGGTGACGAAGGCGGGGGCAGCCGCGTGATGGCAGAGGGCGCTCCTCCGCTCACTTTCTCACTTTCCCACCCGCTTCTGCGTCCAGCCAGCCCTTGAAGCGAAACGACTCCATCACTTCGATCCGTTCGCCAGGCTTGCGCACGATGAGGCCGGCCAGTCGCGGTTTGCCTTCGATGAACTGCATCGCCTTGGTTGGCTCGAGGATGCTGGCGGGTTTCGAATGGCTGTCGGCGGTGATGCCGTCGCGGGCGATGACGGAGACGAGGCTGTGGTCGGTCAGGCCGATGCCCGTCTTGGGATTGACGATATGGGAATAGCGGACGCCATCGATCTCCACGTGTTGGAAGAGGTCGCCGCTCGTCGACACCGCGGCGTGGCGCAGGAGAACGAAGCGTGCGGGCGGGGCGTTGGTCACGTCGAGGGCCGCGATCTCCACCCGCCATCCGGCTTTGCCCGGAGGTGCCTCCGCAACTGCGATGTCGCCGGCTGCCGCGACGAGAGCCCGCGTGATCCCAAGGCGTTTCAGCGTCCTCAAGGCTTCATCCGCCGCATAACCTTTGGCGATGCCGCCCAGGTCGAGACGCATGGAAGGCTTGAGCAGACGGACGGAGCGCGTCTTCGGTTCGAGGACGAGATTGGTCCATCCAACTGATGCCATCGCTTCGGCCAGGCGCGCCGGATCCGGCAGCTTTTTTTCCCTCCGCGCCTTGCGCCACAGGCTGACGACCGGTCCGACGGTGATGTCGAAGGCGCCGTCCGTCTGCCGCGACAGCTCCTGTGCGCGGGTGAGGACGAACCACAGCTCCGGGCTCACGGCGACGTTTGTGCCGAAGCCCGACGAGCGGGAGAGCGTGCTGAGTTCGCTGTCGTATTCGTAGTCGCTGAGGATCTCGTTGAGCTGGCGGATGCGGCCGAAAGCGGCGTCGGCGGCGGCGTTCGCACGGGTCAGGTCCGTGGTGAAGAAGACGAGGCTGAAGGGCACACCCATCTGTGGCCCGCTGAACTCGAAACGGCGAAGGCCTGCCTCAGACCGGATCGAGGTGCATCCACCCATGAGCACGGCGACGAGGATAAGCAGCCCGACTGCCCAGCCGCTCCGCGGGACCGAGGCCGAAGTGCTCACTGCTGGCTCCGGCGCGACAGGAATTCCGTTCCGCCCGGGCCCGGATCCGCCGGAACGTTGGCGGCGACGATGCCGAAGAGGTCGACGATGGTCGCGGTCCCGGTCGTGCCCAATTGGTGGATCACCTTCGAAGCCGCGGCGTTCGCGAGCTCCAGCGCCTCGGGCATCGTGGCCCCGGCCGCGAGCGCGGTGGTGAGGTTCGCCGTCACGGCATCACCCGCTCCGACGACGTCGATCGGGCCGCGCAATGGCAGCGACGGTTGGTGGGAGAGTTTGCCATCGGCGGTGACGCCGATCATGCCGCGATCCGCCATCGTGATGACGACCGGCCGTTTGTTCCTCAGCGCGAGATCTGTCGCTTCGGCGATGATGGAGTCCACGCTTGGATCGGCGGCGAGCGGCACGGTGCGGGCGAGTTCCGCGAGGTTCATCTTAAAGAGGAGCGGAGGAAATCCCGCAAGGCCCCGTCGGCCATCGGCCACCACCGTCAGTGTCGGATACATCCGCGCGGCGGCACCGGCCGTATCCCGGACCATCCGGGTGACGACTCCCGTTTCGGGCACGTCCACCTGGTCGAGGACGATCATTGCATGGACCCGTCCTGCGAGGTCCTTGATTCCATCCATCAGGCGGCTCTGCACTTCGCCCGGAGTCTCCGTCCAGTTCTTCGAATCGAGCCGGCTCAACTCCTCGGGCGGCGAATTGGGCAGCAGCAGCAGGGGTTTGCAATAGGTGAAGGTGCGCCGCTGCTTGGTCGTGATGAAGTGGTCGAGGCGGATGCCGCGCAGGCTGCTGAGCGCACGGCGCAGTTCGAAGCCTTCGCCGTCGTCGCCGCAGAAACCGACGGGATAGATCTCGCTCACGCCGAGCGCCACGAGGTTGTTCAGGATGGTGCCGGCCCCGCCGGGCTGGGCGCGGACGCTGACCACGTTGTGCACGGGCAGGCCGGTCTCGATGGAAGTCTCGGACCGTGACGGATCGATCTCGAGATAACGGTCGAGGCAGAAGTCGCCGATGACGGCGACGCGCATCTTGGGATACGCCGAGATGATCTTTTTGAAGCGGGTGAGGTTCACGCGGATTTCAGTTCCGCCCAAAGGTGGCGGAGGAAAACGACATTGTCACAGCAGACGTAGTGCATCGGCGCTCCCATCCGGGAGAAACTTTTGCAGAAGCGGAGATAGTAGGCGGCGTTCGTCTTCGGCGGTTCACCCTGTGTCCAGTCCCAGCCGCCGCCGTCCTGCAGATCGACGACGAAGATCTCGTGGCCGGAAACGATGCCGCGTCCCGAACCGACGCGCAGGTTGTTCACGCAGCTCAGGGCCTTCTCGAAGACCTGAGGTCCCATGATGGCCGAGCCGATGGACATGACCACGCCTCCGTCCAACGTCTCCACGACGCCGGCGAACTGCTGGAAATCAAGCTGCGCCGCGCGGCCAATGACCGCGCCGTTGAACATCGGATGGCAGGCGACGATGTCGTAGCCGATGCCGGGATGAACCGTCAGCGGAACGCCACTGGTCCAAGCGTCGGCGAGAATGGAAACGCGCTTCCATGGATGCTCCACCGTGATCCGGCCCGGCGGGAGAGCGTGCTGACGAATGGCGAGGAGCACATCCGCGCGCGCGGGAGAAAGGGGCGAAGAAGATTCCGCGCGAAGCCAGGTTTCCAGGCTGTCGATGGTGGGAAGCGTGCAGCCGTCCTCCGCGATGAAGCGGCCGAGGCTGGCGCCGTAGCCCAGTCCGTCGAGAGAGCCGGCGAGAAGCGCGAGGTGGATATTGCGGCTCGTCTCGTCCCACGTGCC
Source organism: Verrucomicrobiota bacterium (assembly GCA_947476875.1). Taxonomy (GTDB): domain Bacteria; phylum Verrucomicrobiota; class Verrucomicrobiia; order Limisphaerales; family CANJSG01; genus CANJSG01. The sequence goes on along the minus strand of CANJSG010000041.1, from coordinate 7,592 downwards.
GAAGGTTCCCGTGGCGACGTTCTGCTCCACGCTTTCGGTCGAGCGGCCCAGGAACGCGAACTCCCAGTCGTGGATGGTTCCGGCCCCGTTGGTGGCAAGATGGGTGACGAGTCCTTCGCGCAGAAGTTCCCGGATGACCGCGCCGCCGCCGTTGCGCAGCAGGTGCGCTCCGTAGATCAGCTGGACTCCGGCGCCCCTCGCTCGGGCGTCGCGAATGCGTTTCGCCGCGACGGCGACTTGCCGGCGGGTTTCCTCAGGGCATTCGGGCAACGGGGACGAAAGATCCGGCTCGAGGGTTTCCGCGCGGCTCAGGCTGCGGCGTTCCGACAGCGGGAACACCCGGAGCTTGGACCAGTCGAGCGGGGCGGGCGTCATGCGATGTTGGGCGGCACTCCGAAGAGGTGGTCGAGGATGGCGTCGGGTTCGCGGTAGTCCGCCATCATCATGTGGGCGCCGGCGTCAGTGAGCTGCTTTTCCTTCCAAGGATCGCATTGGCCGGAGCCGTTGTGGTCTTCGTCGCTGGCCACGCCGACCGCCAGGCCTCCGAGCTCCGACGTGTGGTGGATCTCGACCGGCCCGTCGCCGAGGGAGAGCAGTTGGTCTCCTCGGATTCCCTCTTCGGCCAGGATGCGGTCGAAGACCATGCGCTTGGAAAATCCCGTCGCGTCCGCCGGGCTGCCGAAGATGCGGTCCTCGAAGAACTCGTCGAGCTGAAGCAAGGCGGCCTCCTCCAGCACGCGTTCGATGTGGGTTCCGCTCAGGATGTAGAGAGTGACTTCCCGTTCGGCCAGTTTCCGCAGCAGGGCGCGGGCGCCGAAGACGACGAAGTGGTCCGGGAAAGCCGAGCCGTCCTTGATGCGGTCGGTGCGGTCGTCGATCACCTCGTCGAGGCGGAACTGGTAGGCGACGAGCAGTTCCTCGGGCTTGGGTGGGCGCCCGCCCTTGGCCAGCGCCCGCTGCACGAAGCTGCGCATCTGGAAGACGGTCGGCTGGCCGTTAAGGCTGAGGATGTCCGTGATCAACTCGCTCTTGATGGCGGTGAGATCGTCGTCCGGGCGGATCGGAAAATACTCGAGGAAGAGGTTGAGCATGATCTCCGGCCAGCCGTGCCGGAGCCAGGAAAGCGTTCCGTCGAAGTCGAAGACGACGTGGGAGATCTGCGGCCGTGGAGCGAACGGCCGCAGCAGCCTGGGATATGAATGAGGCGGCGCCGGGTTGGACATCGCGCGTTGGGATAGGGGCCGGGAAGGTGAATGTCAATCGACGGCGCTCAAACCTTCAATGATCGCCATCAACCACCTGGTAACCGAGGGCCTGAAGGCCTGCGTTGAGCTCCTCGAAATCGCGCGACATGAAGATCACAAGCTTCGGAAAGCCCGCGACAGCGTGTTCGATCTTCAGCCCGGTTGAACTATGGCGACGAAGACGGATGATATCCGACTTGGGGAACCAGAGTTCGGCACCGCCGCCGGACATTTCGATGTGTGCCGCGGTCGCGAAGAGACGGACGAAGCAGCTGGTGTTGATCGCGCCAAACCAACCTTGGCCGATCCGGCTACCGCCACTTTGGCTGAACTCCTTGATCTTAGTCGTTTCGCTCATTGCTTGTGGGATGCTTGGCAATCACGCGGCTTTCAGGACGGCGTGGTCAGATCCACCGGCGGCGTAGAGAAGAGCGGCACGGATGTCGTCCGGTTCAAAATCCGGAAAATCACGGACGATGGCTTCCGGCGACGCCCCGTCGGCCAACATCTCGAGGATGTCTTTGACGCGGATACGAAGGCCCCGAATGCACGGCCGCCCTCCGCATTTGCCGGGTTCAACCGTGATCCTCTCGAGCAGGTTCATCTCAGCCGGGAAGCATGTGGCCGAATTCCGTCAACCTGTCTCGTGCCTAAACCCACTTCGGCTCCCAGCCCTTGCGGTAGCTGGCGCGGCGGAGGAACGGGTTCGCTTCGTTCAGATTCTTGAAGGTCATCTTCGCGGCATCCCATTCGAGGGTCGTCTTGGGGAAGCGCGTGGCCACGCCACCGAGGAGGATCGTCTCGGTGAGCGCACCGGCGTAGTCGAAGTGGGCCGAGGTCTTGCCGTTGCCGCGACAGGCTTCGACGAATTGCCGGTAGTGGTCGACCTGCGCGAGCTTGGGCATGGCGAACTCCATGAAGTTGGCTTTCGGCAGAAGGACGGGCATGCCGATGTGCGGAAGGAGCATGGCGCCCTTGGTGCCGAGGAAGATCGATCCCTGGTCGGGCAGCTTGATGTCGGGGCCGAGGCCTTCGAGCACGCTGCCGGGCGGGCGCATGTCGCCGTCATACCACGTGACCTTCACGGTCTTGTCGGCGGTAAGTTCGTTGCCGGGAAAGACGTAGTGGATGACCGCGTTGATGCCCCAGTTGGTCGCCGTCGGCTGTTCGCCTTCCGAGCGCAGGGAGAGGGGCGCGGTGAGGTTGAGCGCCTTGAAGACGGGATCGTAGATGTGGCAGCCCATGTCGCCGAAGGTGCCGGTGCCGAAGTCGAGCCGCTTCCGCCAGTTGCCGGGATGGTAGTAGCCCTTGCCGATAAACGGCCGGTCGGCCGCGACGCCGAGCCAGAGATTCCAATCGAAGCCGGCGGGAATCGGATCGCTCGTGGTCGGAAGCGGCGTCGGATCGCCCCACTTCTTGCTGCTCCAGGTGTGGACCTCCTTCACCTTGCCGATGGCCTGGTCGTGGATGAGCTGGACGGCCGTTCGATAGGCCGTGTGGGAATGGATCTGGATGCCCATCTGGGTGACGATTCCGGCCTTGCGCGCGGCCAAGGTGACTTGGCGGGCTTCCCAGACGTTTTGCGTGAGCGGCTTCTGGCCGTAGACGTGTTTGCCGAGCTGGATCGCGGCCAAGGCGATGGGCGCGTGCATGTGGTCGGGCGTGGAGACGTTGACCGACTCGATGTTCTTGGCCTCCTTGTCGAGCAGTTCGCGCCAGTCGCGGTAGACCTTGGTATTGGGGAAATTCTTCCGCAGTTCGAGCGCTTTGGATTCGTCGATCTCGGCCACGGCGACGAGGTTGACCAGCTTGGTGGCGGTGATGGAGCCGAGGTCGGCTCCCGCCATGCCGGACGCGCCGAAGCTGGCGTGGTTCAGCATTCCGTTGGCCGAGGCGGCGCCCAGCCGGCTGACGAACGGAAAGGCTAGGGCGGCAGCGGCGCTGCTGGTGAGGAAACGGCGCCTTGAAATGGAAGCAGGTGTTTGGGGAGGCATGGGAGAGTTTTAGGCCGAAGTTCTTGGACGAAGCAAGGCGCGCGACTTGTTCGTTGGTGCCAGTCGGGTTCCTCATTGGTTGGCGGTGGGCTTTACGTTCCCGGCAACCTGGGGATATGATCTCCGTGTGAATGCGAGCGATCTGATCACTGTTGACCCGGACATCCTCGGCGGCACTCCAGTCTTCAAAGGCACGCGGGTTCCGGTGAAAACGCTCTTCGATTACCTGGAAGCCAACTACACTCTCGACGAGTTCCTGGAGTGTTTTCCCTCTGTTTCCCGTGAGATGGCGTGCCGACTTCTGGAGCGTTCCGAGTCCGCCCTTCTGGCCGTTGCATGAAGATCCTTTTGGACGAGTGCGTGCCTTGGCCAATGCACAAGCTGCTCGTTGGCCACGACTGCACCACTTCCCAGAAACGCGGCTGGGGCGGCGTCAAGAACGGTGACTTGCTCCGCCTCGCCGAGGGCGAATTCGACCTCTTCATCACTTCGGACCAGAACATCCGTTACCAGCAGAATATTGCCGGAAGACGCCTGCCGATCTTGGAACTTTCCACCAACGATCTCCGGCGCATTCGTGCTGCTGCTGCGGAAATTTTCGCGGCCGTTGCAAACATCCAGCCGGGCGAATTCCGTAGGCTTGAGATTCCATAATCTGCCACCAAGGCCTTAACTGACGAGTCGGCGGAGTTCGCGAGCCTCAACGAGGACTTCGTTGGCAGCGGCCAAGGCGGATTGATCGGCCCCAGCGTTCGCCGGAAGGGAAGGCGGTTCTATCGAAGCCCGCTTCGCTTCGTCCGGGTCGCCCAGCCCGGTTTCGCGGAAGAGGCGGAGACGTTCGAGGATCAGGTCGCGGATTTCTTTGGCATTGTCGACCCCGTGGAAGACGCCGGTGTGGAGCGACGCGTCCTGGCCTTTGGCGCCGTGGGTCGCGCCACCGCCGCCGCCAGCGGACTGGACGCGGACGTCGGAGATTCCAAGGAAACGTTGCAGCGGTCCTTGGGACAGGGCGACCTGCTGGAGGTTGGCGAAGCTCATGGTCATCTCCTGCACGCTCCAAAGCCCGCTGCGGATGCGCAGGCTGCGGTCGGTCACGATATACCAGCGCTGTTCGTAATCGAGCCGCAGGATCGCGTAGGTGACTGCGGCCTGTCCGAGGTAGACGACGAAGAAGACGGCCTTGAGCGTCCACAACAGGGTGAACGTCCATGGGGGCATCTTGCTCGTCATGGCGACGAAGTCCTTGATGGGGTCGTTGCGCGGGCGGACCTCCTTCTTGCTCCTGGTCGTGATGACTCCCGTTCCTTGTGTGGCGTTGGTCGCGGTCTGGACTGTCGTGGCCGGGACTTCCTCGACCCTTGGAGCGGCTGCCACGGTCTTGGAACCGCCTGATGGCGCGGTTTTCGGCCGGGCTTCCTTTTCTGCAAGAGCGAGCACTCCGACCCAGAAGATGATGCCCAGCAATGCGAACACCTGGCCGAGGCTCCAGCCAAGCAGGCGAAGTTTGTAGTAGTTCAGGCCGGCCCGAAAGACGCGGATCGATTCGGGCACGCCGAGCGGCGGCTCGGGTTCGTGCGGCACCTTCAAGACCGCTAGGATGCGGACGCGGAGCTGTTCAAAGAGCGTCACGATCGCCCTCCTTTCCCGTCCCGGCTCCGGAGATTCCGCGTGCTTCCAGGGCGACGCGGACGGCGCGGAGTTCGCCGGCGACCTCGCGTAACGCGGAAGCCAGTTCGCCTTCATTGGCCGGATGAATCACGGGCGACGTCGGGGCTGCGGAGGGGGCGGGATGGTCCTTCACTCCGCGCATCTTGGAGTAGAGAAAATCGCGCACCGCCTCGAACTCCTTCAGGCCTTCGAGGGTCATCTCCGCCGCCGAACTGCCGCTGGCCGTCTGCACGAGGATACGCGCAAGGCCGAACCAGCGTTCGACGAGGTTCGAACGGAGATGGATGTCCTGGATCCGCGCGTAGTTCAGGATGATCTCGCGCCGGAAAAGGATGCCCCAGCTCATCGAAACGCCCTCGGCGGTGAACTTGTAGCGGAGCGTGTGGTAGCGGAACCAGTTCGGCAGGACGAGGAAGGGGAACGCCGGCGGGAACGCGAGGCAGCAGAGCAGGTAGTAGGTCCAAAGGCTCTTGTGCGGGCGTTCGATTGCGAGAATCGCCTGCTCATCGACGTGCGGCTTCACGCGGAACGAATGGAGGAGCCCGGGAATGGATGCAAGCCCCCGAGCTCTTCTGAGTTCACCTTCGCCCGCTTTCCCGCCAAGGTCTCCGCCGAGATGTCCCTGAGCCTCCTTTGGCAACGCCCCTGGTTCCGCGCCGCCGGCCTGTTCGGCGCGTGGACCGTCGTGGGCCTGGCCTTCGCCGGGCAGTTCTACATCTCGGGCAGCAAAGCGGGCGCGTCGGTCGATCTCGGGCGGGCGATCGTCTGGTCGCTGGGTGACTGGTATGCGTTCGCGCTCCTGTCCGTGCCGGTGTTGTGGCTGGCACGGAGGTTTCCCATCGAAGCTCCGAACCGCTTCCGCCATCTGCTCCTTCATCTGCTGGCTTCGGCCGTCTTCTGCCTGAGCTACCTGTTTCTCCGCGCCGCCGTTGGGCAATTGCCCGCGGGCGGAGCAGGGGAAGATGAGACCTTCGCCGGCGCCGTGCAGTTGTTGGCGCGCAAGACGTGGTTCTTCAACCTGCTCGTCTACTGGCTGACCGTCGGGATGAGCACGGGTCTGCGCTACTACCGCGAAGCCCAGGAACGCCAGCGCCGCGCCGTGGAACTCGAGCAACGTCTCACCGCCGCGCGGCTCCACGCGCTCCAGATGCAGCTCAATCCGCACTTCCTCTTTAATTCGCTCAACGCCATCTCGTCGCTCATGCACGTCGATGTCGACGCGGCCGACCGCACGTTGAGCAAGCTCGCGGACCTGCTGCGGCGCGCGCTGGCCAGTTCGTCGGAACAGGAGGTGACGTTACGGCAGGAGGTGGACTTTCTTCGGCGCTACCTGGAGATCGAGCAGACGCGCTTCGGCGACCGGCTGAAGGTCGATGTGATGATCCCGCCCGAGCTTTCCGAGATCCGCGTGCCCACCCTGATCCTGCAACCGCTCGTCGAGAACGCCATCCGCCACGGCATTGAGCCCATCGCCGCGCCCGGCGAAATCCGCATCACCGCCGAGCGCGACGGCGATGAGATTGTGCTCCGCGTGACCGACACGGGCCGCGGCCCCGGATCAAGCAACCGCCATGGCACCGGCATCGGCGTGGCGAACACGCGGGCGCGCTTGGAACAGCTCTACGGTTCCGCCCAGGAATTCCGCCTCGCGCCCGGTGCGAACGGCGGGACCGAGGCGATGATCCGGCTACCGTTGAAGAAGACCCTTTAACCCCAGATGGACCCACATAGACACAGATGGCTTCTCTTGACCGTGGGCCGGCGTCCGCAAAATCGCATTGATCTGTGTTCATCTGTGTTCATCTGTGGTGAAAGCAAATCCATCCGATGAAAGCACGCGTCCTGATCGTCGACGATGAACCCCTGGCCCGGGGCCGGCTGCGGGCCTTGCTGGAGAAGGAGCCCGACGCCGAGATCGTCGGCGAAGCCGCCCACGGACTCGAAGCCGTCGACCGCATCGGCGAACTCACGCCCGACCTCGTGTTCCTCGACATCCAGATGCCCGAGCTCGACGGCTTTGGCGTTCTGGCGTCCATCGATCCGGAGCATCGTCCGCTCATCATCTTCGTCACCGCGTTCGACCAGTTCGCCGTGAAGGCCTTCGAGGCCCGCGCGCTGGACTACCTGCTGAAGCCCTATGACCGCGAACGCTTCCAGGCCGCCTTCCGCCGCGCAGTGGAAGAAATCAAACGGGCCGCGCCGGCGCCGGTGCAGGCGAAGGTCGACGGACTCGTCAACGATCTCGATGCGGCCGGGCGGGGCACCGATCGCCTGGCCATCAAGTCCAACGGCCGGATCCTGCTCATTCGTCCGGGCGACATCGACTGGGTGGGCGCGGCCGACAACTACGTCGAGATCCACATCGGGACCGAGATCCACCTGATCCGTGAGACGATCTCCGCGTGGGAAAGGAGGCTCAACGCCGGCCAGTTCCTCCGCATCAGCCGGTCGGCCATCGTGAATCTCGACCGGGTAAAGGAACTCCAGCCGCTCTTCCACGGCGAATACGCCGTCATCCTCTTCAACGGCGTCCGCCTCACCCTCGCCCGCAGCCAGCGCGACAAGGTCCAGCAGCTTCTCGGACGGTTGGGGTGAACCCGGTGCCGGTAGGGCGCGTCACTCCGTGCGCGCCGCCGCTGGATCTTCGAATACCAGCCCGGTTTCAGCGGCCCCACTGTGAGGGCGA
>CANJSG010000040.1 GCA_947476875.1 Verrucomicrobiota bacterium | reverse complement strand
CTACCGTCACCTCACGCGGGATGGCGTGGTCGAAGTCTCGCCCATCCGCAACCTGACGCTTCCCAAGCTGGCCCAACGCCTGCCGCACTTCATGACGCAGGATCAGGTGCGTGGACTGCTGGAAGCCCCGGCGCGCCTTGCCGCATCGATCGGCCGTCCGAAATCCGATGCAGCCCGGAGGAAGGCGGAATTCGAGGCCGCGCGGGACTCGGCCATCCTCGAAACGATCTACTCGTGCGGCCTCCGCATCAGTGAACTCTGCGGGCTGCGGGTTGAGGACATCTCCTTCTCCGAACACACCGTCCGGGTGTTCGGCAAAGGCCGGAAGGAACGGATCATGCCCATCGGCGAACCGGCGCTGCGTTCGATCCGCCAGTTTTGGGAAGCCACTGCGATCACGACCACTCCGGTATCCGTGGCCTTCCCCGCCAAAGTGGATTCTGCGGAACCCATCAAGCCCGTGACCGTCCAGGCAAGGTTGAAGAGGTATCTGGCTTTCGCCGGTCTCGATCCGAAGCTAACACCCCACAAGCTCCGGCACAGCTTCGCGACCCATCTCCTCGACAACGGGGCGGACCTCCGGAGCGTCCAGGAACTCCTCGGCCACCAGAACCTCGCGACCACCCAAGTCTACACCCACGTGACGACCGATCGCCTGAAGAAGGCCTACGAGTCCGCCCACCCGCGCGCGGGCGACCGTGTGAACGAGGGACCCTAGCCGTTCACACCCACCCGAAACCGCGTGGGCGTCACGCCGGTCATCGCGCGGAAGGTGCGGGTGAAGGCGCTGTGGTCGTAGAAACCACAGGCCAAAGCGATTTCCGCCACCGACCGGTCGGTTTCCCGCAGGAGCCTCGAAGCCGCCGCGATCCGGGTCTTGGCGATGAACTGCCCGGGAGTCAGGCCGAAGAAGCGTTTCATCAACCGGGCGACGCGCTGCGGCGACATCCGCGCACGTTGGGCGATGCCGGAAGGCGAGGTGGAGTCGGCCATGTTCTCCTCGAAGTGGGCCAACGCGGCGGCGAACTCGACGGGGATCTCCTTCGTTTCGATGGCGGTCCGGACGTCGCGGGAAATCCCGATGAGCCCGACGATCGTTCCCGCCGGGTCGCGCATCGGCAGCTTGGAGGTCAGGCACCAGCCCGGTTTGTTGGGGGCATACCAATGGAGCTCCAGATGGTCGAGGATCGGCCGGCCGGTGCGGAGCACGGTGTCGTCCTGCGCCGAAGGGATGCGCCCAAGGTCTCCGGGGCAGATGTCGCGCGGCCGTTTGCCCAGGACCTGTCCCTTGTGCTGCAGGCCGTGCCGCTCGACGAGCGACTGGTTCACCGCCACGTAGCGGCCGGCCGTGTCCTTGATGAAGAAGGCGACATCCGGCGCCTGGTCGAAGAGGACCTCCAGCACCGATGCATCCACCGAACCCAGGGCCGTCGGGTTCGGGTTGGTCACGCGTTGGGTTGTGCGTGTTTTCACTTCGGCGGAAAGTTTTTGACCAAGACGGCCCGAACGGCGAACGGATATTTCATTGTGATGAAGAATTCCGCCCCGCTCCGTCGGGTGAACAAGGGTCTCCGGCGTCTTCCCATCGGCCGCTTCCTTCGTCCTGCGGTCGCCTCGTTGGCCGCGTTTCTGATCTCGATCGCCGCCTTGCGGGCGGCCGCGCCGGCTGCGCCCCACCAGACGAATCTGGTCGAAGGCTGGACCGTTCTGATCAACGAGCGCCTGCTCAAGGAGGAGAAGGACGCGACCGCCAAGGCCGTCGAACTTCTCCGGATCCAACTCCAGGAGATTGTCCGCGTCGTTCCGGCGCCGGCGGTGGCAAAGCTCCGCGAAGTGACCCTGTGGTTCTCGCCGGAGTATCCCGCGATCCAACCCCGCGCCGAGTATCATCCCGGGGCCGGATGGCTCAAGACCAACGGCCGCGACCCGGTGATGGTCAAGGGCGTCGAGTTCACCGACATCCGCAACTTCGAGTCGGAGTCCAAGCGGATGCCCAACTTCACGCTGCACGAACTGGCCCATGCGTTCCATGATCGGGTGCTGCCAAAGGGATTTGAAAATCCAGAGATCAAGGCCGCCTACGAGAAAGCCAAGGCCGGCGGAAAGTATGACAGGGTCCAACGCCGTGACGCGAAGGGGAACATGCGGCTCGACCGCGCCTACGCGCTCACCAACCCGATGGAGTATTTCGCCGAGGCGACCGAGGCGTTTTTCTCACGGAACGATTTCTTTCCCTTCACACGGGACGAACTGAAGCAGCACGACCCCGAGGTTGTTCCGCTGTTGGAGAAGCTTTGGGGTTCCACCGCGGTGACAGCGGGCCCGGGCCGCGTCACATCGCCGCCGGCCGAGCTGAAGGCTCCGGCGTTCTACAAGAAATACATCGACGCGGACGGCTACCCGATTGTCGCCTCGGAGAAGGTGGACGACTACGCGCTCAAAGAGGCCGCCTTCCTCGTCAACCTGATGCTGGCCCGGCGCCCGGACGTGCGTGCGGCAATGGTCAAGAGCGGTTCACGCATGAGCATCATCGCGCACAACGAATTCACCACGGACCAGCCGGAGTGGGCCTGGATGAAGCCCAAGAATTTCTGGGATGCCCGGGCCCGCGGCATGGGCGGTTCGCCCACGGATCCGTTCTGTTCCACCGGAGAGGAGAACCTCCTCGCCTATCCCGGAGACCCCTACGCGGCGGAGAGCATTCTCATCCACGAGTTCGCCCACAACATCCACCTGCGCGGCATGGTGAACGTCGATCCGACCTTCGACCCCCGGGTGAAGGCGATCTACGACTCCGCGATGAAGGCCGGCCTGTGGAAAGGCAAATACGCAGCGGTGAACCATCACGAATACTTCGCCGAAGGAGTCCAGTCGTGGTTCGACAACAACCGCGTGAACGACCACGACCACAACCACGTGAACACCCGCGCGCTGCTCCTGGAATACGACCCCGGACTCGCCGCGCTTTGCCGGGAGGTATTCGGCGACACCGTGCTGAAATACACCAAGCCGGCGACCCGCCTACACGGTCATCTCGAAGGCTACGACCCGGCCACCGCTCCCAAGTTCGTGTGGCCCGAACGCCTGACCAGGGTGAAAGCGGAGATCAGGCAAAAGGCCCAGGCACGCAGCGATGCGGCGGAGGCGGCCTCCAAAGGAGCGACGAAGGAGCCGGCAAAGTAACCTTGAATGCCCCGGCTCGCCCGGCGTCGACTTCTCGCACCAGTTGCTCCCGGACTTACCGCGGAGTAGCGTTGCGACCGTTCCAGATGACCTCCAGAAGCGCACTGACACTTCTTCTCTGCCTCGCCACCGCGCACGCCGCGAGTGGCGCGGATGCGGCTTCCTTGTGGGTGCGGAAGGTCCAGCCGCTGTTCGATGTCCAGTGCGTCAAATGCCACGGGCCTATCGAGCAGAAAAGCGGACTCGAACTCGACACGCCGAAGGCCGTCCTGGAAGGCGGGGACGAGGGCAGGGTCGTGATTCCCGGCAAACCCGAGAAAAGCCGGCTCTACCTGAATCTCGCGCCGGGTTCCGATCCGCACATGCCGCCGAAAAAGCAGCTCACGGACGCCGAGCGCGAATCGGTCCGCGAATGGATCGCCGCCATGGCGGTGACGTCGGCCGAGCCGATGAAGAAACCGGTTGAACCCCGGAAGTTCGGTTCCGTGACCGAGGCGATCGATGCGTTCATCGCCGAAGGCTGGGAACAGCGCGGAGTGAAGCCGGCCTCGCCCATCGATGAACGCACCTGGTGCCGGCGGGTCTATCTCGATCTGGCCGGACGCATCCCCACCCCGACGGAGCTCGGCCAGTTTCTCGCATCGCCGCCCGAGACACGACGCAGCCAACTCGTCGATCGCCTGCTGGCCTCCGACGAGTATGCCGTGCGGATGCGCGAGCTGTGGGACGTGTTCCTGATGGGCCGCGTGAAGCGCGACAACCACGAGGATCGCCGCAAACAAAACGGGTGGTGGACCTTTCTTGAGACCGCCTTCCACACCAACCGTCCATGGAACGAGACCGTGCGGGACATCCTCGTCGCGCGGCCCGAAAAACCCGAAAGCAAGGGCGCTTCCTGGTTTCTCTACGAACGCCGCAACGAATACCAGGCCATCGCCGAAGCCGTGGCGCCCGTGGTCTACGGAACCAAGATCGATTGCGCGCAATGCCACGACCATCCGCTCGCCCGCGAGATCAAGCAGGCCCATTACTGGGGCCTGGTCGCCGCCTTCAACCGGAGCAAGAACGTGGACGGCGGCAACGCCGTGGCCGAATCCGCCGTCGGCGGGTTCATCAACTTCACCAACCTCAAGAAGGAGTCGCAGCCCGCCCTGGTCGCGCTGCTGACCGGCCGGACCGTGGAGGAGACCCGGCCGGCCGCCGACCAGAAGGAATCGGACGACGGCGACAAATACGTCGACCCGGCGGCCAAGCTCCGTGTGCCCAAGTTCTCCCGGCGCGAAGCCTTCGCCAACGCGGCGACCAGCGACAATCCCCTGCTGGCCCGCGCCTTCGTGAACCGCATGTGGGCCGCGCTCCTCGGCCGCGGCATCGTCCATCCCGCCGACGAGATGAACGAACGCAATGTCCCGAGCCACCCGGAGCTGCTCGCCTGGCTAGGCCAGGATTTTGCATCGCACAACCACGACGCCCGCCGCTTCGTCCGGGGTGTCGTGTTGAGCCGGGCCTACTCGTTGGGCTTCACTGCGGTGGCGCCCGAGGCGATTGCCGGGGCGCTGGAACGACCGCTCACGGCCGAGCAGATCGCACGCTCATGGCGGATTGCCGCCGGGCTGGCAGCGACGGACGATTCTCTGCGCCGTGCGGTGATCGGAGCCCTGCCGGACGTGTTGCCGAAGGACTACAACGCGACATTCCAGCAGGCCCAGTTTCTGGCCAATTCACCGGCGCTGGCCGCGCTTCTGAATCCGTCGCCGAGCAATACGGCGGCCCGGATCGCCGCACTGCCCGAGTTGACGGCGAAGGTCCGCGAGGCGTTCCTCGCCGTGCAAGGCCGCTTGCCGGACGCCGAGGAAACGGCGCAATCTTCCGCGTTCCTGAACGAGCGTTCCGACAAGCCCGCCGAAGGAATCCGCGACCTGCTCTGGGCTTTGATGACCAGCGCGGAATTCCTGACGGCCCCCTGACGATGAAGAGCCAAAATCCAGACCTGACCGCGGGCCAGTGCCGCACGGACGAGCATCTGCTCCATCGTCGGCTTTTCCTCCGGGGCCTCACCGGCGGCGCATTGGCCACGGCGGCGAGCTTCGCGGGGCTTTTCCACAATCCCGTGTTCGCGGCGGAAACCAAGAAGGCCCGGAAGCACTGCATCCTTCTCTGGCTTTGCGGCGCTCCGAGCCAGTTCGAGACCTGGGATCCGAAGCCCGGCCGTCCGAGCGGCGGACCCTTCGGCAGCATCTCGACGAGGATCCCGGGCGTCCACTTCTCCTCCCTCATGCCGCGCTGCGCCGGCATCGCGGACAAGCTGAACATCGTCCGCAGCATGAAGACCGCGCAGACCGAGCACCTGCAGGCGATCACCCTGCTGCAGCGCGGCAATCCCGAGCGGGCCGGTTTCACCCGGCCGACGCTCGGCAGCTCATTGTCGCAGGCCCTTGGGCAGCTGGATTCGCCGATCCCGAACTTCATCTTCCTCGATCCCATCCCCGGCGGAAACGAGTTCGAGTCCTTCAAGGCGGGCAACTGGGCCGGATGGCTGGGTGCGGAACACGCGCCCGTCCGCCTTGGCGGCGACTACACGCAGCTCGTGAACGCCGCGGCCCAGACGATTCCGCAGCACGACCGTGAATCGCGCGAGACACTGCGGAAATTTCTCACCGCCAAGTTCGAGCGGGATCGCCGAAGCGGCGTCGCCCGCAGCCAGAACGCCGCCTTCGAACGCATGAAGGGCATGTCCAAGAGCGCGGATCTCTTCGACGTGAACAAGCTCCCGGCCAAGGATCGCGAACGCTACGGCCCGGGAAGCTTCGCGCAGCACGCCCTCATGTCGCGGCATCTTGTGGAACATGGAGCCCCCTTCGTCATGGTGGCCAACGGCATGAACTGGGACAACCACGTCTTCCAGCACGAGATCCACCAGATGCTGGTGCCGGAACTGGACCGCGTGCTCTTCCACCTGATCAACGATCTGGAACAAAGCGGGATGCTGGATTCGACGCTCGTCATCGCGATGGGCGAGTTCGGCCGCACGCCGTGGATGAATCCCGCGCGCGGCCGCGACCATTATCCGAACGCCTGGAGCATGATGATGACCGGCTGCGGCCTGAAACGCGGTGTGGTCACGGGCGCAACCGACATCGACGGCGTGGACGTGATCGAGAAGCCCTACAACGAGCAGAACCTCTTCGCCACGATCTTCACGGCGCTGGGCATCGATCCCCACGGCGAATACGACCTGCCGGGAATGCCCACGTTCCACCGCGTGGAGGACAAAGCCGAGCCCATCCGCGACATCCTTGCGTGACCCCATGAAGCTCACCCTCGCCCACGAACACAAGTTGCCCACCGGCGTGCTCGGCCTGGCCATCACCCCGGACGGCCGCCAGGCGTTCGCCGCCTGCGTCGATGGAGCGGTCTACGCCGTGGACACGGCCACGGGAAAGGCGGAGGTGTTCGACGCCAAACACCAGTCCTACGCCAGCGGCTGCGTCCTGCTGCACGACGGACGCACCGTGATCTCGGGCGGATACGACGGCGCCCTCGTCTGGCACGATATCGGGACCCGCAAGAGCTGGCGCCGGGTGCTGGCGCACAAGTTCTGGAGCTGGCAACTCGCGCTCTCGCCGGACGGCCGCCGGGTCGCGACGACGACGGGCCAATACCTTCCCGGCAGCTGGAAATATGAGCCGTCCGCCGAGACCGAACCGTCGGTGAAGGTGTTCGACACGATGACCGGCGAACTGGTCGCCGAGTTCAGCCACACGCCGCCCGTTCTCAGCTGCGCCTTCAGCCCTGATAGCCGTCACCTCGCGGCGGCCAACATGCTGGGCGAAGTCCGCGTCTGGAATCTCGCGTCACCGGGAGACGGCAAGCCCGTGGCAAAGTGGACTTCCCCCGACTTTACATCGTGGGGATCGATCAAGACCCACCACTACTGCGGCGGCATCTACGGCCTCGCGTTTTCCCCGGACGGCGCGGCCTTGCTCGGATGCGGCATGGGACCGATGACCGATCCCATGGCGGGCAACGGCAAGATGACGTGGCAGCGTTGGAACTGGACCAAGGGCGAACGGTTGGACCAGATCAAGGACGGCCAGCACGGCTCCGGCCTCATGGAATCCGTGGCGTGGCACCCGGATGGAAAACATTTCGTCATGGCGGGCAAACAGGCCCAGGGCACTTGGAACGGGGCGTTGTTCTCCGCGGCGGACGGCAGTCTCGTCCACTCCATCGACACGAAGAACCGGATCACCCAGTCCCGGTTCACCGGTGACGGCGAAGTCCTGATCGTCTCCGGGGCGACCAGCCAGTCCCGCAAGAAATCGGACAAGCCATTCGCCTGGGCCGATTGGGGTCGCCTTCGCGTCTATCGGGTCGAAGCCTGAACGGCGGCCGTTGTGCTTCGTTGCGCACCCGAGCGCGTTTCTGGGCCAAGACCCGGCTTCACTGGCTGCATAGTCTTTTGACATCCATCGCGGACACCTCCGCTGCATCCATCAATGAAGATCACCCGCATAGTCGCCTACCGCGTCGAACTCCCGCTGCACGAGACCACCTACAAGTGGTCCGGGGGCAAATCCGTCACCGTCTTCGACAGCACCATCGTCCGCGTGGAAACGGATGCGGGAATCGTGGGCCACGGCGAAGTCTGTCCTCTCGGGCCGTTCTATCTCCCGGCCTATGCGGAAGGCGTCCGCGCCGGCCTCCGTGAACTCGGGCCCCACCTCATCGGCGAAGACCCGCGGGAATTGTCCAAGCTCAACCACCTCATGGACGCCGCCCTCAAGGGTCATCCGTATGTGAAGTCGGGAATCGACATCGCCTGCTGGGACATCCTGGGACAGGCGACCGGGCTGCCGGTGTGCGTCCTCATGGGTGGCCGATTCGGCGAAAGCATCCGGCTCTACCGCGCCATCTCGCAGGAGTCGCCCGAAGAAATGGCGGCCAAGGTCGCGGGCTACCGCGCCGAGGGTTACACCCGGTTCCAGCTCAAGGTTGGCGGCGACCCGGACGTCGACATCGCCCGTATCCACGCCGTCGCCGAGAAACTCCAACCCGGCGACCGCCTCGTGGCCGATGCGAACACCGGCTGGGTCCAGCACGAAGCCGTGCGCGTGGCCAAGGCCGTCCGCGACGTCGACGTCTACATCGAGCAACCGTGCCTCACCTACGAAGAGTGCCTCGCCGTTCGTCGCCAATGCCCGCATCCCTTTGTGCTCGATGAAAACGTCGATGGACTCGACATGCTGCTGCGGGCCAAGGCCGATCTCGCGATGGACGTGGTCAACCTGAAGATCAGCAAGCTCGGCGGCCTGACCAAGACCAAGCAGGTCCGCGACCTCTGCGTCAGCATGGGCATCGCCATGACGTTGGAAGACAGCTGGGGCGGCGACATTACCACCGCCGCCATTGCGCACCTGGCCCACAGCACGCCCGAGCAGTTCCGTTTCACCAGCACCGACTTCAACAGCTACGTCACCGTCAGCACCGCCGACGGAGCGCCCCAGCGGGTAAACGGCTACATGGCCGCCAGCGCCGCCCCCGGACTCGGCATCACGCCGAAGATGCCGGTGCTCGGCAAACCCGTCGTCGAAGTCTCCTAGGCTCGAAGCTCGCCAATCCCCCATGACCACTCCCGTCGTTCAGAGGCTGCTCCGATCCCGAGCCCGTTCGTTTCTCGGAGCGGCCGTCCTGTTCGTGGCGGCGCTCCACGCGGGTGCGGCGGAGGAAACCAACGCCACCAAACTCACCGTCAAACGCATCTTCGCCTCAGGCGATTTTGGCGGGGAAGGCTTCTCGGCGCGTTGGCTGGACGACAGCTCCGGTTACACGACGTTCGAGGCCTCCAAAGCACCCGGCGGCGGCCGTGACCTGGTTCGCCACAACCCCAAGAACGGCGCCAAGGACGTCCTCGTGTCCGCTGCGGAATTCGTTCCGCCCGGTGAATCGTCGCCCCTCGGCATCGACAGCCACACCTGGTCGAAGGACCGGTCGAAGCTGCTCATCTTCACCAACACGAAGAAGGTCTGGCGCACGAACAGCCGGGGCGACTACTGGGTGCTCGACCGGACGAGCCACGAACTGGTCAAGCTCGGCGGCGATGCGGAATCATCGACGTTGATGTTCGCGAAATTCTCCCCGGATGGCCGGCGCGTCGCCTACGTGCGCGAGCGGAACATCTACGTCGAGGACCTCCAGAGCCGGCGTATCACCGCGCTGACCACCAACACGTCGCCGGAGATCATCAACGGCACCTTCGACTGGGTGTATGAAGAGGAGTTCGGCCTGCGCGACGGCTTCCGCTGGAGCCCGGACGGACAGTCCATCGCCTATTGGCAGCTCGACACGGAAGGCGTGCGCGAAGTGGCGCTGGTGAACAACACCGACGGCCTCTACCCGAAGACCCAGCTCATCAAGTATCCCAAGACCGGCGAAATGAACTCCGCCTGCCGTATCGGGGTCGTCGAGGCCGGCGGCGGCCCGACCCGATGGCTGGAAGTTCCCGGAGACCCGCGCAACCACTACGTCTTCGACCTCGCATGGCCCGAAGGCTCGAAGGAGATCTTCCTCCAACAGTTGAACCGGTTGCAGAACACGAACCGCGTCATGCTGGCCGATCCCATCACGGGCAAGGTGAGGACCATTCTGACCGACAGCGACGCCGCGTGGGTTGAAGCAAATCAGAACCTGAAGTGGATCGACGGCGGCAGGCGGTTCGTTTTCCCGAGCGAACGTGGCGGATGGGACCAGCTCTACATCGCCAGCCACGACAGTGGAAAAATGAAGCTGGCGACGCCGGGCAAACACGACGTTGCCGGACTCGTGCACGTGGATGAGAAGTCCGGCCGCATCTACTACATGGCATCACCGGACAATCCGACGCAGCGCTACCTCTACCGGTCCAACTTCAGCGGACGCCGCACCCAGCGCGTCACACCGGCTTCCCAGAAAGGCTCCCATTCCTACCAGGTCTCGCCCGATGGCCGATGGGCCTTCCACACCTGGTCGTCGCACGACGAACCCCCGATGACCGAGCTGATTTCACTGCCAGACCACAAGCAGGTGCGGGTCTTGGCGGACAACAAGAAGCTCAAGGAACGTGTCGCCAAACTGAACCTGCCGCCGACCGAGTTTTTCAAAGTGCCCGTCGCCCAAGGCGTCGAACTGGACGCCTGGTGCCTCCGGCCGCCCGACTTCGATGCGACCAAGAAGTATCCGCTCCTGATCTACGTCTACGGCGAACCGGCCGGATCCACCGTGAAGGATTCCTGGGGCGGCGGCTCCCAGCTTTGGCACCACATGCTGGCTCAGCAGGGTTATCTGGTGATGAGCTTCGACAACCGGGGAACCGCCACGCCGCGAGGGCGCGATTGGCGCAAGTCCATCTACCGCCAGATCGGCATCCTCGCCTCGCAGGACCAGGCCGCCGCCTTGAAGCACGTCCTCGCGACGCGCTCCTATGTGGACCCGGCCCGCGTCGGCATCTGGGGCTGGAGCGGCGGCGGTTCGATGACCCTGAACGCCCTGCTCCGTTATCCCGATCTCTACAGCACCGGCATCTCCATCGCCTCCGTTCCCAACATGCGCCTCTATGACACAATTTATCAGGAGCGCTACATGGGCCTGCCGGACGACAATACCGAAGGCTACCGCAACGGTTCCCCGCTGACCTTCGCCAGCCAACTAAAGGGCAACCTCCTGGTCGTCCACGGAACCGGGGACGACAACTGCCACTACCAGGGCGTGGAAGCGCTGGTGAACGAATTCATCCGCCACGGCCGGCAGTTCCAGATGATGGCGTATCCCAACCGCTCCCACAGCATCAGCGAAGGATCTGGCACCACCCTGCACCTCCGAGAGCTGATGACGTCCTACCTGAACGAAAAACTTCCGGCGGGTCCGCGGTGAATCGTCAGGCCGAGCAAACAGAACCTTTCGCATGAACACAAAACCACTCGGCGTTCCCGGCAAGTCGTTGCTGATCGCAACGCTGGGTCTCTGGGCCGCGCTGATCCCGCCCTCGTCCGCCGCGCAACCCGACGGCCGGGTGTTGCTGGGGGAGTTGAACTGCGTCGCCTGCCACCGGGCCACCGACACGCAGGCGGCCTGGCTCTCACCGAAAGCGGCGCCACGCCTGGCCGGTGTCGCTGGCCGGACGAGCCCCGAGTGGTTGCAGAAACATCTCGCAGCACCTCACGCGGCGATGCCGGGCACCACCATGCCGGACGTGCTCCACGGCTTGCCGCCGGCGGAACGGACTGCCGTCGCGGAAGCGTTGACCCACTACCTCGTTTCGCTTGATCAGGCCGCGTTCCGGAAAGTGATGCCCGATCGCGCGGCCGTGTCCCGGGGCGAAAAGCTGTTCCACAGCGTCGGCTGTGTGGCCTGCCATTCGCCGCAGGACACCACGACGAACTTTTCCGCATCGGCGCCGCTTCCGAAGATGGCGGACAAATGGACCGTCGACGGCCTGCGGCGTTTCCTCAAAGACCCGCTCGCGTCCCGCCCATCCGGCCGGATGCCGGCGATGAACCTCACCGACGGCGAAGCGTTCGAGATCACGCACTATCTCCTGCGGGACGCCAAGGTTCCGGCCACGGTGGAAGTCGCGCAGTATCGCGGGCGGATCCGGTCGTTTGAAGACCTCGAAATCGTCGAGCAGGCCCGGACGGGGCCGGCCGCAAACTTCACCCTCGAAGCCATGGGCCGCGATCGCGGTTATGCCCTGCGTTTCACCAGTTGGCTGCGCGTCGACCAGGCCGGCGAATACACCTTCCACCTGACCGCCACCGGTGCGAGCAAACTCTCGGTGCGCGGCCAATGGATCATCGGCGAGGACAGTTGGCAGCGGGAACGGGTCGACGGCAAACGTGCGATGCGCCTCAACGCCGGCCTGCATCCCATCGTCCTGGACTACGTGCAGCGCGGCTCGAAGGAACCGGCGCTCCAGTTGGAATGGGAAGGTCCGGGCATCGCGCGCGAACCCATTCCCGCATCTCGGCTTCAGAGCTTGCGCGAGACCGTGCCAACGCCGGTGCCGTTCGTCGTCGACGCGTCCAAGGCAGCGCAAGGCCGGATGTTGTATGCGCAGATGAACTGCGCCGTCTGCCACGAGTCGAAGCCGTCGCAGAATCCGCCTCCGGCGCTCGCCTCCCTGCAAACGAGCCGCGGTTGCCTTGCAGAAAACCCGAGCGCGAAAGCTCCGGACTACGATCTCACCGGATCGCAACGGACCGCCCTCCGTGACGCGATCGCCTCGCTCAATCAGCCCGGTCTCGGCGCACCTTCGCCGCAGCAGCGGTTGGCCCACACGATGACCTCGCTCAACTGCACCGCATGCCATTCGCGCGACGGCGTCGGCGGCGTCACGACGGAGCGGGATGCGTATTTCACCTCCAACGGCGAGGATCTCGGCGACGAAGGCCGAGTGCCACCGAGGCTCGACGGTGTCGGCGACCGGCTCCGTCCCGCGTGGCTGAGCAACGTGCTCGCGACGGGCGCGAGCGTGCGGCCCTACGTCAATACGCGCATGCCCCAGTTTGGCTCGACCAACGTCGGGCCCCTCACCGGCCTGTTCGTCGCGCTCGACCGTCGCGCCCAACCCATCAAGCCATCGCCCGATGCCGTGGACGTCCAAAAGGAAGCCGGCCGCAGGCTGGTCGGCACCGATGGGCTTTCGTGCATCGCGTGCCATCGCTTCAACCGCCAACCGGCCCACGCGCTCCAAGTCATCGACCTGACGACCACGACCGAGCGGTTGAACGAGGATTGGTTCCGGCAGTTTCTCCTTGATCCAAACCGGTTCCATCCCGGCACACGCATGCCCGCCCTGTGGCCGGACGGGGTCAGCCCGCTGGCTTCGGTTCTCGGCGGCAACACGGAACGCCAGCACGCCGCGCTTTGGACTTATCTCGCCGACGGGCCGCGCACAAAGTTTCCCGAAGGCCTGAGCCGGCAAAACGTGGAACTGATCGTGGGCGGCGAACCGGTCGTCTATCGAGGCAAGCTTTGGGAGGCCGGCTTCCGCGGGATCGCCGCCGGTTATCCCGGGCTGCTGAACATGGCCTTCGACTCCGAGGAGATGCGGCTCGCGCTCCTGTGGCGCGGGCGATTCCTCAATGCCGGGGCGCACTGGGGTGTGCAGGGCATGGGCAACATCCGTCCACTTGGCACCGACGTGGTAATCTTCCCGAAGGGGCCGCCCCTCGCTCCTCTGGCCGACGCGACGGCACCGTGGCCGGCCGGTTCCAGCAAGGAGGCGGGCATGAAGTTCGGCGGCCTCCAACTCGACACGCTCAAACGCCCGACGCTGCTCTACTCTTACCGCTCTGTGGGCATCGAAGATTTCGTCAGCCCGACCGAAATCGGCGGCAAGGCCGGATTGCACCGCACGGTGAAGTTCACGGGTGCGCCGCCAGCAGGCCTCCACTTCCGCCTCGCAGCCGGAAAACTCACGGTCATCGGCGAGAACGGATGGCGGATCGACGAGACGCTCACGATCCGCGTGAGTGGCGGCGCAAAGGCGTTCGTCCGCGGCGAGGGTGACAAACAGGAACTGCTCGTGCCCATCGGCGCGCGCGGCGGGAACAATCAACTGGAGGTCGACTATGTTTGGTAAATCAGCTTCGGCGCTACGGACGTTGGTCGCGCTGGCCTTGGTGGCCTTGTTCGTTCCCGGTTCATCCGCGGCCGAAGACCCGTGGCTGACCTACAAGGGCGGCTCCGGACCCGGCAAAGGCAAACGCATCGTCTTCATCACCGGCGACGAGGAGTATCGATCCGAGGAGTCGATGCCCGCGATGGCCAAGATCCTCGCCGAGCGCCACGGCTACCACTGCACCGTCCTGTTCTCCATCAACCGCGAGACCGGCGAGATCGATCCCGCCGTTCCCGACAACATTCCCGGCCTCGACGCGCTGAAGGATGCCGACCTGATGGTGGTCTTCACCCGGTTCCGCCATCTGCCCGAGGACCAGATGGCGAAGTTCGTGGCCTACGTGGATTCGGGCCGGCCGGTGATCGGCATCCGCACGGCGACGCACGCCTTCGACTACGACAAGTTCCAGAAGGAGAAGTATTCCAAGTGGGCCTGGCGCGGCCCGCATCCGGACTTCAAGGGCGGCTTTGGACGGCAGGTCCTTGGCGAGACATGGGTCGACCACTACGGCGGTTACCGCAGCCAGAGCACGCTCGGCATCGTGGTTCCGGAAATGAAGGACCACCCGATCCTGCGCGGCATCGAACGCCTCTGGGGCGTCTCCCACGCCTACAAGATCACCACGCTCGAGGGCGACAGCCGTCCGCTCGTGATGGGCCAGCCGCTGCGGGGGTTGAAGCCCGACGACCAGCCCGATGAACGGAAAGCGCCGGTTCCAATCGCGTGGATCAAGACCTTTACCGGCAGCGAAGGCAAAGCCGCCCGCGTCTTCACGACCACCATGGGCTATGGCGATGACTTCAAGGAAGAAGGCGTGCGCCGGATGTTCGTCAACGCCTGCTACTGGTGCGTCGGATTGGAGGATAAGATCCTCGCCAAGGCGGATGTGTCGCACGTGGGAACGTATGCGCCGAGGAAGAGCGACTTCGCCGGCTACCGCCGCGGAGTCAGGCCCTCCGACCTCAAGCAGAACCTCAGCACCGACGACCTCGCCGATGTGCTGGTCAACGACCGCGAAGGCGAATTCTACCGCATCACCAACGTGCCCATGCCGCCCGACGCGGTCATGGAAGCCGGCAGCATCCTTTGGTTGGCGGATGGGCGTCTCGTGGTCGGCACCCGGCGCGGGGAGATCTATTTTGCGACGGGCGCCGATGCCACGCCGCCCGCTCCGGTCTGGAAACTTTTTGCCACCGGGCTCACGGAAGTCCTCGGCCTCGCCTGGCGCGACGGCATGCTCTACGCCACGCAGCAGAGCGAGCTGACCCGCGTGCTCGACACCGACGGCGATGGACGGGCCGACCGCTTCGAAACCGTGAGCGACGCCTGGGCTTGGGGCGGCGAACACGAGTTCAACTTCGGCTCGGGCTTCGACAAGGACGGCGCCATCTGGACCGTGCACGGCCTCACCGGCAGCTACACGTCGGACCGGCTCTTCCGCGGTTGGGCGCTGCGGCACTTTCCGGACGGCCGTTGGGAAGCGATGTGCAGCGGCCTTCGCAGCCCCGGCGGCATCGCGTTCAATGCGGCCGGCGATGTCTTCTACGCCGAGAGCCAGGGGCCATGGGCCAGCGCCAATACCCTGAAGCACCTTCGGCCCGGCGGTTTCATGGGCCATCCCATCGGCAACAAATGGTATGACCACGCGCCCAACATGGGACCGCGTCCCGCCGAACCCACCGGCGGCGACAAGGGTCGCAGGCACATTGACGCCCAGCGCATCCCTCAGCTCGTCCTGCCGGCGGTGACGTTCCCCTACAAGAAGATGGGCCAGAGCGCTTCCGCCGTGATGCCCGACGTGTCGGGCGGAAAGTTCGGACCGTTCGCCGGGCAGTTCTTTGTCGGCGACTACACGCTGAGCCTCGTCATGCGCGCCGAGATGGAAGTCGTGAACGGCCAATACCAGGGTGCCTGCTATCCGTTCCGACAGGGTTTCGCCACGGGCCTGATCGGGGGAAGGCTCACGGAACGCGGCCAGATCTTCGTGGGTGGCAGCAAACGCGGTTGGCCCGTGCGCGGCCTCGCGGAGAAGGCGCTGCAACGTCTCGACTGGACCGCCAAGATGCCGTTCGAAGTCCACTCGATGCGCGTGAAGCCCGACGGCTTCGAGCTTCGTTTCACTTCACCCGTCGATCCGGCCACGGCCCGCGATCCCGAGAGCTACACGCTGGAGACCTTCACCCACCACTACTTCGGCGCCTATGGCGGTCCGGAGATCGAGCAGGCCGACCAGCGCATCGTGTCCGCCACGCCGAGCGCCGACGGCCTCAGCGTCCGGTTGGTCGTGGACAAGCTCGTGCTCGGCCACATCCACGAACTGCATCTGCCCGGCCTGCGTGATCGCGGCGGTGAACGCCTGTTGCACGACGTCGCCTACTACACGTTGAACCAGATCCCGAAACCCTGACCGCCATGCGAATCGGCGCCGCCACACTGATGCTCATCGGTTGCCTGGTGCCCGCCGCCGTTGTGGTCGCGGCGGAAACGGCGGCAGCCAGGCCGAACATCGTCCTCTGCATGACGGACGATCAGGGCTGGGGCGATGTGGGTTACAACGGACTGACAAAGATCCGGACTCCGAACATCGACGCGATGGCCGCGGCGGGTCTGAGGTTCAACCGCTTCTACGCCCAGCAAAGCTGTTCGCCAACACGCGCCAGCGTGATGACTGGGCGCCATCCGAATCGCCTCGGGGTCTTCTGGCCCGGCATGCCGTTTCGGAAACAGGAAACAACCCTGGCGCAGCTCATGAAGCAGGCCGGCTACACCACCGGTCATTTCGGGAAGTGGCATCTCAACGGTGTCGCCGGACCCGGCAAGGTCATCCCGGATTCCGATCCGCTCGCGCCGCGCAACCTCGGGTTCGACGAGTCTTTCTCCGTCAGCAACTACTACGAGACCGACTGGACCTTCGGCCGCAACGGCGTCGCCGAGAAGGCGGTCGGCGACGGCTCCGACGTCATCGTGGGCGAAGCGCTGAAGTTCATCGGCGCTTCCGCGGGACAGAAGAAACCGTTCCTCGCCGTCGTCTGGTTCGGCAGCCCCCACGCTCCGCACAAGCCGTTGCCCGAAGACCTGAAGGCGGCGGAAGGCTCGGGCTACTACGGAGAGATGATCGGCGTGGACCGCAGCCTCGGCACGTTGCGCGCCGGACTGCGCAAGCTGGGCCTCGCCGAGACAACGATGGTGTGGTTCTCCAGCGACAACGGCGGCTGGCTCGATCCCGCAAAGCCCGACGCGAACGGCACCAACGTCGATCTGCGCGGCCGCAAAGGCGACATGTGGGAAGGCGGCATCCGTGTGCCCGGACTCATCGAATGGCCGGGACGCATCAAACCCGCGGTGACGGACGTTCCGGCCGGAACGGTGGACATCTTCCCCACGATCGCGGCGCTGCTTCAGATCAAACCCGCGCATCCCGTCCCGCTCGACGGCATCAGCCTGGTGCCATTGATCGACGGGACGATGAAATCCCGTCCGCAGCCGATGGGCTTCTGGCAGTTTGCCGGCGACCAGAAGAACTTCACTCCCAACTCGGGCCCCTCGGCGTGGAACGACAACCGGTTCAAGCTGGTGAAGACGAAGCCCGGCCACTGGGAGCTTTACGACATCGCCACCGACCGGACCGAAACCACCGACGTGGCCGCGGCGCATCCGGAGGTATTCCGGCGAATGAAGGCCGAACTGGAGACCTGGCAACTGTCCGTCGTCCGCAGCTACAACGGCGGCGATTACCGGTCCGAATGACCGTCACGCGATGCGAACCATGGGCCAACCGCTGAGGCTGCTTCGATTCGCCTCGTTGCTGGTCATGGTCGCACTGTCGGCCCAGGGCCAGGACGACGCGCCCTACAAAACGAAACCTCGCGGTCACGAACGGAACCAGCAGTTCGTCGCCAGCAGCTACGAACACAACCTTCAGAAGCACGCGGGCCGGACGAACATTCTCGTCCTGCCGGGCTTGGTGGCCGACCAGCGTGCCAGGCGTGTCGAGGTCATCGTCGAGCGCTCGGCCGTTGCGGACAACGCGCCCTGCGAGTTCATGGTGGTCGGCGAAGCGAGCGACCACGCCTACGAGGCTCTGCTGATCGCCTTTGCCAAGCCGAGCGACATCCATCGGGCGCTCCGGTTCATCGGCACGGAACCGGGGGAGCCCGTCGAGCCCGCCGCGCTGCGCTTCTGGGCCAAGGGCGAATCGTTCATCCTCAGTGTCTCCGGGACGAATGGTCCGGCGCGCCGGATAGAATCGCTGCTGGTGGATCGGCGCACGGGCCGATCGCTGCCGGAAGACGGGTTCATGTTCACCGGTTCCCGCATGGTTCCGTCACTCGAGGATCGCTCCCGGCGGGTCTACGCCGCCGATGAGTTTCAGCCGAAGGCGATCGTCTCGTTGTTCAACTCGCCCCACTCGGTCCTCGAAGTTCCGCGGTCTGCCGCCAAGGACGTCGTTTACCAGAACACAACGGTGAGCCCGGACCATCCGCTGGAGGAGGGCGCGCGGCTGACGTTGGTCATCGAGCCGGCCAACAAGGACGGTTCGAAGCGGGTCAAGGATCTCGTGCTCCAGGTCGAAGCCAAAGGCGAAGGGGATTCGGCTTCGGATGTCGAACGGTTGGCCGGGCTGTCCCTGCAACTGAAGGATTCGGGAACCGTGCTCAACCGTCAGGAGAATCTCGTATCGGTCGTCGAATCATTGGCCCGCCTCGACCGGAAAAAGCACGACCACTTCCTCGAGGTTCGTTTCGCCGACGGCGTCGCCCTGGGCCAGGCACAGGCGCTCGCCGAGATTCTTTCGACCATCGACCGCGAACAGGGCGTGCGCATCGAACCACCGGCGCCCCGGCAACTCTACTACCGGGCGTTCACGCCGAACCGTGAACTGCTCGACCGGGCCGAGCGGCTCTATCACCCGTGGGAACTGTCGCTGATGGAGAAAGACGGGCGCATCTCGGGAACGCTCCTGCTCGTGGACTCCGTTTGGAAAGAAGGCTCCTCCCGCTCGGAACTCGCGTTCAAGGAATTGCCTGTCGCCAGCGCATCGGATCTGCGCCGTGAGCTGGATGCGGAAAAAGAGCGGACACGCCAGTCGGGCAAACGGGCCCGGCCTCCGGTGCTGCTAGTCTTCGCGCCGTCCCGGCTCGGCATCGGCCAGTTGAGCGCGTTCCTCGAACCGGTCTTGCCGACCCATCGGGCGATCCACATGTTTCTAGACGAGCCCGCTCCTCCTGTTCCTGCCGGAAAATCTGCGCCATGAAACCTTTCCTCCAACAAGTGTTCTCAACCGGTCGTTTCGCCTGCGCCGCGTTGGCCCTGGCCCTTGTGACCGACACCGCATCGGCGGCGGACCGTGCCAAGCCAGTCGCCACGGATCTGTCGTTCGCCAACGAGATCCAGCACGCCATCGACCGGGGGCTGGGTTCGCTATGGGCCAGCCAAAACACCAACGGCTGGTGGTCCACGGCGGACCATGTCGCACCGACCGCGCTCGCGCTCAGCGCCTTCATGGGCGAACCCACTGGCCGTTATCGCACCAACCTTCCGGCGTCGTTGGCCAAGGGTTACGACTTCATCCTCGGCGGCGCGAAGCCCGACGGGAGCATCTACAAGACGACGCTCATCAACTACAACACGTCGATCTCGATGATGGCGTTGGTCGCCGCGAACAATCCCGGCTACGACGAAAAATTGCGGCGCGGACGGGCCTTTCTGGTGAAATCTCAGACCGATCTCGGAGAACCGGGCAAGGCCGACTCGCCGTTCGACGGCGGCGTGGGTTACGGCGACAAGTATGCCCACTCCGACATGAACAACACGTTGACCGCGTTGGAGGCGCTCTACTACACGCGGCATCTCGACGCGGACAAGAACCCGGCCGGCAAGCAGGACATCGATTGGAAGGCCGTCGTGCAGTTCATCCAGAACTGCCAGAATCTCCCCAGCCACAACCGCCAGTCCTGGGCTTCCGGCGACGCGACGAACAAGGGCGGCTTCGTCTACTATCCCGGCCACAGCATGGCCGGCGGGGAGACGAACGCCGCCACCGGCCGCATCGCGCTCCGTTCCTACGGCAGCATCAGCTACGCGGGCCTGCTCAGCTACATCTACGCGGACCTCAAGCGCGAGGATCCCCGCGTCGTCGCCGTGCTCGACTGGCTCCGCTC
This sequence comes from Verrucomicrobiota bacterium, assembly GCA_947476875.1. GTDB lineage: Bacteria > Verrucomicrobiota > Verrucomicrobiia > Limisphaerales > CANJSG01 > CANJSG01. The sequence goes on along the minus strand of CANJSG010000040.1, from coordinate 2,879 downwards.
CAACTACACGCTCGAGGAGAATCCCGGAATGGAGCTCCAAGGGCTCTACTACTATCTGCACCTCATGACCAAGGCCCTCAACACGGCCGGCATCGAGACGCTCGAACTGAAGGACGGCCGGAAGATCAACTGGCGCCGCGAAGTGGCCATGAGACTGATCAACCTCCAGCAGGCCGATGGTTCGTGGGCCAACACCGTGGGACGTTGGTGGGAAAAGGATCCGAACCTCGTCACCGCCTACGCCGTGATTTCCTTGGACATCATCCACCGCGGAATTCGCTGACCGCCGCACGAAGAGAAACACCCTTCCACTTTCCTGAAACGATTCAGCCCATGAAAACCCCATCGCCCTGGCGCGTCTCGTTGTTGGCCGCCGCCGTTGTTTTGGTTGGTGTGCCCGCGTTCGCCGCCGAACCGTCTAAGACACCGCCCGATCTCACGCTCGACCGTTCGGTGAACCGCGAACTGACCTACAACCTCGGCGCCACCGGCCTGCGCGGCTGGATCTACACCCGGCCCGCCAACTATTTTGAAAGCCAGCAGGGCCGCACGACGACCGCGAGCCGGCAGATCCTCGTGACCCACGTCGGCGCGAAATCTCCGGCCGACGGTGTGATGCAGGTCGACGACGTGATTCTCGGCGTGGGTGGGAAACCCTTTGCCGACGACGCCCGCAAGAGCCTCGGCCTCGCGATCCAGGAAGCCGAGAAGGCCGCGAACAACGGCTTGCTGACACTGACCCGGTGGCGCGACGGCAAGACGGAGGACGTTCAACTCAAGCTGCGGGTCATGGGCACCTACGCCGACACCGCGCCCTACAATTGCCCGAAGTCGAAGCTCATCTTCGACGAAGCCTGCCGTGTGCTGGAGAAGGAGCCGCTGCGCGACGATTGGACGGGCGCGATCAACGGACTCGCCCTGCTGGCAACGGGCAACCCCGACTACCTGGCGCGCATCCAGGCCTATGCCCGCAAGGTCGCGCCGAAGACGCTGAAGCTCGAACTGAAGGACGGCATGGTCGTCTGGGACTGGGGCTACCGGAACGTTTTCCTCTGCGAGTATTACCTGCTCACCGGCGACAAGGAGGTGCTCCACGCCATCAACGAATACACCATCACGCTCGCGAAGGGGCAGAGCCTGTATGGCACCTTCGGGCACGGAGTCGCCGAACTGACGGCCGACGGCCAACTCCACGGCTCCATCAAGCCCTACGGCCCGGTGAACGCCGCCGGACTCGTCGGCAACCTCGCCATCGTCCTCGGCAAGAAGTGCGGCGTGCAGGATTCGGAGATCAATCCGGCCGTCGAACGCGCGTCGAAGTTCTTCGGCTACTTCGTCGACAAGGGCGCGATTCCCTATGGCGAACACATGCCGTGGGCGAACCACGACAACAACGGCAAGAACGCCATGGCCGCGCTGCTCTTCGCCGTGCAGCCGGACCGCCCGCGAGAGGCGCAGTTCTTCGCCAAGATGGTCACCGCCTCCTACCAGAACCGCGAATACGGCCACACCGGCCAGGGCTTCAGCTACCTCTGGGGCGCGCTCGGCGCCAATGTCGGCGGGCCTGACGCGGCGGCCGCGTTCTTCAGGGAATCGTCGTGGCACTTCGACCTCGTGCGTCGCAGCGACGGGTCGTTCACCTACGACGGCGGCGAGCAATACGGTCCCGGAAAGACCAGCGACAACACCTACTACGGCCGGAGCGGCTACTACGGCCTCAGCCCCGCCGCCACCTACGTGCTGACCTACGCGTTGCCGCTGAAAAAGATCTGCCTCACCGGCCGCGACGCGAACCAGAAAAGCTGGCTCGGCAAAAAGGACATTGGCGAAGCGGTTGCTTCCGGCCGCTTCGACCTGGACCGCAGGACAAAGTCCACGGCCGAACTCATGAACGCGCTCGGCGACTGGTCACCCGTGGCCAGCAGCTGGGCCGCTGAGGAACTGGCCTCACGTCCCAACAAGCAGGAACTGGTCGCCCCGCTCATTGCGATGGCCGAAGGTCCCGACGCCCGTAAACGCCAGGGCGCCGCCGAAACCTTGGGCTACATCAAGAGTGCCGACGCGCTTCCGGTGCTCGTCCGCCTCCTGACCCACGACGACCGCTGGTTGCGTGTCAAAGCCGCGAACGCCCTCAAGCGCATGGGCGACACCGCCAAGCCCGCCATTCCCGGCATGCTGAAGGCCGTCGTCACCACTGCCGAGCCGCTGCAACCGATCGTCTGGGGCGATCCCATCCAGCTCACCCACGGCGAACTCGCGGCCGCGTTGTTCCAAGGGCTCCTGCGCAACTCCATCAAGGGCCAGGATCCCGAACTCCTTTACCCGGCGATCCGCGCCATCTCGCGCAACGCCGACGGCATGGCCCGCGCCACGCTCACCCGCACGCTGACGGAACTGCTCACCCTCGAAGACGTGCAGGTCCTCGCGCCCGACATCCTTGAGGCTGTCCGCACGCGTTGCCCGGCCGACACGATGTTCGGCAACGAAATTCGCATGGCCGGGTTCCGAGTGCTTGCGAAGTATCGGTTCAAGGAAGCCATCGAAGCCGGCGTCCTGCTCGCCAAGACCCAGGGCGGCCACGGGAGCGAAAGCAGGACTGGCGAGATCATGAAGGGCATCATCCCCTTCGGCACCGCCGCACGGGAAGCCATCCCCGCCCTGAAGGAGCTCATCAACGAGCTGAACGCCCAATGTGACCGCGGTGAATTCCCGAAAGGCACGCTCAACAACCGCCGCGTCGGCGACGTGGGGAACGCCATCACCGCCCTCGAAGCCGCGACGACGCAGCCCGAGCTGCGGACGGTTCCCTCCTCATCCACGACCCGTGAAGCGCTGAAGTGATGACGGTAACGCAGACCTGACCCCGCCAACCCGACCGG
>CANJSG010000039.1 GCA_947476875.1 Verrucomicrobiota bacterium | reverse complement strand
TACCTCCTCGTCCCGCTCCAGTGCGAATACTACGCGCTGGAAGGCATCTCGATGATCACGCGGCTGTGGAACCAGCTCCGCGATACCGGGATCAATCCCGGGCTCGAACTGCTGGGCGTGGTCATGACCATGTTCGACGGCCGGACGAACCTCTCGCACCAGGTCGTCGGCGAAGTCCGCCAGCATTTCGGCGACAAGGTCTTCGAGACCGTCATTCCCCGCACCACCCGCCTGGCGGAGGCGCCCAGCTTCGGCAAGCCGATCATCCACTACGACAAATACAGCGCGGGCTCCGCCGCCTACGAAGTGCTGGCTGAAGAGGTGGCCAAACGCTTGGAGATCTGAGAGCGGCGTGCGACCCACAGGGCCGCGTCCGTTGATCCCGGCAAAGCTCCAGTTCGCCTTTCCGGAGGTGGAATAGCCGGCCTAAACCTCGGCTACCGGCGGAGCGTCCTTCACGACCCTCACCCGCGTGACCCGGGGACCGTCCACCTGCTCGACACGGATGGCGAAGAACGCGAGCCGGACTTCCTCCCCCAGTTTCGGAAAAGCCCCAAGCTTGTGGGTCAACCACCCGCTGGTCGTCGTGACATCCTGGGCCTCCAACGGTTCGCCCACGAGGTCGGCCAGGTCGTGGAGAGGCATGGAGCCATCGACTTCCCATTCGCGTTCGTTGACCTGCTGGAGAAGCGGCTTCTCGTGGTCGAACTCGTCCTGGATCTGTCCGACCACGATCTCCAGGACATTCTCCAGGGTGACGAGCCCGACCGTGCCGCCGTATTCGTCGACGACCATTGCGAGATGGGTTTTCTGCTCGAGGAACCGACGGAGAAGCGTCTCCAAACGGGCCGTCTCAGGGACATAGATCAGCGTCCGCGCCACCGGGGCGAGGTCGGCTCCGGTGATCGCCTTCATGCGCGAGGCCCAGATGTCCTTCGCGTGGACGACCCCGAGCGTCCTGTCGAGATCTCCGCCGTCGCAGAGCGGAAAGCGGCTGTAGCGGGTGCGCTCCGCGACGGCGAGGCATTCGGCCATGCTTGAGTGGGTGTTCAGGCCCGTGATCTCGGAGCGGGGCCGCATCACGTCGCGGACCTTGCGATGCCGGAGGTCCATCGCGTTCAACACCAGGTCGCGGCCATAAGCCGATCCACCAGAACGCTGCTGGGACGCGCTGACCAGCAAGCGGACTTCGTCCTCCGTATGCGCCTCCTCCATCTCTCCGCTGTCCACCCCGAAGGCCTTCAACAGCCGGGCGGCGGAGACGTTCAGCAGCCACACGAACGGATAGGCCAGCCGGTAGAACCAGATGACCGGCGTCGCGGTCCACATCGCGAAAGCCAGGGTCTGCCGGATGGCGAGCGCCTTGGGCGCGAGCTCGCCGATGACAATCAGGAGGTAGGAATTCACGAAGAAGCCGAAACCGATCGACACACCGCTGCGCACTCCCGGAGAAACCACGCCAAACTGGTAGAAGAGCGGATCCAGCAGGGTCTGGAATATCGGCTCCACCACGGCGCCCATGCCCAGGCCGACGAAGGTGATTCCAAGCTGGGTGGCCCCCAGGAACATGTCCAGGTTGTCGGCAATCCTCCGCGCCGCGATGGCGCGCCGGTTGCCCTTCGCGATCAGCGGATCCAGCTGGGTCGGGCGGATCCGGACGAACGACAGTTCGGCGACGACGAAGAACGCGTTGAACAGGATCAGGGCGAAGACGAGGAACGCCTTGCCCAGCAACACCCCCGAGTCGGCATCAGCCAAAAGCATCACAACGTCACCTCCCCGAAGATGCTTCGGATCACGTCGCGTGACACCAGCACGCCCACTTCCGCCCCATCGTTGCCCATGACGATCGCCATACGCCGTCCCGCACGCTGCATGCGGCCCAGCGCCTCGTCGACCCGCAGGTCTTGCGGCAGGAACAGCGCCGGCTGAAGGAAGTCTGAGGCCGGCTGCGCCGGATCGACGTTCTCCCGGAAAATGATCGCCGAAAGATCCACGATGCCGACACAGCGTTGGACGCCCTTGTCCCGCGTCCGCAGCGGAATCCGCGACAGCCGCAACTCACGGCAAAGCCTCAGGATCTCGCCGACGGGCGTCGACGGGGTGGCGGTGGTGACCCTGTCGAAGGGCAGCGTCAAATGCCCGACCGTGCGGCTCTGGAGATCGAGCACACGGTTCACCATCGTGCGTTCGTCGGACGACAGGAGGTTGCCTGAATCCTGCATGAGGAACCGGAGCTCGTCGCGGTTGCCGAAGATGTGCCCCTGGTAGCGCCTCCCGCCGGTCCACCGGAGAAGCATCGCCGCCACCATGTCCGCCAGCCAGACCAGCGGTCGCAACGTCCAATGGACGCCGCGAAAAATCCGCGCTGAAAAAAGACAGAGCCGGTTCGGATACTTGCGGAACAGCTGCTTCGGCAGCAGTTCGACGAGGCCGTAGAAGGCGAACGCCAACCCGGCGAACACAACGGCGGCGGCCATGTAGCGGCCCGGCATCTTCTCCGTCAGCAACACGGCCAAGATCCCGAAGAAGACGAAGTTGGACAGCGTGTTGCCGACCAGCAGCGTCGCGAGAAAATCCTCCGACCGATCCAGGTAGCCCAGCAGCACGGCCGCGCTCCGGTTCCCCTTCCGCTTCAATTGCCGGATGCGTAGGCGGCTCAGCGAATGCACGCCCGCCTCCATGCCGGACATGAGGAACGACAGGGCAGCCGTCGCCACCAGGACGAGGATGAGGAGTGGTCCGACTTCCATGGTCAGCCTTTCCCCGCCTGTTCCACCAGCAGCTCACGCACCCGGCGTTCGTCGACGGATGTCGCCGTCAGCTTGAGACCGCGGAAGACCGCCGATTCACCCGCCTTCGGGACGGCTTCGATCTGGCGCATCAGCAGGCCGCCCATCGTGTCGACGTGCTCCACTTCGCCGATGTCCGGATGCTCGCGATGAAAATCGTCGATGCGCATCGCGCCGTTCACGCGCCAACGGCCCGGACCGATCCGCTCCATCACAAAACCCTGCACCGTCTGTTCGGCCCGGAACCGCCCCACCACCTCGGCGAGGATGTCCTCCATCGAAACGATTCCCGCCGTGCCGCCGTATTCGTCCAGCACCAGGGCCACCCCGCGGCGTTGACGCTGCAAGGCCTGGAGGAGCTGCAACAGATTCATCGTCTCCGGCACGGAGGCCGGGATCTCGATGAGGTCGATCATGTCGGTGTTCGGATCCAACAGAAGGAGGCGGGCGTTGAGGATGCCGACGACGTTGTCGTTGGCCCGGTCGTAGATCGGGAGGTAACGCCTCCTGAGCTTCCGGGCCTGCACCGCCATTTCCTCGATGCTCGCCTCGTCGGAAACCGTGGCCATGCGGGACCTCGGCTGCATCACGTCCTTCGCCGTGCGGCGATCAAGGCCCACGATCTGGAGGATGATCTCGCGTTCCCCCGCCGCCAAGGTCCCCTGCTGGAAGGCCAGCTCCACCAGCTCCTCATACTCGTCGTCCGTCATGCCCGGCAGCGGCTTGATGCTGGTTTTAGCCAGGAGCCCAAGCAGGATTTCGTTCAGCCGCTGCATGACCCTCCGGACGGGCCGCGACAACTGCTGGACCAGCAGAAGCGACCCCGCCAAGGCCGAAGCAAACCTCTCCGGTGCCCGCACGGCCAAGGTCTTCGGCGCGATCTCGCAACCGAGGAGAGTGATCAGAAACGTCACCCCGGCCGAGGCGAACATGTTCCATCCCTCGCCCAATGCGAGCCACAGGGAAGCCGCGACCAGCGCCGCATTGGCGAGGGTGTTGCCCAGGACAATGGTGGCGAGAAGGTCGTCCGGTTCGGAGAGGAGTTTTTGCAGGACGAGCCCGGATTCCGGCCGACGCTCCGCCAACTGCCGGAGCTGCCACTTGCTCAACGAGAACAGGGCCGTCTCCGCCAGGGCGAAAAAGAAGCTGATCGCGGCAAAAACCACGAGCCCAGCCAATACGACCAAAGGCGTCACGCCATGGAGTATGGAAAACGGCACCGCACCGGAGCAAACCAAAGGTGGAAGTCTTGCAGGCCCTTCGGCATCCACCTTAAGGCGGCCCTCGACCGCGCCAACAAAGCCGCCCTCGCCTCCAACCCCGTCCTCGCCGGCAGCTTCCACACCCCCGACCGCTTCGGCTGGCTGGAGTTTGTGGAGTAAGACAGGGCAGGTTTTCAGCCAGGCTCTGAAGGGCTGAAAGCCCGGCCATAAGCCAGCCCAAGGCAAGCGGGACGAAGTCCGCGCCGCCCTGGGTCACCCATTCAACAAAACACCCAAGCCCTGAGGGGGCGGAAGAAACGGGGCTTGTTGCGTCGGGAGGTTTCGACCACAACAGGCACGTCCAAAACGGACAAACGATCTCCGTCATGTAACGACAAACTGACAACTCATTCTGCGTAGCTTTGGCTACGGGCTGCCCCGAAAACCGCGAATTTTCCAAGCCCGTGAAAGAACCGACCGAGCACGCGCCCACCCGGGCGCGGCTTGGCGCGCTTCTTTCACAGGCGCTTCGCGGTGCCTCGGGGCAGGGCGCGTTGAGTTCGCGCCCCTTCTTTTGTGGAGGTTCCGTTCCCGCTGGCTCGCGACGCCAGCCGTGGGCTCCAAATACGACCATCTCAACCGGGAAGAACTGCTCCGCCTGCTCGAAGTGCGCGATCGACGCGCCCGCTTCGGTCTCGTCTGGGAGGCGGACGAAATCGAGCGCGATCAGGCGCTCAACTCGGACTTCGTGGCGCTCGACCTCGACCCGGAGCTCTCCTGCGGCCCCGGCCCGTGGCGCAACCTCATCGTCGAGGGCGACAACTTCGACGCCCTCCGCCAACTCCGCATGGCCTTCGCCGGGCAGGTGAAGTGCATCTACATCGATCCGCCCTACAACACCGGCAACCGCGACTTCGTCTATAACGACCGCTTCGTGGACAAGGAGGACTCGTGGCGGCACTCCAAGTGGTGCGAGTTCATGTTCCAAAGGCTCATGCTCGCGCGCGATCTACTGCGGCAGGATGGCGTGCTCTTTGTATCCATTGATGACATCGAAATGGCCCCGCTGCGGCTGCTCATGGGAAAAGTATTCGGCGATGGAAACTTCGTCGCGTCCTTCATCTGGAAAAAAGTGGATAGCCCGAACGACAACAAGGTTGCCATCACACCCGATCACGAATTCATCGTCTGCTTCGCACTCAGCAGCGCGTCCGCGAATTTTGCACAGATGTCCGCTCCGCACATCTTGGAAGCGTATGGCAGCACGGACGAAAGCGGACGGCGCTGCCGCGACCGGCTGGTCAAAAAGAACGGGAAGAACAGCCTTCGGAAAGATCGGCCGACAATGTTTTTCCCGATCATGGCTCCAGATGGCGGTGAGGTTTATCCCATCCACGACAACGGTGAAGAAGCGCGCTGGGCGATGGGGAAGGACAGCGTCGCGAAGCACAAAGCCGAGGGCACGCTGATTTGGAAAAAGCGCAACAAGCAGGGGAAGCAAGTTTGGGAACCTTACGCGCGCGAGTTCGCACCGGAAGTTCCGTCGCGCCCGTATCCCACCATCTGGGCCGACCTGCCGACGATGCGGCAGGCGAAGGCAATGCTGCGCGACATCTTCAGCACATCCGATCTTTTCAGCACGCCGAAACCGGTAGAGTTGATTGAACGCATCCTGCGAATGGCAACCGGCCCGAACGACCTCGTGCTCGATTTCTTCGCTGGTAGTGGCACGACGGCGCACGCCGTTCACAAGCTCAACGCGGAGGACGGTGGGAGCCGGCGCGTCATCCTCGTCTCCAGCACGGAAGCCACCGAGGACACGCCGGACAAGAATCTCTGCCGTGATGTCTGCGCGACGCGGGTGCGACGCGTTATTGAGGGCTACACGCCCGCCGGTGGAGAACCGGTGCCAGGTCTTGGCGGGGATTTCGCCTACCTCCGCACACGGCGCATCCCGGCGGGCCGTTTGCTGGAGATCGACCACGCGCAGGTCTGGACCGCGCTCCAACTCATGCACAGGGACACGCTTGCGCCGTTCGACAAGGGCAAGTTCTGCTGGGCCGGGGACGAGGACGAGGCGGTGATGTATCTCCCGCGCTTCCGCCGGGAGGATGCGCCGCTGCTCCGCAAGCAGGCGAAACGCAGCCCATCCGTGGTCCTCTACTCGTGGCAACCCAAGGCCGTCGCCCAACACCTCCGCGCCGGTCACATCACCCACCTCGCCATCCCCGAGACGCTGGCCCGGCGCTTCGGCCTGGGACAGGGAGGCCGGTCATGAAACGCACGACGCCGAAAGCCTTCCAGCAAACCGCTGTGGAGAGCGGGTTGCAGATCTTATCCGAGTGCAAACGCCTGCTTGATGCGGCGGGCGACAATGCGGCCGGACGCACCGTGGCCGTGGCGCATCATGGCGTGCTGCTCATCGAGGCCCCGACGGGCGCTGGCAAGACGCTCATCGCGGGGCATCTCGCGGAACGCTTCTCCGAAGGCGAACGAGTGGTTTGGTTTTGGTTCGCGCCGTTCAAGGGCGTAACCGGACAGACGGCGGCTTCGCTCCGCGCGGAGCTTCCCGGTCTGCGCCTGCGGGAGTTGAGCGAGGATCGCAACGCGGGCGACAGTCGCCCCGGCGACGTGTGGGTGACTACGTGGCAGACGGTGGCGACGCGTGTGAAGGACCGCCGCAACGTGCATCGCCCTAGCGAGGCCAATCTCACGGTGGAGGAGCTGCTTGACGGCGTGCGCGCACAAGGGCTGCGCGTGGGCGTGGTGATCGACGAGGCGCATCACGGTTTCTTCGGCAAAGGCACAGCGACTCAGGCAATGGAGTTTTACCGCCGTTCGCTGAAGCCGGAGTTCTCCGTGCTCGTCACAGCGACGCCGGACGACGCGGACGTGGTTCGCTTCGAGAAGGAACTCTCGGTGAAGCTGAACCGCGTGACCATCGGCCGCAACGAGCCGGTCGAGGAAGGCTTGATCAAGGAAGGCATCAAGTGCGTGGCCTATCTCGCACCGCCGGAGCAGGCGGCGCTGGTGGACTTCGAGGCGACGGCGCTGCGCGAGGGCGCGGCCATGCACCGGGCAGTCAAGGCGGAGCTGAAGAAACTCGGTGTGCAACTCGTTCCACTCATGCTCGTGCAGGTCGATTCCACTGCCGGGAGCGTCGAACGTGCGCGGGAACGGCTGACGGCGCTGGGCTTCACGGACGAACAGGTCGCCGTGCATACGGCCGACGAACCGGACGCGGGCCTGCTGGCGCTGGCGAACGACGAGCAGCGGGAGGTGCTGGTTTTCAAAATGGCGGTGGCGCTCGGCTTCGACGCGCCGCGCGCAGGCATCCTCGTCTCCATGCGGGCGGCGCGGGACCAGGACTTCGGAGTTCAACTTGTGGGGCGCATCCTGCGTGTGCATCGCAAGCTGCAAGGCCGCGCCCGGGCCAAGTCGCTGCCGCCGTTGCTGCGGCACGGCTATGTCTTCCTCGCAGACGCGGCGGCGCAGGAAGGCTTGGATTTGGCCGGACAGCGCATCAACAAGCTACAAACGGAATACGCGACGGTCTCGCCTACGACAGCGGTGGTGGTGCTCGGGGGCCAGCAGCAGGTGCAAGTGCTCGGGCCGGGCGGACAGACGTTCATCTTCCAGCTCGAAGCGGAGACAACCGGCGGCGGTTCAGACTCCCAGCCCGGCACACCAACCGGCGCAGTGAACATTTTCACCGGCAGGGGTGAGAGCAGCGGCTGGCGCGGAACAATGCTGGATTTGATCGGCGGGGAATCGTCCGCCTCACCTGCTGCCAACGAGACAAGTGGAGGAGCGGGGTCCACCAGGGTGGCAGCTCCGGCGATTCTTACTGGCTACCACTACCCGTTGCGCTCGGGGGTGCCGCGGCGCTTCAAGACGCAGGTAGTTTCATCTGACAACGACGCAACGGAAGATGACTGTGCGCAGCGGTTCATCGTCTCGTCGCGGGAGATCGTCGCGGCCTTGGCGGCCAAGGTGAAGGTGCAGGCCAAGGAGCAGGAGATCTTCACCCAGCAGATCGCGATGCGCTTCGTGAACGCGGAGATGGACCCGGACCAGGCGGCGCGGGCGGCGAACAAGATCCTGCAACGCGACGAGGTGTTCGACGCGCGTGAGCTGCGCTTTGCCCTGCTCCGGAAGCTGGCCGCAACCCTCCGGGAGATGGGCATGGATACGGAAGCCAACGACGAGGACAAGCTGCGCCACATGCTGAACGTGATCCTCACCGCGCAGCCCGAGCTGCTCTACGAAGCGCAGAAGGAGGCGCTCGCCACGAACGTCGAAATCGAGGAGGCGGACGAGGAGATTCCAAACGTGCTCGTCAGTGAAAGTCCGCTGCCGACATCGCGGCTCAATGCCTATGGCGCGTTGCCGCCGGGCTTGAACTCGTGGGAGCGAGACTTCGCCGCGCTGCTCGACGCCGATTCCGCCGGGGTGGTGAACTGGTGGCACCGCAACCCGCCGCGCCAGCCATGGAGCGTGCAGGTGATGCTGGCGAACGGACACGGGTTCTTCCCGGATTTCATCGTCGGGATGCCCGGGCGGAAGAATGAACTCGGCGCCTTGCTGGCCGATCCCAAGTTTCAGTTCGAACTCTCCGCCGAGCTACCCAAGACCCACGCCGAGCATCCGGTGTATGGCCGCGTGCTCATCATCAGCCGGCAGGGTTCCGCGCAATGGATGACCGTGCGCTACGACGACAAGCAGCGCCGAGCGGTGCTTGGGCGGGAGTTCAGGCTGGTGGATGCGGCGGGATACTGAGGCTCCGCTGGTGCGACGCGGCGCCGATCAGCCATCCCCGACGAGGCCGGCCGCCAGCGGCGGCGGCTCAGCTCAGCGACGGGAAGTCGACGAGGGAGACGTTGCGGCGGATGTAGGCGGGCACGTCGAGATCGGAGCCGCCGTGGACGGTCGGTTCGCTCTTGTCGAAACGACCCTTGGGAATGACCTGAAGAGCAAGCTCCGGCTGCTGGCCCTCATGGCGTTTGCGACGGCGACGGCCTGAAGACTTGTCGGCGGGCTCCGATCGTCGGTCGCCCGTCAGGATCGGCGCCGGAGGAACAAAGCGGGAAGAGCCGTGGGACGCGGGCGACGATTGACCGATTGTTTCAGCGGTGTCGTCTTCCAGGATCTCCGGCTTCTCCGCCGCCGTGCGGCGCGTGACGACAAGGAGGACGGACAAACGCCCCGCATGGGAGTCGTCGCACACGGCCCCGACGGTGACGTCGGCCTTGTCCGCCTCGCGTTGGACATGGTCCTTGATCCGGCCGATCTCGGCAGGAGTGAGTTCGGGGCCGGAGACGATGCTGACGATGACGTTTTCCGCGTCGGCCAGCGCCCGGCCCTCGTCGAGCAACGGATGCTTGAGAAGCTTGTCGAGTACCGCCTGGGTGCGGCCTTCGCCCGAGGCTTCGGCGACGGCGAACGCGCTCTCGGTGTGGCGGCCGCGGATGGCTTTCTGAAGTTCCGGCAAACCCAGCGGGATCAAGCCGCGCCGGGTGATGAGTTGCCAGAGTCCACGGATGCCATGAGCGACGAGTTCGTCGCTGACGGCGAGGACTTCGGTGATCGGCTGGGATTCGTCGATCAACTTGCCCAGCCGGTGATTGGCCAGGCTGAGGACGGAATCGGCCGACATCTTCAATTCGCGGAGGGAACTGCGGGCGATGTCATGCCGGCGGCTGCTCTCGAAGCTGAAGGGCGTGACCACCACCCCGAGCGTCAGCGCACCGGACTCACGGCAAATTTTCGCGAGGAAAGGAGCCGCTCCACTGCCGGTGCCGCCGCCCAGTCCGGCAACCACGAAGACCACATCGTGCCCGCTCGCAATGGCGCGGATCTGTTCTTCGGCTTCTTCGGCCAACGCACGACCGAGCTCGGCATCGGCCCCGGTGCCCATGCCCCGGGTCTGCTTCGCGCCGAGGAGAAGCTTCTCGCCACACAGCGATGCCCGAAGCGTCGTGGCGTCGGAATCGGCGGCGATGAAACGAACGCCTTCCAGGGAAGTCGCCAGACGGTCGACGGCCTTGATGCCCGCCTGTCCGAGCGCGATCACGCAGATGCGGACGCCGCCGTCCGCCATCGAATCGAGGAAGTTGTCCGGGGTTTTCATGTTCAGAGCGAGAATCGGCCACCGAAGATTTCGCCGAGTTTGAAGGGCCAGCGTATGCCCGCCGGCTTGCGGGCTTTCTCCTGGAACGATCCGAACTTCACCAGGCCGATCGGTGTGACGAACTCCGGCTGGTCGAGCGCGGCGGAAAGGCCATTGATCGCGGACGTGCGACCCAACGTGGCCGTGAGTCCAAAAACCTGTTCGGCCAATTCGCGGATGCCGGGAAGCCGGGACGTGCCGCCGGTGAGGAACACGCCGGCGCGGACGTGATGGGCGAGCCCGCGCTGGATCACGTCATCCGCCACCAGCTCGAGGATCTCGTCGACCCGGTGATGGATGATGAGCCGAAGGTTCTCGAGATTGACCGAGCGATGCTGAAGCCCGGCGCCCTGCGGCAGGGTGATCGACTGGCCGCGGACGGACGGATCGACCTTGGCCGAACCGTGCTGGAGCTTGAGTTGCTCGGCCAGGCTGAGCGGAACCCGGAGGCCGTAGGCGAGGTCGTTGGAAATGTGATCACCGCCGACCCCGATGACGCCGGTGTGACGGACAACTCCCCGGCAGTAGACGGCGTATTCGGTCGTGCCGCCGCCGATGTCGATGGCGATCGCCCCCATCTCCTTCTGCTCGCTGCTGAGCACGGCGAGCGCGGTGGCGAGGCCCGTGAACGCGACGTTCTCCACTTCGAGTTGGAGTCCCTTGACCGCACGGATCGGGTTCTCAATGCGGCCCGCGAGCCCGTGGATGACGTGCATGTCCACGGCCAGACGCGCCCCGGACATGCCGACGGGGTTCACGATGCCGTTCTGGTCGTCGACCATGAAATGCTGGCGGACGGCGTGGAGAATCTGGTTCTGCGGAGGGATGTTGATCGCCTTGGCATTGCGCACCACATCCTGCGCGTCCTCGTCGGAGATAAGGCGGTCGGCCGCGACGATGGGATGCACGCCCCGATTGCCGATGCCGTGGATGTGATTGCCGGTGACACCGAGATACACGGAGCGGATCTCGACGCCGGACATCGCCTCGGCTTCCGTCAACGCGGCGCGGACGTCTTCTTCGGCGGCGGTCAGGTCGGTGATCTCGCCCTTGCGCACACCGCGCGAACGCGCCTGCCCGAGGCCGATGACGCTCAGGGCACCCTGCTCGTTCATTTCGCCGACGACGGCGCAGACCTTGGAAGTGCCGATCTCAAGTCCGACGATGATCTGGTTGGAGCGGTCAAACATTGCGTCTCCTGGGTGGGCGGACCGGCTTGGGCCGGGATGGGGTTTCCGGCTGGCGGCTAAGCTCGGCCGGGATGACGGGAATATGGTTTGCGACGGTCAGATTGATGCTGGCAGCGGTGACGCGCGATGCGGCCAAGCGGTCGTGGATTTCGCGCCAGCGCAGGAGCTGGCGATCGATGCCCTGGATGGCGAACGTCACCTTGGTCCCCTGCACCGTCGTCACGACGAGCTCGTCGGGTTGGGTGATGTCGATGCTCAGGATGTCCACCACGCCGGCCATCGACGACAATTCGAAGCGCTTCAGAAGTTCGATCGCGGACGTCACGCCCACGACCTCCAGCCGTCGGCCGTCAACCACGTCCGTGAGGTTCATCATCATCTGCGGAAACGCGACCTGGTCGACGTTGCCCGAGGTGTTCACGTGTTTGATCCAGCCGTCCAATGCCGGCATGACGAACCCGGAATCGTCGACCAGCAGACGCTGCGTCACGAGTTCGCCACGGGGAGTCGTCACCGGACGGCGGATCTCCGCGACCGGCTCGCGTTCTTCAACCTGGATCCGGAGAGTCTCGGGCAACACGCGTTCCACGAAGGCGTGGCGGATCCACGGAAGCATCTCGAGATCGCGTTTCACAGCGGCGAGGTCGAGCGCGTAGAGGTTCTGGTCGGGACGCAGGATGACGAACCGCCGGATCTCGGCGTGGGTCATCACACCGTCGGTCGTCACCTCCACCTTGCGGACCGTGAAGGCCGCGTTCTCATACATCAGACGGTTGGTCAGCCACTGTCCGCCGCGAAGGAAAACGAAGCCCGCGAACGCCAGGCAGAACAGGACCATCAGCACCCGCGCGGCGATGTTCATCCGCCTGGACCGCACCTGGTCGCTGCTCAACTTCACGTTGAGGACGACGTCGCGGGAAACGCGGCGATTGCGGGCGCGGTTCTTGGAGAAAAAACCCATCAGACTTCCCTCCTTCCAGCGCGCGTGAGCGCGAGGTCCACCATCCGCTGGCAGAGCGCGGCGTAGGCGAGGCCGTGCGCGGCCGCGGCTTTCGGCAACAAGCTCGTCCCGGTCATGCCCGGAAGAGTGTTCACCTCGAGCACGACGGGGGAACCATCCGAACGGACCATCACGTCGACCCGGGCGTAGTCGCGCGCGCCGACGGCCTTGAACGCCCCCAGCGCAGCCCGCTGGATCGCCAGAGTGGTCTCAGGCAAAAAATCGGCCGGACAAAAATACTCCGTCGCGCCGGCCGTATACTTGTTCTCGTAGTCGTAGCTCCCCTGCTTCGGCCGGATCTCCACCACGGGCAAAGCGACACCCTCAAGGATCGCCACCGTGGTTTCGCGGCCGACGATCCGTTCCTCCATCAAGGCTTCCGTGTCGTGCTCGAGCGACGCGGCGAGCGCCTTCGAAAACTGTTCCTTCGTATCGACGAACTGAAGCCCGACGCTGGAACCCTGCCGGACCGGCTTGATGATCGCCGGGACTGAAAGACTGGCCGGCCAAGGCGATTCCGCAGAATGCAGCACCGCGAAGTTCGCCGTCGGCACTCCGTCCCGGAGGCACGCCAACTTGGTCAGAACCTTGTCGAAGGCGATGCGGCTGGCGACGGCGTCGCACCCCGTATACGGCACGCCGAGCAGATCGAGTTCGCGCTGGACCAACCCGTCCTCGCCGTAGGTTCCATGCAATGCCAGGAACACGACCTCGGTTTCCGCCGGCAGGACCAGGTTTCCAGGCACCGGGTCCACTTCATTGACCAGATGCCCGAGCGAACGGAGCGCCTTGGCCACGGCGGATCCCGTCCGCAGCGAGACCTCGCGTTCGGCGGAAGGGCCGCCCAGCAGGACGGTGATGTTCAGGACAATGGACATTTCAGATTGGATCCTGCCCGAGGATTTCAACCTCGGTGTGCAAATCAATGCCGCGCTTTTCCTTGGCGCAGCTCCGGACCACTTCGATGAGCTCGAGAACCTCACGCGCCGATGCGCCGCCGAGGTTGACGATGAAATTGGCGTGGAGGTCGGAGACCATCGCCTTGCCGACGCAGGTGCCCTTCAGACCGAGTTCGTCGATCAACTTTCCGGCGGGCGACTCCGCAGGGTTCTTGAAGATGCAGCCGGCGCTTGGCTGGGCAGGTTGGGATTCCCAACGCTTGCGGTTGCCCGCCTCCATTTTCGCGCGGACATCGTCGATCGGAGCAGGCTTCCCAAAAAAAACAGCGCCAAGCGCAATGTGGGTCCGGAGAAGCGGGCACGCGCGGTATTCGACCGGGATCTCCGACGAAACACGCTCTTCGACGACGCCCTCCCGGGACATGAAACGGACACGTTCGACGACATCGAACGTCCACGCCCCCATCGCTCCGGCGTTCATCCGCAGCGCACCGCCGACGCTTCCGGGAATCCCTTCAAGGAACTCAAGGCCAGTCAGCCCGGCGTCGCGGGCGCTATTGGAAACCAGCTTCAACTTCGCCCCTGCCCCGCAGTGTAGACGCTCCCCTTCCAGTTCAATTCCGCTGAACGCGGCGTGTCCCATCGACACCACCACCCCTCGAATGCCTCCATCGCGGACAAGCAGATTGGAGCCGCGACCCAGGATCGTGACGGGCAGCGCCCGCGACGACGCCATGGACAGGACGATCGAAAGGTCCGCCTCCGACTGCGGCTCGACGAACAACTCTGCCGGCCCCCCAACCCGCAGCGTGGTGCGTTTGGCCATGGGTTCGTTGGCACGAACCAAAGTCCCGGGAGTCAGCCGGGCTCCGAGCTCGGCGACAAACCCATCGGCGGTCATCGGGAAAATGGTTTCCAGAGTGGTCATGACAAAACGACCTCCCCTGCGCGCCCGCGCCGCGGATTGAATTCATCGCCGGCAGGACGGGGGCGGTCGGTGAACTGGTCGACGGGCTCTGACAATCCGATCGCCTTCCCGATGTGCGCCGCGATGTCGCGGGCCGCATCCGGGAAGTCCCACTGGGCGAGCGCAGCCTGGACTGATGCCCGCGCGGCCGCATCGCCCGCGAGGCGGCTGATGAGCCGGAGAAAAGTTTCAGGCGAACCCGAATTCTGCTCGAAGGACCAGGCGGCGCCCGTCTCCACGAACGCCCGGGCGTTGTGGCGTTGATGGTCGTCCGCCGCGATCGGATACGGGATGAGGACCGCCGGCACACGAAGCGCGGCGAGTTCCGCGAGCGATGACGCGCCGGAACGGCTGACGGCCAGTGTCGCCGCACCGAGAGCGTATTCCATTTCGCTCAGGAAGGGTTTCACCACCGCCCGGGCTTTGGCCTCCGTGTAGACCGCACGCACTCCGTCCGCGTCGCTGGCGCCCGTCAGGTGGATGAACTGCCAATCCGGAAACGCTGCCATGAACGCCGGAAGCGCTCCGGTCATCAGCTTGTTGATCCCGCTGGCCCCTTGGCTTCCCCCCATCACGAGCAGGGTCGGGCGGTTCGCGGCGAGACCCAGCGTCATGCGGGCCGAGGCGGCGGCCATCGGCTGGAACTGCGGACGGACCGGCATGCCGACGACATGCGTGCGGGAATTGCTCAAGCGGCCGGAGGTTTCGTGGAAGTAGACGAACGCATCGTCGACCAGATGCGCCAGCCAGCGATTGGCGCGGCCGGGGATCGTGTTCGAATCGTGGAGATAGGTCCGCGCGCCCACGCGTCGCCCCACCCAGATCGGCGCGGCGCTGGTGAATCCGCCCATCGCCAAGACCGCGGCAGGGCGTTGGTCGTGGAAGAGTTTTTTGGTGGCGGCCAGCGATGCGAACAGCCCCTTGAAGAAGGCGAGTTTCCCGCCTGACGTCAGGCCGACCGCAGGAAGCGTCGCGACCTCCGCGCCGACGACTCCGCGCACGGCCTGCTGGTCGACTTCCTTCGGCGATACGAGGAGCGTCACGGACGCGCCACGGATCATCAATTCCTCCGCGACGGCGATTCCGGGAAAGAGATGGCCGCCCGTGCCACCGCAAGCGATGGCAACCTTCGGCTTGTTGGTTGGGCGTTGCATCAACCTGCCTCCGCGAGCGGAAGGTCTGAGAAGGGATTGCGGGGCGAGCCGGCCTCGACCAATCGGGGACGGGCCTGCCGGGCCACGCTGAGGAGAACACCGACGGCGACGAGCATGAAGAGAAGGCTCGAACCACCGTAGCTGATGAACGGAAGGGCCAGCCCTTTGTTCGGCAACGTGGCGGTGACGACTCCGATGTTGATGAAAGCCTGGACGGCGATCAGCGCGGTGATGCCCGTGGCGAGGAGCGTCCCGAAGACATCGGATGCGTGGAGCGCGATCCACATTCCGGCGACGAGCACGCCCATGAAGCCGAGGATGACGAAGAGACCCCCGATGAGCCCAAGCTCCTCGGCTACCACGGCGAAGATGAAGTCCGTGTGATGCTCGGGAACCCAGCCCATCTTCTGGCGGCCTTCGCCGAGCCCTTTGCCCGCAAGACCGCCGGCGCCGATCGCCAACTGCGCCTGCCATTGTTGGGCGCCGCGGTCGCGGCGTGTTTCCTCAAGATTCAGCCACGAATGGATGCGTTCCGAACGGTTGGAGTTGGTCGCCACGAACGCGCCGACCACGGTCAGGAGAATGACGGCGGGCAGGACCAGATAGCGAGCCCGCGCGCCTGCACAAAGAAGGACGATGCCGCAGACACAGGTGAGCAACAGGGTTGTCCCGACGTCGGGACCCCTGAAGACCAACCCCAAGACCACACCGGCCGCTGCGCACGGAATCACCACGCCGTGAAGGAACGACTTCATGCGATGGGAAAACCGTTCGCCATACCAGGCGAGGAAGATGACGAGCGCGAGCTTCGCCATCTCGGAAGGCTGGAACTGGTAGCCGCCCTTCACGATCCAGCGCCGGGCTCCATTGACCGGCTTTTCGAAGACGAGGACGTAGGCGAGCAGGAGAACGGTGACCGCCAAAAGCACGGGCCACCATTTCTTCAATAGCCGGTAGTCGAAGCAGGCCGCGGCCACCGCGGCCGGGACGGCGAGGATGCACCACTTGAGCTGCGCCATCAGAAATCGGGCGCCTTCAGCCGGGGCTCCAGCGCTGGAATTGCTCGCGCTGAACAGCATGGTCAGACCCAGCGCCAGCAAGCCAGCGACACAGAACACGAGGAGGGTCGTGGCGTATCTCATGGTGCGGACGCTGGGTCAGGCAAAGTAACCGAGGGCCGCTGGATCAGGGACGTCCGAGCGGTGCCGCCGGCGGAACGGTGCCGGCCGGAGGAGGAGTGACCGGAGGCGTGTAGGCCGGAACGACAGGCGCAGGAGCCGGGGCCGGCTCAGGGGCGGGGGCGGGCGCCGCGGCCTTGACCGGAACCTTAAGGGTCTGGTCGACCTTGATCTGGTCGGTCTTCAGGTTGTTGATCCGACGGAGTTCCTTGACGGTGATGCCGTGCTTTTTGGCGATTCCCGTGAGGCTGTCACCCTTCTTGACCTTGTAGGTGCCGGTCTCGGATGAGGCGGGAGCTGCCAATCCACCACCAACAGCCGGTGCGGCGACAGAGGACTTGCCACCGGCCGGGATCTTGATGATCTGACCGATCTTGAGCTTGCGGGAATCAACGCCGGGATTGGCGGCTTCGAGGGCCTTGATCGAGACGCCGTGCTTCTTGGCAACGGTGGCCAGCGTATCGCCCTTGGCGATCTTGTGCTCGCCACCTTCGGACATCGGAGCCGCCGGGATGGTTTCCAAAGTTGCCGGCACGGGCGCAGGGGTCGCCACGGCGGGGACGGTTGGAGCACCGGGGTAGGTCGCGCTCCCCGGGGCAACGGCGCCGGGATTCCGGGTGCCACTGACATACGGGGCCGTTCCGGGAACGCCCGGAACCGAACCGGTGTTGGCGGCGATCGACGGCACGGAACTGGTGGTGGCGAGGCCGGCGTCAGGAACGGTGTTTGTGGCCAAAAGTCCGGGATCGTTCGCGCCGGGAACAGGCGTGCCGGTCAGGTCCGTGGAGCCGGGCGCGGTGGCGCCGGGATCGGCCGGCTTGCTGCAGCCCTGGAACAGAAGCCCGCCGAGGGCGACGACATGGACGGCGATGACGCCAAACACCAGCAAACGGGTGCGGTTGCGGCTGGCGGACTGCTGCTGGATGGATCCCTGCGGGACCAGTGGGTTCGGAGTGCTCATGTGATGGTGGCTGATTCGGTAATTGTCGTTGTCATTTCCCCTCGGCGCCCTGCTTCGGGGAGTCATTAAATCATTTCAAAACGGGCTCGGGCGATGCGCAGAAGGACTTTTTGCCCGGTGAACCAAGGGAATCTTCGGAAGAGCCACGACCCGTGGATTCCGCCCAGTTCCGCACCGCCTGTCGAAACACGTCTCCCCGGTGCTGGTAGTTTTGAAACTGGTCAAAACTCGAACAGGCCGGTGAAAGCAGGACAAAATCGCCAGGAGCCGCGCTGCGCGCCGCTTCAAGCGTGGCTTCTAACAATGAATCCATGAGGGTGCAAGGTGTAAACAAACTCCATGCCGCACGGAGCTTTTCTCGCGCTTCTCCGACCAGGAAAGTGCCTTTCACCCGCTGGGAAAGCAGAGGACCCACGTCATGGAAGTCGATACCCCGGTCCCGCCCCCCGGCGATGACCCAGACGTTCGCTTCCCGGGACGGCGGAACAGACTGGATCGCATAATTGAGAGCGCTCAGGTTGGTGGCCCGGGAGTCATTGATGAACTTCACCCCATCGACCTCTCCGATCAGCTCGAACCGATGCGGCGCCGGCTCGAACGCCTCCAACGCCTCCTTCATCGGATTCAGCGGCAGCCTGAGGACCCGCCCCACCGCCAAAGCCGCCATGACGTTCTCGGCATTGTGCGGTCCGCGAAGACGGCTGCGATCCATGTCGAACAAGGGCCCTTCCCAGCCCTCGATGCGGCTTACGAGCAGCGAACGGTCGAGGAAGATGTCCGCCCGGCGGTTCTGGGAGCTGAAGGTGATGACCTTGGAAGGGATCGGCAGGTTGAGCGAACGCAGGTGCGCCATCGCCTCGCTCTGGATGATGGCCCAGTCGAAAGGCTGCTGGTTGGAGAAGATCTTCGACATCTCCCGGAGGTAGTCCGGAAGCGTGCGGTATCGGTCGAGGTGATCAGGCGCGGCGTTGAGGAGAACGGCCACGGACGGACGGAAGTAACGGATGTTCTCCAACTGGGGAACCGTCACCTCCATCGTGAGATAGTCGAGTTCCCGGCTCTGGTTCGCCGCGGTGCAGAGCGGGTGGTCCGGACTGCCCGCGACGCGGGTTCGTCGGCCGGCCGCGGTCAGGATCTGTTCGATGATCCGCGCGGTCGTCGACTTCCCGTTGGTGCCGGCGACAGCGATCCCCAGACAAAGGGACTGCTGGTAGGCGAATTCGAGTTCACTGATCAGCTCCAGCTTCCGTTCCACCGCCTGCCAGACGAAGTCGGATTCACCGACAGCCCCGGGACAGACGATGGCGAAGTCGAAGGCGCCTTCCGGCAACTGGCCGCGGCCAAAGTGCAGCGCCGCACCCGACACGACGAGGTTCCGGCACGCGGAACGAAGAGCGGCCGAGTCGTCGCCATCGACCGCCGTCACCCGCGCGCCGCGTCCGAGCAACAGGGCGCAGACCACCTGCGCGGCCGGATGGAGGCCGATGACCAGGACGGACTTTTCGTTCAACTCAAACATGCTTCAACGGATCTTCAGGGTAGCCAGGGCCACTACGGCGCAGACGACGCACAGGATGTAGAACCGCGTCACGACCTGCGATTCATACCATCCAAGTTTTTCAAAATGATGATGGATCGGCGCCATGCGGAACAACCGCCGGCCCGTGCCGGTCCGGTGCCGGGTCCACTTGAACCAAGACCGTTGCATCATCACCGAGACCGCTTCCATCACGAAAACTCCGCCCGCGATCGCCAGGATCAACGGCTGCTGGATCAGCACGGCGATGATTCCAAGAACCCCGCCTAGAGCGAGCGATCCCGTGTCGCCCATGAACAGCTTCGCCGGATGGCAGTTGAACCACAGGAATCCGATTCCCGCCCCGACCATGGCCGCGCAGAAGACGGTCAACTCACCCGACCCCGCGACATAGGGAACCTCCAGGTAGCCCGCGATCTTCACGTTGCCGGCGACGTAGGTCAGCACGGCGAAGACAAGGCACACGATGATCGTGCAGCCAATGGCGAGACCGTCGAGACCGTCGGTGAGATTGACTGCGTTCGAGCTCCCGACGATGCAGAGCACCGTGAGGATTCCCCCAACGACCAGCCCCCAGGTTCCGACCAGGACCGGATACTTGTAGAACGGCACCATGACCTCGCTGATCACCCGCTGGGTCGCCGGCAACTCGTAGAGATACCAGGCGACAAATCCCGCCAGGAGGAACTGGATGACCAGCTTCAAACCACCGGTGATCCCGAGGTTGTTCTGCTTGGTGACCTTGGCCCAGTCGTCGTGGAAACCCAGGCCCGCCAGCACCAGCACCGAAAGCATCGTCAACTGGACCTGCGTGTTCCACTGGGCCCACAGCATCGCCGTGAGATCCAGCACCAGCACGATCATGACTCCGCCCATGGTGGGCGTGCCCTTCTTGCTCAGCAGACGCGTCCTCAGGTCGCCGATCTCTTCCGCCTTGTCCGCGTAGTCCTGGCCAAACTTCAGCTCCTTCAACCAGGCGATGAAATAGGGTCCAATCCAGAGGCTGAACGCCAATGCGGTCAGCAACGCACCGCCCGCCCGGAAGCTGATGTAGCGGAAGAGACGCAACCACGAGAACGCCGCCTCCCATTCCGTTCCCTGGGCGGCGTCCATGATCGATTGGGCAAGGTAATAGAGCATCGTCAGTCGTGCCTCGGGATCCGGGAAAGGATCGTGGGTAATACGGGATGACGCCGGACTGCGCGCAGCAGGCGCCGCAGTTCGCCGCCGGCCAAACCCGAAGTGGCAATCAACCGGGTTTTCGGACCGGGGCCATTCAAGTCGGCTTGAGGAAGGGTGCGCGGCTTCATGAGCGCACCTCCGTCAACGGCGCCGATTCGCGGAGCATCGCCACGATGCGCTCCAGCTTTGCCGATCGGGACGCTTTCAGCAGGACCAGATCCTTCGGCCGAATCCGTTCCTTCAACTCGGCGAAGGCCTGTTCGACGGAACCGACCGCAACAACTCCGGTCAGCCCCGCCTGGAGCGCGGCGGCGGCGGTGATGTCGGCATTCGAACCGACGGCAATCAGGAGCTGAACCTTGGAGGCCGCCGCCAGCCGGCCGACTTCCTCATGCGCGGAGGCCGTGTGGTCCCCGAGTTCACCCATGTCGCCAAGCACAGCCACGCGGCGTCCGCCGACCCTCATTTCGGAAAATGTCTGCAACGCCGCCGCCATCGAGTCGGCGTTCGCGTTGTAGGCGTCGTTCAGCACCCAGGCGTCGCCGACCTGTTCCCACTGCAATCGCATCTTGGCCGGAGCACACGCGGCCAACGCCCGCAGCACCTGCCCGCGATCGATCCCGAGCGCAGCGCCCGTGGCGATGGCCAGCAGTGCGTTCAACACCTGGTGCCGGCCGAGAAGCTTGATCTGATACTCGCCGTCGTAGCCCGAAATCTTCGACTCGACGCGGAAGGAGGAGCCTTTGGGCGCGATCTGCACATCGTGGGCGACGAAATCAAAACCGTCCGAAAACCCCGCCAACCAGACTTGGGCCTTCGTGCGCGCAACGATTGCCTTGAGGCCGGGCGATTCACCATTGGCGATCAGATGGCCGTCGGCCGGAAGCACCTCGGCAACCCAGCCTTCCTCGCGGACGACGCCATCGATGTCGCCAAAGAACTCGAGGTGCTCGCGGCCGATGCTGGTCAGGACGCCGATCTTCGGCGCGATGGATTCGAGCAACGGCTGGAGCTCGCCTGGATGGTTGGTTCCCGCTTCAAGCACCGCCGACTGGTGGCCGGACTCGATCCGCAGAAGCGTCACCGGGACCCCGATGTCGTTGTTGAAGCTGGCTTCGCTGGCGACCGAAGGCCCCTTCTCGCGGAGCACGGCGGCGATCAATTCCTTGGTGCTGGTCTTTCCGTTGGATCCGCACACTGCGACCACGGAGAGGCTGAACCTACGGCGATACGCGGCGGCCAGTGCGCCGAGCGCCTTGCGCGTGCAGGGAACCAGCACCGCCGGAACTCCCGATGGAACGAGATGCGCCTTGGATTCATCGGCCAACAAGGCGACGGAGTGCGCCGACGCCACGCTCGCGATGAAGTCATGGGCGTCAAAGCGGTCGCCGCGCAACGCGACGAACAGGTCTCCGGGAAGGACCGCGCGCGAGTCCGTGCAGACGCGGCAAACCTCCAGATCCGGGGCACCCGCTTGAATCCGGCCACCGGTCGACACCGCAACAAATTGAAGGGTCAGCGGGTTCATTCGATCACCGCCTGGACCGCTGCGTCGGCCCCGAATCCAAGCCGGCCAAGGCAATCCCGGCATTCTTCACGGTCGTCAAAGGGGACGACGGTGTCCGCGAGGATGTTGAAAGTCTCGGCCCCTTTGCCGGCCACCACAATGGCGTCACCCGGACGGCACCGCCAAAGCGCGGAGCGGATTGCCATGGAGCGGTCCGGCTGCCTCTGCGCCGGCTCCGGCCGAGCCTGCCGCCACGCAAATGCGACCTCCTCCGCCAAGTGGGACGGCGAATGACCCGCCGGATCATCTGTCGTGATCCAGACGCCATCGGCAAATCGCCCGATCACATGGCCAAATCCGGCGCGCTGTTCGGCCGAGTGGGCCGCCTTGCTCCCGAAGACGACATAGATATGGCCGCGGACCCTGCGGCGAACGGAGCGCAGGACATGTTCGAGGCGAAGCGGAGTTTCGGCCCGCTCGACCATCACCTCGAACTTCTGGCCACAGTCGATCTGCTCCTCGCAGCCCGGGCATGGAATCGCCGAAGCATCGGTCCCGTCCTTCCATTTCAGCCCAAGCGGCCGCAGGACTTCTCCGATCGTCTTCACCTGGAACCAACGAACCGGCCCCGCGCCGAAAACCTTGGGGGCGTCGGCCACAGAGCCATCGACGATGCACGCGCGGCAGCCGTGCTCGACCATCTCCGAGAGGAGCCGCTGGAAATCCATTCCGTTGAGCGCGCGCGGCTGGGCGGGATGTTCCCGCCGACCGATCTGGCTGACGAACGCCGTGATCAATCCGGTCTTGATCCCGTGGACCTCCAGTATCTGGCGGGCGCGGTAGGCGTTGGCGGCGGAATCCTCCCCGGGAACGAACCGGTAGATCTGCAGCTTGTGCGCCGGGTATCCGTAGAACGCGGCGGCCGCACGGGCCAACGCGAGTGACGGGTCGGCGACGCGGATGCGGGTGGAACGCGCCGAAAGCTGGCTTGAATCACGGCACACCACCGCGATCGCGCCGCGGCTGGTGGCAATGCTGGCGCGGACGAATTCCGATTCGTTGGCCTCGCCATGCGAGACGTAGAGCGCGCCCGGGATGACGCCGCGCGGATCGTTCGTGACGAGCGTCACCTGTCGGTTGACGGAGCCCGCGACATCGATCGGGTCTATGCTCTTGAGGATTTGACGGAGCAGCATGGTCAGGGAATTCCCGCCGCCAGGATCGAAGCCGAGGCGGAGTTGGTTTTGATGATGTCGGGCCGGATGTTCAGGTAGTTCGCGACGTTCGTCCCGACCTGCGCGAATACGGGCGCGGCCGCACGTCCGCCCTGGTGGTTCTTGTGGACGCGGTCGTATTCCGGCTCGTCCACGATGATCGCGATGAGCACCTCGGGATCGCTGGCCGGGAAAAACCCGATGAAGGAGGAGTAGAACTTCGTGTCCGAGTAGCCGCCGTTCTCGGGCTTCTGCGCGGTGCCCGTCTTGCCGGCGACGGAGTAGTTCTCCATGCGGGCCCGGGTCGCGGTGCCGCCTGCGGCAACGGGTCCCTTGAGCGACTCGATGATGGCGTTGGCCGTCTCTTCACGAAGAACACGGCGCACGGGCATCACCGGAGTTTTTGAAATCAGGTTGCCGTCGGCATCCAGGACGCGGTCGATCAATCGCGGCTTCATCAGCAAGCCGCGATTGGCGATCGCGGCGACGGCCATCGACATCTGCAAAGGTGTGACCGCGATGCCCTGCCCCATCGGAATCTGCGCGACGCTGAGACCGTTCCAGCCGGGAATGACCCGCCCGGACGGGAAGCGGTTGGTGCGATCCGGCCGGTGGACCAGCCCATAGGACTCGGCGGGCATCGGAAGATCGGTGCGTTTACCGAAACCAAACGCCTCGATGTAGTCGCACATCAGGACGCCGCCCATCCTCTCCCCGATCTTGCCGGCTCCGATGTTCGACGACTTGGCGAGGATCTCGTCGACCGTCATCCAGCCGTGGGGCGTGCTGTCGCGCAGCGGACGGGCGCGACCGTGATAATGCCACGCGCCGTTCTCGCAGAAGATTTTGTCGTCCATCCGCACCAACCCGGCGTCGAGCGCGGCGGCCACGGTCACGACCTTGAAGGTCGAGCCCGGTTCGTATTGATCGGTGACGAGGCGGCTGTTGAAGAAGTTCGAATCACCGGGCCGGATGTTGGCCGGATCGAACGTTGGCAACGACGCCATCGCGAGGATGTCGCCCGTCTTGGGCCGCATCACGAGCCCCATCATTCCCTTCGCACCGAGCTCCTTCATCTGTGCGGCCATGGCGGTCTCGAGATGATACTGGACCCATGCGTCGATCGTGAGGACCAGGCTGTTGCCCGAACGCGCTTCCACGTCCTGCCGGCGGAACTGGGAAATCTCGTGCCTGTGGGAATCCCGCTCCGAGATCATCCATCCGGCCTGGCCTTGCAGCAGGTCGTCGAACTTGGCTTCAAGTCCCAGGACGCCGGACGCGAGTTCGTCCTGGCCGGTGGACCCGATGATCTGGGCGGCCAACGTCTGGCCCGGATACGTGCGGATCTGGTCCGGCGTCGACTGGATCGATCGGGTGCGGGCCGCGTTCCAGAAATTCGTCAAAGCCCGTCGACCCACTCCGTTGGTCCGGGCCAACGTTTCGGCGCTGACCAGAAGCGGCAGGGTGGCCATCGCCTGGGTGACCTGCTGCCAACGTTCCATCGAAACCTTGCGCTGGAGTAGGACGAACTGGTTGGTCAGCCAGATTTGCTGCGCGACGCCGTTGTTCGTCCTGAAACCAGGACGAACGGTGATCTCAAGCCGTTTGGAGAGCGCCCCTTCGTTGACCATCAGGATGGGAGCGAGCAGACGGGCGGCCTGTTCGCGACGGCCGACAAGCAGGGTCGGATCGGCCGCGACGGTGACGGCGGGCACGGAGGTCGCGAGCTTTACTCCCTTCGCATCGATG
>CANJSG010000038.1 GCA_947476875.1 Verrucomicrobiota bacterium | reverse complement strand
AGTGAGTTCTCGGCCATCTTCTACCGAAAGAACCGGCTGATCGCTCGGGAGTATGACCACTTCTGGCTGTCGGAAACTCCCACCGCCGTCGGTTCAAAATCCTGGAACAGCTCCCTTTCGAGGATGGGGACCTGGGTCCGCTTCTCAGACCGCGATTCCGGGCGCGAGTTCTCCGTCTGCAACACCCCCTACGACCCCATCTCCCAAGCCGCGCGCACGAACAGCTCCGCGCTGATCCGGGCCCGGGTCGAAGCCCTGAAAACCACTCTGCCGGTGTTCGTGATCGGAGACTTCAACGTCACCGCCGGGAAGAATCCGGCCTACGAAATCCTGCTCGGCGACGGTGTCCTGATCGATTCGTGGTCCACGGCCACCGAACGTCGCGGCAAGGCAGTCGCCACGTTCGACAACTTCCAGGGGCCGCGCGAAGCCGACGACCGCATCGACTGG
Source organism: Verrucomicrobiota bacterium (assembly GCA_947476875.1). Classification (GTDB taxonomy): domain Bacteria; phylum Verrucomicrobiota; class Verrucomicrobiia; order Limisphaerales; family CANJSG01; genus CANJSG01. The sequence continues at coordinate 24,325 of CANJSG010000038.1, read as the reverse complement.
ATAACCTACCGCGGGCCGGCGAAGCCCATCTGGACCGAGACCCATACATCCTCACGCGATGGCCAGTTCCCAAGCGATTATTTCCCCGTGAGCTGCCAATTCCGCTTCAGCGAGGAGCACGCCGCTGCCGCCAAGCGGCACCCGCGAGGACTCCGAAACCGCCGAGCAGCAGGCCAAGCGTTCCAGGCTCCGGCACAGCCGAGACGGCCAAGTAGGCGAATTCAAAAGAACCAGCGGCGGACGTGGTGTCGTCGCCGACAAACAGGAAGTTCTGCTGGGTGTATGGCAGGCCGAAAGACGAATAGTCCCGCACCGCCCCGGTCAGCACCGTGGAAGCTCCCTGCATCAGGGTGTAGGAGTTGCCGGAAACGGTCAGATCATAACGCAGAAGGCCCGACGTCGTATCGAACGCCGCTCCTTCAGCGTGGGTAAAGATCGGCGAATCGGACTGCGCCCAGATCTCATTGGCCCAAAAACCGAGCTCGATTCCCTTTTTGTCGCTTCCCAACGCGATCACGCTCAGCCCGGCCCGGTTCGCATTTTCATGCGCCTCGGAGATCAATTTCAGGTCGAAGGTCACCGTAAATCCGACGGACCGATCCATCACCGGCACGGCCGGATTGACGCCGAAGATGCCAAAGTAACCGGCCTTGTCCGAGGTCGCAGCCGTCGTGTCGAGGCGGACGCCGTTCGCAAGCTGAGTCTCCACGGCGGAGCCTGGAGAGGGTTCTCGCTGGTAAATCATCCCTTGGTCCGAAGGCCGATTCACGGCGCTCCCATCATACAGGGTCGCAGCCGAAACCATCCGAGGCACCGCCAAGACTGTCGCTCCGACAATCCAGCCCATCGCATATCGATTCATTGATTCAAATGGGATCATTGCCGCAGGACTCTGTCCAAGCTTCTCTCCAATAGGTTAGATTCCTAGACTCGCGACGTGAACAAACCCGAGACCAAAAGCCTCTGGATCACAGGAGCAGGCGGGCTGATCGGCAGCCACCTCGCCCGCCAAGGCGCGTGGCATTCGAGCAAGTGGACCACCCACGCTTGGGCCCGCGCCGATCTGGATCTGACCGATCACCACGCGATCCGGGCAGCCTTCAAACGAACCCTGCCATCGCTGATCATCCACTGCGCCGCCATCTCGAAGAGCGCGGCCTGCGACGCCAATCCCACCCTCGCGCGGCAGGTCAACGTCGAGTCCACCCGCATCCTCTGCGACATCGCCGGCGAGACCCCGGTCTGGTTTCTTTCAACCGACTTGGTCTTCGACGGAAAGGCCGGCGCCTACGCCGAAACCGCCCACGTGAATCCTCTGACACTCTACGGCCGCACAAAAGTGGACGGCGAGAGGCAGGTGCTCGCCCATCCCCAAAACGCCGTCTTCCGCCTCTCGTTGAACGGAGGTTGTTCCCCCACCGGCGATCGCGGGTTCAACGAGGAATTCCGCCGGTCGGTTGAAAGCGGAACGGCCATGAGCCTGTTTGTCGACGAGTTCCGCTGTCCCGCCGCCGCCGCCATGACAGCCAACGTCCTCTGGAAACTGGCCAACTTGAGGGACCTTCCGCGGGGGATCTTCCACCTGTGCGGCGGCGAACGGCTCTCGCGCTTCCAAATTGGAAAGCTACTCCTGCAACGTTGGGGGAAAGACGACTCGATCCTCCAATCCGGCTCTCTAAGAGACTACCAAGGCCCGCCACGATCGCCGGATACCTCGATGACATGTGGCCGGTTGGAGGCGTTGCTGGGAGGATCCCTACCCGGACTCCGAGCGTGGCTGGAGGAGAATCCGGCCGCCCCCTTTTGACATGCTGTCATCGCCCAACAAGCCCTACGTCGGTCGCATTGCGCCGTCACCGACCGGGTATCTCCACCTCGGCCACGCACAGACATTCCGGATCGCACATCAACGTGCCCGAGCCGCGGGCGGCAGGCTCGTCTTCCGCATGGAAGATCTGGACGAACCGCGCTGCCGGCCCGAGTTCGCCGCTGCGGCCATCGAGGACCTCAAGTGGTTCGGACTCGATTGGGACGAGGGGCCGGACATCGGCGGGCCACACGCGCCCTACCTCCAGAGCCAGCGGTTGAGTTGCTATCGCACCTTCCTCGATCGGCTCATCCGCGCCGACCTGGTCTATCCCTGCACCTGCTCAAGGAAGGAAATTCAAGCCTCGGTGTCCGCCCCGAACGAAGGCGACGAGGAGCCCGTCTATCCCGGCAACTGCCGTCATCGCTCTGCGAAAGATGTTCCGACGACGGGCCGGTTCAATTGGCGATTCCGTGTCCGCGACAGCGAAACCATCCCTTTCGTAGACGGAAATCTAGGACCCCAGTCGTTTACCGCCGGGAAAGACTTCGGCGACTTCGTCGTCTGGCGCCACGACGGAATCCCCAGCTACCAGCTCGCGGTGGTGACGGACGACATCCTGATGGGAATCACCGAGGTCGTGCGGGGAGCCGACCTGCTGCTTTCAACAGCCCGCCAACTCCTCCTTTACCAGGGATTGGGATCAACCGCGCCCGAGTTCTACCACTGCGAACTGGTTCGCGATTCCCAAGGCCTCCGACTCGCCAAACGCCATGAGTCACACTCGTTGAGAACTCTACGCCGACGAGGAAATGGAACCGAACCGTCAAATGAACTTAACCCGGAAGACAATTTCTAATTGATGTCGACCGCCAGACGACGGCATGCCTCAAGCCGTAAATAAATGCGCCTTTCTATGCGAAAAAGAAACATTCGCTCGACCGTTCAGGCCCGTCGCTCAAGCCTCAGATTCCATCTTTTTTGCTGGGGGCCGACTGTCTCCGGCAAGGCCTATCAGCTCCCCTCCGGCGAGATCATCCCGGTGCCCGAACCAACGACATGGGCTCTTCTTGGCGCCTCAATCGCGGCGATCCCCTTCATGCGCCGCAAGCGCGCCTGAGTCCGAGCGTTTCAATTTCCGATCACGAAAGACGATCCCACCGGGTCGTCTTTCTCTTTGGAACCAATCCTCCGCCGCCTCAAAGTTCCCGTTGCCTAAGGCCACCATTCACGCATATTTCGCGCTTTCCAAAATTGAACCCGACGGTGCGATGAAACATCTTTTGAGCCTGGAAAACATGTCCACTTCGGACATGGAGCAAGTGCTGAACACCACGGCCGCGTTCAAATCGAATCGTGGTCACGACGTCAAACCACTCGCAGGACAGACGTGGGCGCTCATCTTCTCCAAGTCATCCACCCGGACCCGGGTCAGCTTCGAAGTCGGGATCCACGAACTCGGCGGGCGGCCGCTTTTCCTCAACGCGGGCGACATCCAGCTCGGCCGCGGAGAACCGATCAAGGACACGGCCCGCGTCCTCGGCCGCATGGTCCACGGCGCCGTTATTCGCACCTTCGCACAGCAGGATGTCGACGACTTCGCACGCTACTCCGGCATTCCCACCGTCAACGCGCTGACCGACGACGAGCACCCCTGCCAGATCCTGACGGACATCTTCACGTTTCAGGAGAAGCGCGGTTCCATCCGGGGAAAAGTGGTCACGTTCGTCGGTGACGGGGCGTGCAACGTGCCTCTCTCCTGGATCTGGGCGGCCTCGAAACTCGGCTTTGAACTGCGCATCGCGGCTCCCAAGGCCTACCAGCCTTCGAGCGATTTGTTGGCCCGTGCAGGGGGACGGATCTCCTGCACGGAGGATGTGAACGCGGCGGCCAGCGGCGCGGATCTGCTCTATACGGACGTCTTCGTCTCGATGGGCAAGGAAGCCGAATCCGCCGATCGCCTGAAGGACCTCGCTCCCTACCAGATAAACGCGGCCCTCGTGAAGCAGGCCAAGCCGGACGCATTGGTGATGCACTGCCTGCCGGCCTATCGCGGAAAAGAAATCAGTGAAGAAACTCTGGAGGCCAATGCCGACACGATCTTCACGGAGGCTGAAAACCGTCTCCACACGCAGAAGGCGATCCTCGCCTGGCTGGTAGGCTGAGGCTCTGGCACCAGTCCAAGTTCGGAGCCGAAAACTAGCCCTGATCGGCGGCGTTCGGGGCATCGAGAGGCACACTGCCTTCGACTCCGTCCTGCCCGGCTCCGGGCACGGAATACTTCCGCAGGTATTTCAACGCGACGGCCAGATCTCGCGGCAGCGGTGCTTCGATCACGACGGGTCCACCGGTGATGGGATGCTTCAGCTCCAGTCTGGCGGCGTGGAGTGCGAGGCGAGGCGTAAGCGGTTTCTCCTCCTCGTTCTCCTTCAGCCGATAGTTCTTCTTGATCGATGAGAGCCAGAGCGATTTGCCGCCGTAAATGGAGTCGGCGCAAATCGGAAGCTTCACCCATTTGAGATGGACGCGGATCTGATGGATGCGGCTGGTGACCGGATTGCATCGGATCCAAGCATGCCGACGGAACGCCTCAAGCACCTCGAAACGGGTCAGGGATTTCTTTCCGCTCTTGGGATCGACCCTCATCAACGCGTGCTGCATCGGATGCTGGGAAAGCGGCATATCCACCTCAAAAACGGTCTCGGCAGGGAATCCGTTGACCAGGGCGAAGTAGGTCCATAGCGGCTTGTCGGAGCCGAAAAGATTGGCCAGGTGAATGAGGACGGATTTGCTCCGGGCCAGCAGTGTCACGCCGCTGGTCTCGAAATCGAGCCGGTGGGCAATGGCCAGATAGTCGGTCCCATGCTTCACCGCCCAAGGCTTCTTCGCCTCGATGCCGGCGTGAAGGAGCTTCATCAGGTTCGGACGATCCGGATCGTTCCGGTCGGGTGAAGTCAGCAGGTTGGCCGGCTTGTCGATCGCGAGAAGGTGCTCGTCCTTGTAAAGGATCGGAATCTCCCAGAATTCTTTTGTCCCCGGGGAGGAGAGCTTGATGGTGTCGGCCACGGCTTGGGTAATGTTCCGCTCAGGACTGCGGAACGACGAGCTTGAGTTCGCCAGCCTGGCGGTTCAGCCACTCGCTGAAGCTGTAGTAGACCCGCTGTTCGCGGAAACGCTGGGCGTAGGCCGGAAGTTCTTCCCGCATTTTGGCGGCATCCACGGCCTGCTTGGAAACAAGGTGCATGACGACACCGCCGTCCTGGAGCGGCACAAAGGCTGTGCTGGCCCCCACCTTCAAGCCAGACGTGTATCCCTTGAGAAGACGGATATCAACCGCGAGCGGGCTCTCAGGCAGCGCCTGAGTCGCGAGCGAAAACTTCGGAAGGGGAACGACCGACATTCCGGCAGCTTTTGCGGCAGCGGCGAAACCCTTCGCTACCGGGGTCGAATTGGTAAGCGTAGAGGCGAACTTTTCTCCGGCATTGCGGGCGAGCTTCATCGATTCTTCGCGTTTGAAATCAGCGATCACCTGGGCCCTCACCGCGTCCAAGGGCAGCAACCGGGCCGGGATTACCTGCTTGAGCAGAAGAACGTAGATCCCTTTTCCCGAGGCCAACGGCCGAATGGAAAATGGCTTCGCCTGGGTCAAGGCGAACGTCGCCTCGGAGAACCCTTCAGCCGACACGCCAAGCGGCCCGACAGCCGATTCAAACGGGAGCGTGTTCAACAGGGCCAACTTGGATTCGACAGCCTGCTTCTCGAAAAGCCCGGCCACGTAGGGACCCTCCTTCTGCGCTTCGTAGACATCGTTGATGAGCTTGGCGCCGGCGCGACGCGCTTCGGATCCGGCGATGGACTCGCGGAACTCGGTGCGGATGCGGTCGAGAGCCTCGGGCTTGGTCAATTGGCGGCCCGTCAACGGTTCGACCAACGCGTTTGTGCCCATCTGGGTGAAGCGGTTCTCGACGATCGCCGCCATGTTGGTCTGTTTGGCCAACTGGGCGTCGGCTTCGGCGAGGTAGTTGGTCAGCGGAAAGAAAACATAGCTGGCCGAGCGCTGCTCCGACTGGCGATAGAAGGACTGGTTCAGGCTGAAGTAGTTGCTGATGGCCGACGGATCGGCGATGACCCGGGAGAGGAAGTTGGTGGAGCTGACCACTGCGGCTTCAACGATCATTTCCTCATTGGCGCGACGGAAGTTCTCCTCGACCTCGGCCGGAGTAACGAGCGAACCCGGACCACCGAAGATCGCCGCCAAGTGCAGGCGGCCGACTTCACTGCGCGCATAGCTGTCGAGGTCCTGATCAGTGACTCCTGGGATCCGCGTCGCGATGTTGGCCAGGATCTTTTGGTAGGTCGGGAGATCAAGGGTGGCGTTCTCGCCCACGAGCAGGTTGCGCAGAAACTTGGCCGTGACCTCGGGCGATGCCTGGATGCGGTAATGCCGGATCGCCTCATCGATGAGGATGCGGTTGAAGATCTCCTGCTTCAGCTCCTGGCCTTCGCGGGGAAGCTGGCCGGTCCGCAGGAGCGATTGCAGCGTCGCGAGATTCCTCGCCGCGTTGAATTCCTCCGACCTGATGGGGCGGCCGTTGATGGAACCATAGGATCCTCTCTCTCCACCCCGGCCCATTTTCGCAGCCGGCGAAAAGAAGACGACGAAGGAAACGATGACAAAAGGGATCGCGATGATCCAAACCCAGCTCTGGTGCTTGCGGAGACTACCAATCATAGGGGCATTAAAAAGTGAAGGCGGAACCTAGCCGCCCGGGAAAAAGGCGGTCAAACGTAAATGCGGGATACCAAGGGATATCCGCGCCGACCCTCTCGGCAGGCACGGGTCACTCCAGACCCAAAACCCGGCGACCTTCGGCCGAAATCATGGATTGATGCCACGGCGGATCCCACACGATCTCGACGGTTGCCTCTTCCACGCCGGGAAGCGTAAGGATCTTTTGCTGGGCATCACCCGCGATGGTGGCGCCCATGCCGCACCCGGGAGCCGTCAGGGTCATCTTGACCGAAACCTTGCTGCCGCCGGAAGTGCCGGTTTCGACCGCCATGTCATACACGAGGCCCAGATCGACGATGTTCACCGGGATCTCGGGATCGTAGCAGCTCTTGAGGGACTCCCAGACGGACTTCTCGTCGACGGGCCCATCGAACGTGGCCGCAGCCGGAGCGTCTTCCTGCTTCAAGCCGAGCGCGTCCGCGTCCTTGCCCGAGATACGGAAGAGCCCATGCGGGCCATGAACGGTGTAGGTCCCGCCCAGGGTCTGGGTGATGTCCACCGGGGTGCCCTTGGGCAGCACGAGGACCGTGCCCGCAGGAATCTGGACTGCGTCCGTGTCGCGGCTGAGTTCGACGGAAATGATCTGTTGCATACTGGTGCCGACGAACCTACCGGCCGAATCAGAGAAGGCCAAACGGGAATTTGCCCCATCCAAGAAGCGTGAACTGGCATCTCGCATCCCGGATCAGGTATCAGGTCTCCCGTGCCCGACCCGCTGCCGTCCGTCACCATCATCATTCCGGCCCGGCCGACCGACACCGGGATCCGGGCTCTGGCCGGCGTCCGCGCTCTGGACTATCCGCAGGACCGGATACAAGTCCTCCTGGCCCGCGGCAAACAACCCTCCGTCCAGCGCAACCTCGCGCTTCTCCAGGCCACCGGTGAACTCGTCTACTTTCTCGACGACGATTCGGTCGCGTTTCCCGACGCCTTGCGCCGCGCCGCCGCCCAATTCCAGGATTCGAAGGTCGTCATGGTCGGAGGCCCCAATCTCTGCCCGCCCGAAGCTCCGCCTTTGGAACAGGCTTTCGCCCGGACGATGGCGACGCTGTTGGCCTTCGGTCCGAGCCGCGCGCGCTACTGGCCGGTCGGAGTCGTGCGCGACTCCAGCGAGAAGGAGCTGATCCTCTGCAATCTCATCGCCCGCCGGCAGCCGGTCGTGGAACTGGGGGGATTCGACGAGTCGCTCTACCCCAACGAGGAGAACGCGCTCATGGACGAGCTCCAGAAACGCGGCGGCAAACTGGTCTACGATCCAGACGTGCGCGTCCTTCGTCGGCCGCGCCCACATCTCAAGGCTTTCATCGGAATGCTGCTGAACTACGGACGCGGACGCGCGGAGCAGTTCCGCCTGCATCCTTCGTCCGGCTCCATCCTCAACTTCGTTCCTCCAGCCTTCGTCGTTTACCTGCTCGTCTTCCTGGTGCTTCCGCCCCTGCTGCGCTGGCCCATCGGTTTCTACGCGCTGCTCGTGCTCGCGCAGGCGTTCGCCGTGACCATGGATCGCCCGTCGCTCGCATGGCGAGTGGCTCCCCTGGTCGTGTTGACCCACCTCGTCTACGGCCTCGGGTTTTGGCGGGGACTGTTCACCAAACCACAACAGCGCCCCAAGCCATCCGCCGAAGATATCCGCATCGAAACAGTCCGGTTAACCTCCGACGGAAATTGATCCCCCCTCGCCCCGTCTCTGCGCCAAGACGCGGAACGACCGCCCCATGTGTTCGGGATGAACGAGCGTCTTGAACTGCGCGATCCGCGAGGCGTCCCATGGCACGGCTCCCGGCGCGGCCCAGACCTTCTGCGCCGACCGCGTCAGGAAACGGCCCTGGAAATCAAACGCATCCGTCGTCAACCCGGCCGCGATCCCCGCCTGCTCGATGGCGGTGAAGTTCACGTGGGCCGTCAGGTCCTGTTCACCCGGCCGATCGAGCACGTCGGGCTTGAGGCGATGCTTCGAATAGGCCCGAAGAGTTCCGTCCGCGCGCTGCGGCATAAAGAATTCCTCCCGCGTCAGCCCGTAGTCAAAGGCCAGCAGCCAGCCTTCTTCCAAACTGTTCGCCGCCGCACGCCACCAGTCGGACGCGGCGGGATTTAGTTCCGTGGCGAAACCATCCGGCAAGACGTCGAGCAGGCCGTCGGGAAGATTCAGGTGGGGATCGGCCAAAATCTCCGGGTTGCCGGGCGACTCCAACGGCGTCCAGACAAACCGGTCTCCTTCCAGCCCCACACCCGTCTCCCGCCAACGTCTCCCGGTTGCATCCCACGCCACGCGATGACAGGGAAAGGCGTCGAGCAGTTCGTTGCTGAAGATGACTCCATGGACGGTTCCGAGCTCGTCCCAGTCTCTGCACCACCGCACCGGAAGTGCTTTGCCCGAGCCTTCTCGCCGACCGGAAACCGTCTCTTCCTGCCAGCGCCTCCGGGTCGGTGAAGGCTCCAAAAAGACGAGTTCGACCGGCCGAAGGTCGTTTCCCGAAGACTTTTGCAGCGCCTCCAGCACCTCGACGCCGAGGACGCCGTCGTTGGCGCCGCACTCGACCAGTTGCCACTTCGGCACAGCGGCGCGGGAAACGCGTTTCTCCATGGCGCACAGCCACTCGCGTATCTGAAACGCGACCAGTTCGCTGAACAGACGGCCCACGGAAACGCTGGTGAAGAAGTCCCCTTCCCGGCCCACCCGCCCGGGGCGTTCGTAATATCCTGAATCTGCGGCATAAAGCGCCAACCCCATGTAGTCGACGAAAGGGATGGGTCCGCGTTGGCGGATCTCGTGGCGGATCAAGTCGGCGGCGGTGGTCACTGGCTTGGGTCGTGCTTCGTTTTGCCGATAAGAATGGGAATACCTGAGACGAGTCTATGGCGAAGATCGATACGTTCTTTCACCTGATGTATGAGCAGAAGGCCTCCGACCTTCATCTCTCATCCGGCAATCCGCCCATCCTCCGCATCAACGGCGAGCTCCACCGCGTAGACTATCCGCCGCTGGAGAGCGACGCGCTCAAGGCGATGCTCTACGAGATCGCCCCGGAGTATAAGATCAAGGTCTTCGAAGAAACGGGCGACGTGGACTTCGGCTACGAAATCCCGAACGTCTGCCGCTTCCGCGCCAACTTCTTCAACCAGAAGTATGGCTGCTCCGCCGTCTTCCGGCAGATCCCGAGCAAGGTTCTATCCTTCGAGGATTTCGAAAAGTTCGACGCGCCGCTGCCACCGGTCCTGAAGAAATTCTGCATGCTCCACAAGGGCCTCGTGCTGGTGACGGGCCCTACGGGTTCCGGCAAGTCGACCACGCTGGCCGCCATGGTGGACTATGCGAACAAGAACCGTCGCGACCACATCCTCACGGTCGAAGACCCCATCGAGTTCGTCCACGAGTCGAAGAACTCCCTGATCAACCACCGCGAAGTCGGGATCCACACCAAATCCTTCACCTCCGCGCTCAAAGGCGCCCTCCGCGAAGACCCGGACATCATCCTCGTCGGCGAGTTGCGAGATCTCGAGACCATCGACCTCGCGCTGACCGCGGCCAGCACCGGCCATCTTGTCTTCGGCACGCTCCACACCCAGAGCGCCGCCAAGACGGTCGACCGCATCATCGACGCCTTTCCCGCCGACCAGCAGAACAAGATCCGCGTCACGTTGGCCGAATCGCTCAAGGGCGTCGTCGCCCAGAACCTCTTCAAACGCGTCGACAAGAAGGGCCGTGTCGCCGCGCTCGAGATTCTCGTCGTGACCAACGCGATCGGAAACCTGATCCGCGAAGGCAAGACCCACCAGATCCCCGGCATGATCCAGGTCGGCAAGAAGCTCGGCAACATGCCTCTGGACGACTCCATCATGGAACACATCCGCATGAAGCGGATCTCGCCCGAAGAGGCCTACGACAAATGCATCGACCGGAAAAAATTCCGCCCCTTCCTCACCCATCCGCCGGACGAGGAGGACTGAGACGCCCATCGGCCTGAAACCCATTTCCTGACATGCGCAAACCAGAGCTCGATTACATCCTCAACACGATGCTGGACCACACGCCCATGCTCGACGGCAACACCGTCCTGGATGCGCGGAAGGACGTGTCGGACCTCAACTTCACCGTCGATAAGCCGCTCCAGGTCGAATACTCGGGCCAACTCGTGGCGATCGAGACAAACCCTCCCATCTTCAAGCTCACGCCGTTCCAGACCGAGACCCTCGCCATGAACCTCGTCAACGGCAGCCCACGCCTGACCGAGGACCTGCTGCGGATGGGGTCCTGCGACGCGTCCTACTCCCTCGGCGACGTGGCCCGCTTCCGCGTCAACATCTTCTCCCAGCGCGGCAACTACTCGGTCGTCCTGCGGAAACTGAACACGCAGATCCCGTCGCTCGCGGATCTCAAGCTGCCGCCCATCTTCAAGCAGATGGCGAAGGAAAAAACCGGCCTCATACTCGTCACCGGCGCGACCGGCTCCGGCAAATCCACGACGCTCGCCGCCCTGCTCAACGAGGTGAACGAGACGAAGTCGGTCCACATCATCACGCTGGAGGATCCCGTCGAGTTCGTGCATCCGCAAAAGGTCGCGACCTTCAACCAGCGCGAGATGGGCAACGACTTCGACAGCTTCTCCACCGGCCTCCGCGCCGCCCTGCGCCAGGCCCCGAAGATCATCCTCGTCGGCGAAATGCGCGACCGTCAGACCGTGGAGATCGGTTTGAGCGCGGCGGAAACAGGCCATCTTGTCGTGAGCACCCTGCACACGATCGACGCCGGCCAGACCATCAACCGCATCCTCGGCATGTTCGAGACGGTCGAGCAGGAGCAGATCCGCGTCCGCCTTGCCGACACGCTTCGTTGGATCGTCAGCCAGCGCCTCGCACCCAAGATCGGCGGCGGCCGCCATGCGCTCCTCGAAATCATGGGCGCCAACGTCCGCACCCAGGAATCGATCGTCCAAGGCGAGAGCGAGGGGAAAAGCTTCTACGAGATCATCGAGGCCAGCTCCACCTTCGGCTGGCAGACCTTCGACCAGGCAGTCCTGAAGGCCTTCGAGGAGGGCGCCATCACGGAGGAGACCGCCATGCTCTATTGCAGCAAGAAGGGCATCGCCGGCCGGGGGATCGACAACATCAAGAAGCTGCGCGGCGAATACGCCGGCGCCGTCAGCGACCTCAGGATGCGTCCTCAACTGGATCCCGCTGGCCGGTCCGCAACGCCCGCCGGCCCGTCGCCGGTCCCGGGTGGCGGCCTCAAACTCAAATTCTGATCCGCCATGTCCGAATCATTCGCCTTTTTCAGCCACCGCGACAACCCGGCCCTGGTCGCCGTCAGCACGCCGGAATTCCGCTCGGCCATCACAGCCGCTCTGCACGAACTCGGTTACAAGGTCCTGTGCGTCGAGGACCACGACGAATTCATGGCCCGCTACAACGCCATCCCGTTCCAGGCCGTCATCGTCGAGGAGACCTTCGGCGGCGTGCTTCCGGGCCAGAACCTGACCGTGCAGTGGGTCCAGTGGCTGCCCATGCCGCAGAGGCGCCAGGCCATCTTCATCCTCCTCGGAGACATGTTCGGCACCCTCAACGCCATGCAGGCCTACCAGCAGAGCGTCCACGCGGTCGTCAACTACTCCGAGGCGCCGATCATGAGCCAGATCATCCAGAAGATCATCGCGGAGAACGACGCCTTCTACGGCACCTTCCGCGAGATCCAGAAACAGGCGGTCAAAGCGCGCTGATCCACGCGAAGGATCGCCAGCGTGGCCGGAATGCGACATTCGCTTTATCCCGGCCATTGCTTGCTAAAGCCGACCGGGCTGAGGGCCGACACTCCCTCCATGTCGAGTCGTTTCCAGGTCGCCAACCTCACCGTCGCAAATCGTCAGTCGATCGTCTGCGCGTGTTTCATCGTCCCGCTGACCATCACTCTGGCCCTGCTTCTGGTGGCCAAGCAGGAATACATCACCTTCGCCGAGAAGGAGCTTCAAGGGACCGCGTTCATCCGGAATCTCTCTCAGCTTCTGGACTCGGCTGTCCGCGAGGCGCATCTCCGCGTCAAGTTGACGTCCGGCGAAGACGAGGCCGTCACGCTGGGCGCGCTCAAGACCAACCACGTCCGTCTGCGGCTCGAAACTCAGACGCTCGAGGCCATGGCGAGCGCGATGGAAACACCCTTGAAGCTTTCCCGTTCCGCACTGGCCGCCCGGGAGCGCACCAACGCCTATCCCTCGCTCATCATCGCCGCGGCCCGGCGCCTCGCGAACGACGACGACACGTCCTACGAACGGGCCGAAGACGCCACCAACCTGAGCTTAGCCGTCCGTGAGCTGATCACCCACGTGGCGGATTCCTCCAACCTCATCCTCGACCCCGACCTCGACAGCTACTATCTGATGGATTCAGGGATCTCCGCCCTTCCCGCCGTCCATTCGATGCTGCTCTATCTGGCCAAGTCGCTTGAGCTGCAGAGCGCCCGGGATGAGCCGTGGACATTGACGGAGCGGATGCAGCTCAAGACCGACCTCCGGATCCTCGAAGGCACCCACGCCACGCAGATCGCATCAGGAATCAAGACCGCGATCGCCGAAGACGAGGCGTTTTACGGAACCAGCCCCACTTTGGCCAAGCGGTTGAAGCCGGCGCTCGGCCAGTTCCAGGCCGCCATTCAAGATCTCTCCTCCGATCTGTCCAAACATGCGAACAACACGAAAGACACTCCCGCCGCAGCCGTTCGCCCCCGGATCATCCAGGCCATGGATCAAACCGCGGCCTTGGCGACCCTATTGACGGACGAACTGGAGGTCCTGCTCAAGCAGCGCATTCGTTCCCGTCGCAACGCCTTGATCACGGCGGCCGTGTCGGCCACCGCCGGTGCGGGTGTTGCGTCAGCGATCGCAGCCTACATGGTCATCGCCATCAATCGCCGTCTCCGCCGCGCGGTCGACCTGCTCGGCGCCAGCGCCAACAGTCTCGCCACCAAGTCGACCCAGATCAGCGGCGCCAGCGGGTCGTTGGCCGAAGGATCGAGCCTGACGGCGGCGTCGCTCGAGGAAACCAGCGCATCCCTCGAGGAGATGGCCAGCATGACGAGCCGGAATGCCGAGAGCGCCGAATCCGCCAAACTGGTCTCCAACCGGACTCGATCCGCCGCGGATGTCGGGGCGGCCGACATGGCGGAAATGACCCGGGCGATGGACGACATCAAGGCCGCGGGGGACAACATCGCCAAGATCATGAAGAGCATCGACGAGGTGGCCTTCCAGACCAACATCCTCGCCCTGAACGCGGCGATCGAAGCGGCCCGGGCCGGCGAGGCCGGTGCCGGATTCGCCGTCGTCGCCGAAGAGGTCCGCAACCTCTCCCTTCGCAGCGCCGCCGCCGCCCACGAAACCACGGCCAGCATCGAGGACTCGCTCCGCAAGAGTCGTCAAGGGATCACGATCAGCCAGAAGGTCGTAACCAGCCTCTCGGAGATCATCGGCCATGCCCGTCAGGTGGATGACCTCGTAGCCGGCATCGCCGCCGCGTCCCAGGAGCAGAACCAGGGGATCAAGCAGATCAACACCGCCATGACCCAGATGGACCGGGCCACCCAGACTTCCGCCGCCAATGCCCAGGAATGCGCCGTCGCTTCAAACGATCTCAACCAGCAAGCCCAGGAACTCAAGGAGACGGTCGAGGAACTGAGCAGTCTCATAGGACGGCGGCGCGGTCCAAAGACGACCAAAACCGCCGCTTCAGCCAACGGCAACAAGCCCGCAGCGCCGGCACCGGTCGTCCTTCGCAATGCCCCCCCGGCGCAACGCCGCTACACCGGTCATCCACTGAGCTACAGCCCCCTTGCGCCGGACACCCGGCCGTTCGCATAGTCGACCACCGACATGCGACTTGATCAGGCCCTGGTGCAACGCGGATTGCTGGAAAGCCGGGAGAAGGCCCAGCGCGCCATTCTCGCGGGACAGGTGCGCCTCAACGGCCAGGTCGGCCGCAAGTCCAGCGACAAGGTCAAGGACGGCGACGCCGTCGAACTCGTGGCCAAGGACCGGTTCGTCAGCCGGGGAGGCCACAAGATCGAGCACGCGCTGACCCACTTCCAGATCAACCCTGCCGGCCTGACCTGCATCGACATCGGCTCGTCGACCGGCGGGTTCACCGATTGCCTGCTCCAACACGGCGCGACCCGCGTCTACGCCGTCGACGTCGGCAAGGGCCAGCTTGCCTGGACGCTCAGGCAGGATCCACGCGTGGTGGTGATGGAGGGGATGAATGCCAGGTTCCTGACCGCGGCCGCGTTTGGACCGGAGTTCTCCGGAGCCGAGCTGATCGTCGCCGACTGCTCGTTCATCTCCCTTCGCAAGGTTCTTCCTCCCGTCATTGCCTTGCTCAAGCCGGGCGGTAGGATCGCCGCGTTGATCAAGCCGCAGTTCGAGGCCGGACGTGAAGAAGCGTCGCGAGGGGCGGGTGTGATCACCGATCCGGTCGTGCACGAACGCGTCATCCGCGAACTGCACGAGTTCGCGGAAACGGAACTGAACCTGCGCTGGTCCGGCCTCACCGAATCGCCGCTGCTCGGACCTGCCGGCAACAAAGAATTTCTCGTCCTGCTTGAAAAAACTGCCTGAACGCATCGGACGGGTCGGCCTCGTGGCGAACCCGGGAAAGGCCTCCACGGCGAAGCTCGTGCAGGATGCCGCCCGGTGGCTGTCCCGCAACGGCGCCAAGGTCCTGGTCGACGTCGACACCCGCGACCACGCCCTGCCCAAGTCCACCTCGGCCGGCTCCCTCGCCGATCTCGCCAAAGCCGTCGACCTCCTCCTCGTCTTCGGCGGCGACGGCACCATCCTCCGCGTCGTTCGCGGCATGGACGGAAGCAAGACCCCGGTCCTCGGCATCAACGCCGGGCGTCTCGGCTTCCTGACCGACGTCCCGGCGCACTCGCTCAAGGACGCGCTGAAGAAGATCTGGGAAGGGCGTGTCTTCGTGGAGGAACGTCCGCTGGTGGAGGTGAAGGGCGCGGCTTCCGGGGAACCCGTCCATCTCCACGCGCTCAACGACATCACAGTCACCCGCGGATCCGCCTCGCGCATGATCGAGCTGGAGGTCTCCGTCGACGACGAGATCCTCACCCGCTACCGCAGCGATGGCCTGATCATCAGCACGCCGACGGGTTCGACCGCCTATTCGCTTTCCGCCGGCGGCCCGATCCTCCGGCCCGACGCCGACGTCTTCGTCCTGACGCCCATCTGTCCGCACACCCTTTCCAACCGCTCCGTCATCATCAGCCTGAAGTCCACGCTGAAGGTCCACGTGCTCAGCCAGCGCGTCGACACCATCGCGTCCGCCGACGGGCAGGTGCAACTGGACCTGGAGTCGGGAGACATCCTCACCATCCGCCGCAGCCGGCGCTCGGTCCGCCTGCTCCATCTGGAAGGCAGCTCTTTCTTCGACACCCTGCGCCGCAAGCTCCACTGGAGCGGTTCCAACGGTTAATCCCACCCCACCCCGCCACGCCATGGTCCGACTCAAAGACATCGCCGAACGCGCCAGCGTCTCGGTCATGACCGTCTCCAAGGTTCTCCGCGACGCGAAGGACATCTCCGCCCAGACCAAGCTCCGGGTCCGGAAGCTCGCCGAGGAGATGGGCTACGTGCCCGACGCCCTCGCCCAGAGCATGAGGAGCGGCACGACGAAGCTGATGGGGCTTATCATCCCCTCCGTCGCCAACCCCGTCTTCGCCCGCGTCATCCTCGCCATCGAGGAGAAGGCGCACGAGGCCGGTTACGACCTGCTCATCGCCCATTCACTGAACAAGCCCGAACGCGAGGAAGGCGCCATCCGCCGCATGCTCGCCCGCCGGGTCGACGGCCTCTTCATCGTCCCCATCTACCGCTTCGCATCGACCTCCCAGGCGTGGGATGAACTGCGCAAACGGGCGGTGCCGACCGTCGTGCTCGGGCAGCCCGCCGAGTTCTGCCGGGGATTTGCCAACGTCGAGACCGACGACCTCTTCGCCAGCCAGATCGCCACGCGGCACTTGCTGGAACTGGGCCACAAACGGATCGCCTTCCTCAAGGGCCCGCCCTCCTCGCCCGTCGCCCAGGAACGTTTCGACGGCTACGCGAAGGCAATGCGTGAAGAAGGCCTCGAACCCGACGACCGCTGGATCTTTTCCGCCGGCCAGACCATCGAGGAAGGCGCCACCGCCGCACTTCAGATCATCAACGAGCATCCGGACATCACCGCGCTGATCGCCTTCAACGACCTCGTGGCCATCGGCGCCGCGAGCACCTTCCTCCAACAGGGGATGAAGATCCCGGACGACCTCTCCGTCGTGGGTTTCGGAAACATCCTCATCAGCGAACATTTCCGCGTTCCCCTGACCACCATCCGCCTTCCCAAGCTCCGGCTTGGCATCGCCGCCTTCGACCAGCTCGTCCGGATGATGCGCGGGGAAAAACCCGAGACCATCCGCCTCGCCGCCGAGATCGTCGTCCGCGACAGCACCGCCGCGCCCTCCAAGTAGCCACGACCTCCCGAAGACGCCTCCCGTCTTGCCTCTTCCAGACTCCGGTTGAACCTTCGGCGCGTGCAGCGACTCGGCTTCAATCGCACCGGTTACAGCGGCGAGAGCATCGACATCCATGGCGTCCTGCGGCGCATCGAATCGGCCGCGCTCGCCTTCGGCTGGAGATGGGAACGGTTCACCCTGCCGCAGCTGTCCCACCACGGCACCGCCGACACGCTCGTGCTGCACCGCCACGTCGAGAGGGCCAGAGCCCACGCCTACATCTCCGCCGGCATCCACGGTGATGAACCCGCCGGTCCGTTGGCCATGGAGCGGATGATCATCGAGAACCGGTGGCCTGCGGACATCGCCCTGACGATCTGCCCGTGCCTGAACCGGACCGGCTTCCCACTCAACACCCGCGAGAACTCGACCGGTAACGACCTGAACCGCGACTACAAACATCCGCGCACGCCTGAGGTTCAAAACCACATTGCCTGGCTGGAAACGCAGCCATCATTCGACGCCGCCTTCTGCCTGCATGAAGACTGGGAATCCCACGGGTTCTATCTCTACGAACTGAACCCCGACCAACGGCCCTCGCTCGCCCGCGCCATCGTCGACGCCGTGCGCCCGGTCTGCCCCATCGACGAATCCGCCATGATCGACGGCCGCGAAACCCACGCGCCCGGCATCATCATTCCGCAGATCGATCCCACGCTGCGTCCCGACTGGCCCGAAGCCTTCTACCTTTTCCAGAAGAAGACGCGCCTCTCCTACACGCTCGAAGCGCCGTCCGACTGGCCCCTGCCCATCCGCGTCAACGCACTTGTCGCGGGGATGCGCGCTGCGCTCGCTACGTTGTAGGCGCAACGGTCCATTCGCCTCCGACCGTCGCCGGTCAACGCGCCGCTGGATCAGCCCGTTGCCAGCATGAACGAGCCTCCGGCCGTCCGTTCGCCGTTCACCATCACCTCGACGACGTGTTTGCCGGGATGATGCTTCCGAGTGGTGAAGTCCCGAATCAGTTGGCTCTTGTTCAGGTCGAGTTCCACGCCGCCGGCCAGGGTAGTTTCCTTCCACTTGAAAACCTTCGCCGACGTCCCGCCAGACCGCTTCACGTAGTGGACCGTGTAGTCGATCACCAGCTTCTGCGAGTGCCGCGCCGTGGACCGGAGCCGCAGCGCCAGTGTCACTCGATCGCCCAGCTTCACTTTGGCTGGCGATACATTGAAGGACTCCACCGCCACCTCCGCCACCTTGCCTGCGCCGATCACGCCCAAGGCCCGCCGATCGCCCTGCTTGATCAATGTCCGCACGGCCCGCTTGGCGATCCACGCGGTGCGCACATCGGCCAGATCCCAACCGGCGATCCGCTCCAGCACCCACTCGGGATGGTCCTTGGTGATGTCGTTGAGATGGTTCGCCACCGACTTGCGGACGTAGAGGCTCGGATCGGCCCGGAGGTTTTCAAGGATGGACCGGACGGGCGACGGATCGGCGATCAGCTCGCGGAGCTTGAAGGACCAGGGCAGCCGCGGGCGGCAGCCCTCGCTGGCCAGACGGCGGACATGTTCATCCGCGTCGCGCGACCACGTTTCCATCACCGCCAACGTGCGCTTCAAGTCTCGGCTAAGAAATTCGCGGATGGCGAATTCGGAAGAACCGAACGTCGTGAAGAACTTCAACGCGTCCAGCGACCGCTCGAAATCATCCAGCCCGTAGAGCCCGACAAAATCCGGCAGCACCAGCGAGACGAAGTTGTGCCGGAACTTGGGCGCGAGCTTTCGGAGAACGGCCAGCGCCTTGGGAAACTCCTCCGGCAACGTCGCGCGCATGGCCTCCGAGGTGCGCCGCAGCCGCTCAAGCAGGCTGCGCTCGGCCAAGCCTTCCAGCGTGTGGGTGAGGAAGCGTTTCCGATCAAAGCCCGGATGAAGCTCGGCCAGATCATCCGCGATGCGGCGGTAGCGGGTTTCGTCGAACCAATGCTTGAGCTGGACGGCCTCGCTCATTCCGGTTCCTCAGGCTTCGATCAGGAACACGCCTTCGTCGCCGGCCGCATTCAGCCACTGCGATTGGACAACAAGCCGGTGGCGGGCGAAGAGTTTCTTCACCCGTGCAGGCGTGTGGCGATAAGAGAAGAACAGCCCGAACCGTTCGCCCTTCTGGCAGCGCCATTCCTTGCCGCCGTAACGCAGTGCCGTCGCTTTGCCGAAGACGAAGTCTGCTTCGACCCGCAGCAGGCCAGAGCCATCCGGGCACCGGGCGATGCGGAACTCCATCCTGCCGTCGGACTGCTCGACACCGAGATCGGCGAGGACGGAGAAGAGCCATTCGTCGGTCAAAGGATTGTCGTAGAGCGGAAGGATCTTGGTGACTCCGGCGGCGTAGTTTTTGCCGGGAGCGAGATTCGCGCTGACCAGCAGGACGCCCTTCGGCCCGAGCAATCCGGCAAGCCTCGGCAGCACTTCGGTCGGCGAGAAGTTCGGCATCATCCCGAAGAACGTGACCACACGTTGCACGCCCGGCCACAGGACCGATTGCAAGGCCTGGCCCCAGTCCTCGGCGCGCGCGAGATCGAGCACCACCGGCTCGCAGTCCTGTGCGGCGAAGCCATCCGCCAACGCCGCGTCGCGGGCCACGAGCGTGAGGCTCACGCTGACATCGGTGGGAATGTAGCGAACGTGGCGCGCGGGATTCAGCGTCCGCAATGCCCGGAGCAACCCCAACTCCTTCTGCCCGCCGCCACAGCCGAGGCTGATGACATCGATGTCGCCTTGGCCGAGAGCGCGGGCTGCGGCCAGCGTGGCGTCGTCGTAGGCGACGAGGCAGGACGGATCCTGCCGGGCCGGGGAAAAGGCCTCGTGCACCCGCAGCCAGCGCAGCGCCTGCTTCGGCGTGTCGTAGTGGAACTTGTGGTTCATCCGCCGGCTCCGCAGCGACTCGCGGAACGCCTCGTCGATGGCGCCGGGGAACTGGCTCGGATGAATCAGGACAGCCACGGACGCCTGATCGGCAACGGACTTCGCAACCCGTTTCGCAGACGCCCGACGCGGGGGCCCCTTCATGGGTTTGCCGGCGCTCAGACGATGAGCTCCTTCACCTTCGCCAGCGCTTCGTCGAGCTTGGCCACGTCCTTACCGCCGCCGCGGGCGTTGTCGGGTTTGCCGCCGCCTTTGCCGCCGACGATCGGGGCGATGGCCTGGATGATCTTCCCGGCCTGGGCCTGCTTGGTGAATTCCGGCGTCACGGAAGCTACGAGGGCGACGGAGACGTCGGAGCCGCCGCCGAGGACGACCACGCCCTGGAACCGGCTCCTGAGCGCGTCGACCACGGCTTGGAGGAAGTCGCCGTCGGTGTCGCCGAGGTTGTGGGCGATGAGCGGCACGCCGTTCACGGTATGGACGCGGCCGAGCAATTCGCTGGCGGCGTTGGAAGCATTCCGCGCAATGGCGGTCTTGAGCTGGCGTTCGAGGTCCTTCTGGTGGGCGAGCAAGGCGTCGAGCTTCTTGTCCAAGTCGATCATCGGGGAACCGATCTTGGCGGCGATCTTGTGGAGGAATTCGAGGTCGTGCTTGGCCGAGGCATAGGCGCTGAGGCCGGCGACGGCTTCGATGCGGCGGACGCCGGCGGCGACGGCGGCCTCGCTGACGATGCGGAACAAGCCGATCTCACCGGTGGCGCGGGTGTGGGTGCCGCCGCAGAGCTCCATGGAATAACCGTCGAGGCCGTGCGACTTGCCGCCGATCTGCACGACGCGGACGACATCGCCGTATTTGTCGCCGAAGAACTGCATCACGTCCTTGCGGTTCTTCACGTCGGCGTGCGGGACCTCGGTCCAGCTCACGCCGGCGTTTTCGAGGATGCGTTCGTTGACGAGCTTCTCGATGTCGGCGACCTGCGCGGGGGTGAGCGGCGCGCTGTTGAAGTCGAAGGTGAGCTTCTCGGGCGTGACGCTGGAACCCTTCTGCGAAGCTTCCTTGCTGGCCACCTCATGCAACGCCCAATGGAGCAGGTGCGTGACGGTGTGGTGGCGCTGGATGGCGGCGCGGCGGGCGGAATCAAGCTGGACCGTGACGTGGGAACCGATGGCCGGAGCGTCGCCGCCTTCGATGAAGTGGAGGACGGTGTGGCCGGACTTCTGGGTGTTGACGATGCGCCAGAGCTGGCCGGAACCGGAGAGTTCGCCGGTGTCGCCAACCTGCCCGCCCATCTCGGCGTAGCAGACGGAGTTGTTGAGGACGACGACGGTCTTGTCCTTGAGCTGGACGACTTCCTGGACGTCGGCGCCGGTGTGGTTGTGGTCGTAGCCGAGGAAGTGGGTGGGCGTCTTGGTCTCGATCTGGGAAAGCTCGATGACCTGCTTCTTCTGGGCGGCGCGGGCGCGGGCGCGCTGCTCTTCCATCAGCTTCTCGAAGCCTTCCTTGTCCACCGTCAGGCCGCGTTCGCGGGCCATCAATTCGGTGAGGTCGAGCGGGAAACCGTAGGTGTCGTAGAGCTGGAACGCGAATTCGCCGGAGATCTCCGAACTGGTCAGGGTGGAACGGGCCACCGGCCCGTTCTGCCGGGCAACCTGCCCGGCAGACGGCGCGTAGGGCAGTGAAGCCGGTGCCTCATACGGCTGGGCGGCCTCGATGTCGGGCGTCCACAACCAGCGATACGGCGTCTGCTCGTCCACGATTCCTGCCGCCCAGGGATTGCCGCAGACGTAGCGGAACTTCTCCTGGAGATCCGCGTCGGACCGGACGTAGCGGTCGAACCGCTCATCCTGCCAGAGAATTCCGGAGACGTTCTCCAGCTTGTTCACCTCTTTTGCGGAGAACGATTTGATCGAGTGGAGGATCTCGGACAGGGACCAGAACACGGGCTGACCCTGCGCGTCAGCCTCCTTGATGCCGGGCTGGAGGATCATGTGGACGTGGTCAGGCATGACGCAGGCGGCGCTGAGGCAATAACGGCTCTCGCGCCATTTCAGGATGCAGTCGAAGACGATGTCGCGCGCGGCCGGGGACAGCGTGCGACCGCCGAGCGTCTGAAAATTGACGGCGTAGATGGCCCAGGGCTTCTCGAAGTGGGGGAGGCTCCGCTTCGAATACGTGGCACCGGGCGCGACGGGCAAGTTGCCCGCCGCAACGGGCCGGTGGCCCGTTCCACCCGGAACAGGCAGGCCGCCTTGCAGACACCCGGCCTCGTCGTTGAAGAGCGCGATGCCCTTGTCCAACGTCTTGTTGAAGGACTCTTCCTCCAGCTTGAGCGTGTCTTTCACGTGCTGCTGCTTGGCGCGGATCTCGGGGAAGACGTCGCCCATGGTGCGAACGAGCACGTCCACCAGCTTGTAGAAGAACGGTTCCTTAAACCCGAGCGTGCGGCCGTAGCGGACGGCGCGGCGCAGGATGCGGCGGAGGACGTAGTTGCGGTCGTTGTTGCCGGGCTGGATGCCGTCGGCGATGGCGAAGCCGAGGGTGCGGATGTGGTCGGCGATGACACGGAAGGCGATGTCGAGCTGGACCTGTTCCTTGGTGGCCCTAGTGGCACCGGCGCCCCCGCCGGTGGCCAGTGCAACAGGCGCCCCCGCCTGTTGGGCCGGAGTGGCGTCCGCAGGCGGGGGCGCCTGCGGGACGGAGACAGGCGAGGCGCCTGTGCCACTACGGTCGGCGGTGCCGACCTGTTCGTCGCCGGGCAAGGTGCTGCCGTATTTCTGGCCGCTCATCTTCTCCAGCTCGTCGAAGATGGGGCGGAAGATGTCGGTCTCGTAGTTGGAGATCTTGGCGTTCTGGAAGTCGGTCAGGCCCTTCGTCCCCTGGATGATGCTGGTGACGCGCTCGAAGCCCATGCCGGTGTCCACGTGCTGCGCGGGCAGCGGGCTGAAGGTGCCGTCGGGGTTGGCGTTGTATTGGATGAAGACGTTGTTCCAGATCTCGATGCAGCGGGCATCGGAGCCGTTGACGAGAAGCGCGCCGGACCTCTGGGTTTCCAGATCGGTCTGCACGGGGCCGGGGCGGAGATCGACATGGATCTCGGTGCAGGGACCGCAGGGGCCGGTCTCACCCATCATCCAGAAGTTGTCCTTCTTGCCGCCGTTGACGATGTGGATGTCGGGATCGAGGCCGACGGAGCGGAACTTCGCGGCCCAGAGTTCCCAGGCTTCCTGGTCGCGGTCGGCGGGGTCGTTCTTGGCCTTGTCGGGCTGGTAGATGGTGGCGTAGACGCGCTGCGGGGGAAACTTCCAGACTTCGATGACGAGTTCCCAGGCCCAGTCGATGGCCTCCTGCTTGAAGTAGTCGCCGAAGGACCAGTTCCCCAGCATCTCGAAGAAGGTGTGGTGATAGGTGTCGAGGCCGACGTCGTCGAGGTCGTTGTGTTTGCCGCCGGCGCGGATGCACTTCTGGGTGTCGGCCGCGCGGGTGTCGAGCGAGGGGATCGCGCCAGCCCACTTGGAGACGTCGGCCTTGCGTTCGCCGAGAAATATGGGGACGAACTGGTTCATGCCGGCGTTGGTGAACAGCAGGTTCGGGCTGTCCGGCATGAGGGAGGACGAGGGGACGAGGGTGTGCTGCTTGGAGCGGAAGAAGTCCAAGAAACTCTGGCGGATCTGGGTGCTGGTCATCATGGCCTGCGAAAAATTGGTTCTGGCCCGCAACGAGGCGTAAAGGCCGCAAAATACGGAAGGGCAAACTAGGCCAAGGGGTTCCGCCGGCGCTAGGGGGAAGTTGTAGCGGGAGCGCGCTGAGAATCGCGAAAGCGGGACCAGTCGAAGCCAAAACGAAGCCTCTCTTAGCGTAAAATCAGAATGTTAAACAAATGATAGACACTTATTTGACAATGAGACTTCCCCAACCAACTTCAACCTGTAACGAAGCGGACAGACCCGCCTCATACGAAAATAAACAAAGTTCCCCCACACATCCATGAAATCGCTTCGCTCAATCGGAATCGCCGCCCTGATGGCCTTCTCCCTCAACATCGCCGCACAGAACGCCAACGCCGCCGACGCCAAGGACATCGTGGCCGTGGCTTCCGCGAACGGCAGCTTCAAGACCCTGGTCGCCGCCGTTAAGGCCGCCGGACTGGTCGAAACCCTGCAGGGAGCGGGACCGTTCACCGTATTCGCCCCGACCGACGAGGCCTTCGCCAAGCTCCCGAAGGAGACGCTCGAGTCCCTGCTCAAGCCCGAGAATAAGGACAAGCTCGTCGCCATTCTGAAGTACCATGTGGTCGCCGGCAAGGTCCTCGCCAAGGACGTCGT
>CANJSG010000037.1 GCA_947476875.1 Verrucomicrobiota bacterium | reverse complement strand
CGACCACGTCCAGCGGGGCTTTCCACGCGACGCTTTGCGCGACGGCCGGATTGGTCGGAATTCCGCTAATCGATGACAGGCCGAAGAAGTCGCGGAACTTGTCGATTTCCTTCGCCCGCTGCGACTGCACCCCTGTCGTGTCGTTCCACTTGAGAGTCGCGGGCAGCTGAGTCCTGAAGCCCAAATTATAGTCCAGCTGGGCCGAGATGCCGTTTGAACTCCAGAACTGCGGGGTGTTATTGCCCGAAATGTCCTTGAAAGACTGGATGTTCAGCATGTCGAACAGATTGGTCGAGAACCCGAGGCCATCGAGGGAGACATAATCCAAAATGACGCCGGGCTGGCCGGTGAACGAATCGATCGCCGTTGCGTCTATGATCGCCATTTGGAGGCGATACGACACGTTGAGATGCATGTCCGGCGTCCAAGACGCCCGTGAAAACACTGCATTGGTCATGAACTGGTTGTTCGTGACGTTGTAGACGGAATTCGAAAGCCGAAGCGTCTCCGCAACCACGGGCAGGATGAACTTGGTTCCCTGCCACCCTGTGTCGAGGTTCAGGCCGAACTGGGTGATCTGAGCAGATTGACCGAGAAACAAGCCATCGGCACCCCGCACCCGCCCAAGACTGTTGGTGATGGAGTAAACCGGCTGATACCTGCCGATGATCTTCAGTTTGTTGCCGACAGGCTGGTAGGCGTTGGTGGAGGAATTCCAAGCCTCGATGGCGAACTGATTCGTGATGCCGAAGATCAACATCTGGTTGGTCTGCGTAACCCTTCCCTTCGCCTGCAACTTGGTCGCTTCGATCTTTCGCTGGATGGCGACCTTGGACAGAAGCGCTACTTCATTCAGGTTCGGCAGCCCTTTCCGCGCACCGATCACCATGGGGACACCGTAGGCCAACAACTCGGGATTTACGCCGGCCGTGCCGTTGGTCGCGATCGTGCCCAAATCCGTGATGCGGGTTCCGGAACCAAACTGGCTCAGGAAGTTGGTCCCCCGCTGTTGAACGTAGCCGGAGATGCGGACCATGTTGCCGTCGCGGGTGAGAACGGGCCGGAACACAACCGGGTGCTGGTTCGTCCGGGTCGCTTCGTAGAGGTTCGCCGAAAGCTGGAGAATCCGGTGGAGCTGGGGCGTGTAGTGGTTGGTCGGGTAGACCGGTATATTCGTGATACCGAATCCAACAGGCGGCCTAAGCGCGCCGATCCGGTTTGAAATTACGGAATCTTTTAGAAGCCGATCCGCAACCGTGGTGAAAAAATCGATCGGAGTCCAATTCGTCAGAACAAGACCGACGGCATTGAGGGCAGGATCATTCTTGTAGTTCAGGTTGATCTTGCCGGGACCTTCCGGTTGGGACGTGACCCCCAGCTGGGAAAGCAGCCGGTAGTAGGTGTAGCGATCGTAGGTGGAATTGTTGGTTCCCTGAAGCCCTCGAACGAAGGCTGTCCTGGATTTCGAGGAGTTGAAGAACTCCTGCACATCCGTGAAGACGTTGGTGCTGGGGCTGCCTGGCCAGGGCTGGGCGGGATCGTCGAGCTCGATTCCCGTCGAAAATGGAGGCGTCAAGACGGGCAGCTTCGCGTAGCTGTCAACCCTATCGGTCAGCACGTTGGTTCTGCCATTGAGTCCCAGAAGACCATCGATGCTCAGCTGGTTGTTGGCGTTGCCACCGTAGCGATAGCGCAGGAGCGAGATGGCATCGTCGAATGCGCGCCCTCGGTTGTTGGCCGAGGAGTCGTTGAAGTAATCATAGTCCAGCGGCCGATAGACATTGGTGTTCAGGTCCTTCAGCAGGCCGGCCAGGTTTAGCTCAAAGGATCCGAAGCCTTGGTTCCGCAAGAAGCCGTCCGCAGCCATGTTGGCGCTGGCTCCGATGTTCCCCTTCGAATAGTTGTGAATCCGGTTGATATCCAAGGTCATGCTTGCCGGAAGCACGATGAAGGCGTATCGGCCGACGGCGCGATTGGTCTTGGAGTGGCTAAACTGTGGTTTCTCCAACACTCCGATCCATTCGGGATCACCCACGGCGTAGTAGCTGCCGATGACATTCCCGGCCGCATCGAACTCGGCAGTCTGTCCATTCGTGTCAAAACGGCCGTTGCGGTTGAAGTCCAGATAGAACCGAAAATCCTTGGGATCATTGGCATTCGAGCTCGTCTGCACGAACACGGGCAATCTCGGATCATAGTAGAGATTCGTCAGCATCTGCAGGCGATTGGCCTCGCTCAAAACACCACCGCCGGACGTGTAGTCCCAGTTCACGTTCAGATAATCGCTTACCCCTGGAAAAAATCCGGTCTGGTTCTGGTAAGTCCGCGAGACCATCAGAGGAGCCCCCGCCAAATTTGTCCGTGTTGAAGCAAAGGCGAAAATCTCCGCACGGGCCCGGGCTGCGGCCGTATCGGCGAAGTTCTTGGCTTCGGTCTGGGTCAGGGAGAGCGCAACTGACTGGCGATCCCGTCGCGACAAGGCAAGAAATGCCACCGCGAGGAACGTGATCACCGACAGCAGGAGCAGCGTGACCACCAAGGCCACACCCTTACGAGAATGGTGACGGGAAAGATTCACAGGGATACGCCGAGACGGATGGGGACGCGTTGCCGGAAGAAATGGATGCGATGGGCGTTGCGTTGGAGGAAGTCGGCGGTCGCCACTTTGTCGGCCAACAGCGCACGCACTTGGCCCATCGCCTCGTGCTCCAGCAAGCCGATCTCGAACTCCACGTAGGAAGGCAGCATCGAACCGGTGTAGCGGTCGGTTTCCGCACCTGTATCCGGGTCTTGGGATCGGAACCAGATGCCCAACGGCTCATAACTCGGCAGACGGCGGTAAAGTCCTGTCGCCGCCTCGACCAAACGATTGGTGATCCGGCCGCTGTCGACGTATTCCGCTCCGATGTTGCTGGTCCGGACTGAAAAATGGACGACGCCCTCGACAACACGGGAGTAAAATCTGGGATCTAGGTTCCCAATGTCGAATTTCGACGGCTCTAAAAGTATGTCGGCCTGCGTATGCCAGAGAGTTTCGCGATTAGTCACGGTTGCGCGAACCGATCGCTGGTATCGATACAAGGATCCAACCAGCACATCCTGCGGACTGTTCCAGAGCGAAACGAGATTGGTGTCCACATGCCCTACGAGGAAGGCCGACCGAACCCATTCGTCCGGAGTCTTGTGAAGAACCATCAACTTCTGCATGAACAACCGCTGTCGCGGGGACGCGGTGCTCAAATTAGTAAGCAGAACTCCCCCCGAAGCGGACTGGAGCGGGGAAAGGAGGCTGAACGCGCTTGGGTTCGTGTTGCCGATCCCTGACGGGGAGAGGTCCGTCAAAACCCGGGTAACCATTTCCGTCGTGGCCCGCCCGGCTTCCAACACGTCCGTCTGATTGAAGCCAGTCTTGAAGGCGCGGGAAGTCTGGTTGAACGCCCCAAGCAGCGAGGTGACGATCAGGACGAGAAGCGCGACGGCGACGATCATCTCCATCAGCGTCATGCCGCACTGGGACCGGTTGTTTTGCTTAAGGCTGGGATGCATAACGAAGGTCCTCAGTCCGTCTTCAAAGTGTAGGGCCGAGCGGAAAACAGCTGGGTTCCATTGAACAATCCTGCGGGAACGATTTCGCCCGCGAGGCTGGACCGAAACACGAGTCGATTTTGACCCACGATGCTTCCATCCGGATTGCTCGGCCACCTGAAGGTTACTCGAAGTTCGTGGAGGTTTGCGCGCAGGGCATCTTCTTTGGCGCCTTCGTTTTGTGCGAAGAAGTTCCGCCCCTTTGCTGCCGGGAATGCTGTTAAAGAAGGCTGAATCTGCACTTCGACCACATACCAAAGCGCGAGATCTTGGGAAGTCGTGTCCGTCGGAGACCAACCCAGAACTGCGGAGCCGTTCATCGATCTCATGACAGCCCGAGCGGAGAGGACATCGGTGTTGTTCGTGCGGTAGCCATGTTTTACCGACAGGAGTCCGATAACCTGCTCGTTGTAGAATGGACTGCTGAAGGTTTGGACCGTTGTGCCATTCGTGCCCACCCATTCGATGCGGCTGACGATGTTGCTCAAATAGCCCGTCTGCTTTACGCCGTGAGTCAGCGCTTCGACCAGATACTGCGCGTCTTGGTTGACCATCGTCTCCTCACGATTGTCGCGTTGGGTGTTCAATCCTGCGGGAAGCACGCCAATGACCGCCACCAGGGCGAATCCGACGATGGCAATCGAGACGGCGATCTCGATCATCGTAAAGCCCCGGGTCCGTGACCGGGCTGATGGTGCCGCTTGTTGAAATGGGATCATGGCTTGTCGAGCTCCGGTTTATCGAGCCGCCCGCGGCCGGTCAGCCATTCGACATGGATGCGATAGCGGTTGTTGACCGAATTGCCCGCCGGGACCTGCTGGGGGGAGCTCAGGATGTTTCCTCCCGAATCGATCGCATGATCCACCACCCCGCGCGCCAACGGTATGGAGGCGTCTTCATAGGGCCCGCCAACCGACACCGATTCGGAGTTCAACTGGCCCTGGGAATTGAATGAAACGTAGGGGAGCCGCACAGGAGGTCCGTCCCCCGTGGGTATCGGAAAGGTTCTGAAGGCGAATGGCCGTCTCGCGAGATCATTCACGTTTAGCCGGTTGGCAACGTCTTGAAACTTGATCTCGTCGACAAACACCCCATCGGGAAGGAACTTCCAGTCCGACAAGTAGTGAGGACGAATGATTCCCGGCTGATCCCCGATCGCTCTCTCAGAGTAGAGCGCGTAGGCCTGATACTGCGCGGTTGCCATGTTTGTGAACGTATTCCTAAGCCCGGAGGGAACCAGGTTGCCAATGCCCGAATCGCCCGCATTCGTTCCGCTGAAAACCATGTAGACGGTGGACCGTGTATTGATGGCCCTGGCCTTCGCAAGCGCGAGGTCATCCTGCAACTGCCGCCCCGCAGCGACCATGGTGTTTGACTTGCCGAAGTTGGACGAAACAGGAACTGCGATGGCGGTAATGAGGCCGATCAAGCCGATCACCACAAGCAACTCGGTCAGGGTGAATCCCCTGCGGAGCGCGTATCGAAATCGAGTTGAAGAGTCGGAGATCATTCCTATTTCCAGCTAAGGATGTTGTCCCGGTTTAGCCGCTGCAACCGGTCGACATTTTGGTCAGGATAAGCCGGTTGGGTGAGGCTGTATTCCTTGTCCGGTCCTGAAGACCAAACCATCACAGAGCCCACCAATTCCGAATTGGAAGGGCTGCCCTCGATCTGGGACAAACCGACCGACGTTCCGACGACGGCCGCCTGGCTGTATAGCCCGTCACGAACACGGTTATCATTGTTCAGATCAAGCGAGATCATATAGGGCTTGCCCCATGGATCCCGGTAAACGCCATCCGGCCCGATTCCGCCGACTTTCGGATCCTGCGTCAGGCGTGCATTGAGAAACACCGTCTGTTGGGGGTTTCTTCGGGCCACAATGCTCTTTAATCCCGGCGTCAATCCTCGGTTGATCAGGATCGCGATCAGCGGACTGTTGTCTTTGATCTCATTGAACGGCGCACCCGGGCTGTCCGGGGTCGGCCCATCGGCTCCGAACGATTTGAGAACTCCGTCCCCAAGCGTAAAGTCGTTTACCCTGACACCGGCGTATGGAAAAGGCATCGCATTGTGCTGCGAGTAGTAGGCATTGATGGCGGCTACAATCCCCTGCATCTCGATCTTCGCCTGGCCGGCCTTGGCCTTTTCTTTGACCTTGCTCAGGACCGGAAGGAGCATTCCCGCCAAGATGCCGATGATCGCGATGACAACGAGCAATTCGATCAACGTGAAACCTCGTTCCGTGTTGTTCTTCATAGGGTTGGGTCGGATTTCTGAACTGCCGGACATGGTGCCCGCAATGAAAATCGACTTGGGCCACCGGACAGTGAGCCAACGAACCGGAAGTTTGATAAGACGGGTTGCGGGTCTCGGAGCGTTCATTGCTGCCTCCTTTTCCAGTTTCCAACGATGACGGTGCGGTTCTGAAACTTAAGTTCAGCCCACAGATCGAACGAACCGATGTTATTCGTGGGGTTGCTCGAATTGTATCGCCAAGGGTTTATCTCCTTGTCGGTCGGGCCAGAAAAGTTCTCGCGACCTTTCGCCGGCACAACCAGCAGCTTAACGTTCTCAAGGCCAATTGTTACCTCCTTGAAATTAAACGGCAACATGCTGGGGAAGAAATTCTTGCGCGTCTGATCCGAGGAATTCGCGAATCCCCTCCTCCCAAAAACACCCTGAAGCGCTACGGCGGAAATCGTGTCGTTGCCAAGCACGCTGCCGTAGTCACCGGTAGGGATGCCACTGCTTGGCCCCGGCACCGTGCCGGTCAGCTCATAGAACAATGGAGACAGCGCGGTCCAGCTTGCATTTCCTTGGTTTCCGTTGTCCTGCGGATAGAACCCCAGTTTTGCCTTGTAGTCCACGATCGCGGATTCGATCTGGCGCATCTGCGCCTCCACCAGCTTGATCGTTCGTTTCTCCGTTATCGTCTTGGTGGCAACCGCAGTCATCGCAGCCAGTGTCGCAATGATGCTGATCACCACCAGCATCTCAACCAGGGTAAATCCGGATTTCTTCCCGCGAATCACTTGGCACCTCCCCTGACTCGGGTCAGCTGGGTGGGCTGGTTCTCGCGCAACTCGGCTTCAAGCCGCTCACTCACCCATTGTTTGATCATGCTTTGGTAGTTGAGGAATCGGCCCTTGGCCAAGCGCTTGATTCGGGCGAGCAGACGGGGATCGAGCCGCAGCGAGATGCTGATGGATTCCGTCCCTTGAGACGAGGGGGCCAGAGCGGACTCCATGAGCCTCACATCCAGCTTGGTATCAGCCCAGTAGAGAGCTTCGGCTGATTCACTGTCGAACATGGGAACTTCTTCCCATTTGGAGATCTTGTTCATGATGCGGCCTCCAGTTGCATGTCCATCTTCCTCTGATAGAGAAACCGCTCTTCGGCCTCAAAGGGACGGGCATGCACAATGCGGATGGATTTCCCGTTTGTTCGATAGACCGCAAAAATTCCGACTCCGGAAGCACCAAGACCCAAATTGAAGAATCTCGCTTGAACAGAGAACCGGGACGAGTCAGGCATCAACTTGAGCGCGAACGGATCGTCAAAGGAACTCTCGATCTCAGCCAAGGAAAGGCTGGGATCGAGATTAAAAGGAAGATTGGTCCAATCGAATTCCATTACCATTCCGGTGCGGTGAAATCAATGATGTGTATGCATTGTATTTACACCGCTCCTAACGGGCGTCAACTGGAATTCCTATTCACCTGCACCGCCGCCATCCGATCCAATTTTGTCCATGAGGACAATCAGCGGAAGGAACAAAGCGATGACGATGCTTCCCACGATGACAGCCAAGAACACGATCATGATCGGCTCAAGCAGAGAGGTCATGGCCGCTACGGCGTTGTCGACCTCTTCATCGTAGGTGTCTGCGATCTTGAGGAGCATTTCCGGCAAAGCACCCGTTTGCTCGCCGACGTCCACCATGCTGATCACCATCGGCGGGAACACCTTTGATGCCTCGAGGGGCGCGGTAATGGTTTCCCCTTCCTTGACGCTTTCATGGACCGCCATGACGGCATCCGCCACCACGACGTTGCCGGAGGTTTCCCGCACAATCACAAGTGACTGGAGAATCGGCACGCCAGAACTCACCAGAGTTCCCAGCGTCCGTGAAAAGCGCGCGATGGCCACCTTGTTGATGACCGGTCCCATGACCGGCATGATCAGCTTCAATCGGTCGAACAGTTTCCGGCCTTTCTTCGTGCTGATCACTATCTTCAGGAGAATGAAGACAATAACGCAGCCTATCACTGTGAGGATGAAGTGGTCCTTGATGGTGTCTGAAATGGCCAAAACGATCTGGGTGAATTCAGGCAGCTGGGATCCGTTCAACATGCCCGCGAAGATTTCCTTGAACTTCGGCACCACGACAATCATGAGCAGCGCCATGATTCCGACCGCCACAACCAACACGGCGACAGGGTAGAACATGGCCGCTACTACCTTGCCTTTGATCCGTTCCGCCTTTTCTTGGAACTCGGCCAGACGTTTGAGGACGACCTCGAGCACGCCACCTAGCTCGCCGGCTTTAACCATGTTGATGAAAAGGCGGTTGAACACCTTTGGGTGCTGGGCCAGCGCTTCCGAGAAAGTGCTGCCGGCTTCGATCGATCCACCCAGTTCACCAAGGATTCGCTTCAGCGTTGGGTCACGTTCCTGTTTTTGAAGCACACGAAGACCGCGGAGCAGCGGCAATCCGGCCTCGACCAGGGTCGCCAATTGCCGAGTGAAAGTCGCAAGCACCTTGGGTTTGACACCACCACCAATTCCGGGGATCCGGATCTCGAACGATCCTTTGCCCTTCTTCCCCTTGGCAGCCGCCTTCTTTGGGCCGGCGGCTTTGTCCATCTCGACCACCTTGGTGGGGAAATATCCCATCTCCTTGATCCGGGATATCGCCTCGTTCTGGTTGGCAACGTCAAGGGTGCCCTTGGTTTCCTTACCCTTCTGATCCATCGCTACGTAGCTGAATTTGGGCATAACTTCTCCCGGTTAGGTGTATTTGACGACTTCTTCGATGGTTGTATCACCGTCGAAGATCCCGCGCAAGCCGTCCTCTCGGAGCGTAACCATTCCCAACTCGACGGATTTCTGCCGAATCACCACGGTCGGGGCGCGGTCGTTGATGAGGTTTCGAACAGGTTCGGTCACGACCAGCAGTTCAAAGATTCCTTTTCGCCCTTTATATCCGGTGTCGTTGCAGTTCGAGCAACCGCGGCCGTAGTAGAAGGACTTATCTCCGATGTCGTGCGGAGACAGGTTGAGTTGGGAAAGCTGGGATTCTGTAGGTTCGAAAGGCGTCCGGCACTTCTTGCAGATCGTGCGAACCAAGCGTTGGGCTAAAACTCCAAGCAACGTCGACGAAATCAGGAACGGCTCCACCCCCATGTCGACAAGTCGGGTCACGGCACCAGGAGCATCGTTTGTGTGGAGAGTGCTCAAAACCAAGTGCCCCGTCAGCGATGCCTGGATCGCGATCTGGGAAGTCTCAAGGTCACGCATTTCCCCGAGCATGATGACATCGGGATCCTGCCGAAGGAACGCGCGCAGTGCCTTGCCGAAGGTCATCCCGGCCGCCTCGTTGACGGCGACTTGCATGATTCCTTCGATGTCGAACTCAACCGGGTCTTCGACAGTCAATACCTTGATGTCGATCGTGTTGACCCTCCGGAGACATGAATAAAGGGTCGTAGTCTTTCCACAGCCAGTAGGCCCGGTGACGACGAAAATACCGTTGGGCTGTTCCACCGCCTCGCTGACGTAATCAAGAATCGGCTTCGGGAACCCAAGAGTGACGAGATCCAGATTAACCGCGCTTCGATCAAGGACCCGGAGCACGACAGACTCGCCAAACTGCGTGGGAAGAGTGGAAACACGAAGGTCGATCTGCTTGCCTCCGATGGGAACGCTGATGCGTCCGTCCTGCGGGAGGCGCTTCTCGGAGATGTCCAAGTTTGACATGACCTTGATGCGTGAAATGACCGGAAGGGCCAAGTCCTTCGGTGGTGGAGCCATTTCATAAAGCGCTCCGTCTACGCGGTATCGGATCTTAAACTCGTCTTCGAACGGCTCAAAATGGATGTCAGATGCCCTGTCTTGAACCGCCTGCTGCAGGACGAGATTCACGAACTTGACGATCGGAGCCTCGTTCAGCAGATCGTCCGCGTCGGCCTCGCCGGTGGCGATTTGGGCCGCCTGCTTAGCCAGCTTCGGATCCTTCTTGATCTCCTGGGCGGCCTCTCGAACTGATCCGGTCTCTTTTCCGTAGCGCTCCTCGATGATTTTTAGGATTTGCCGGGGATCCGCGACGACCGGCACAAGATCGCGCTTCAGCGAGAATCCCAACTCATCCATGACGGACGGATTCAACGGTTGCGCGAGCGCGATCTGAAGGGTGGATCCGTATTCGGCCACGGGCAGGACCTGATGGAGCCGCGCAATGTTGGCGGGAACAGTCTTCAGCAACTCCGGGGTAAACTGCACGCCGGACAGGTCGACCACCTCAGTGCCCAATTGGTCGGCCATGAGTTGAAGCTGGGTGCGTGTGTCGACGAAGCCGAAGTTCTCAAGCACTTCGCTCACCGGCTTGCCGGTGCGGCTGTGCTCGGACATGACTTCCTCGAACTGCATGTCATCAAGCAGGCCTTTCTCCTTGATCAGCTGCAGAAGCGGGTCGGACATCGTTTTATCTCCAAATGGTTTTCAGCGTTGAATCACTGGGTGCCGGCGGCGGCATCCATCTCTTGGAACTTCTGCATCATGGTCGTCGGATCATACGACTTCGTGATGGTGTCCTCGCGTGAGATCAGCCCCTTTTGATACTTCTCCATCAGGTAGCCATCCAGAGTCACCATGCCGTATTTGGCACCCGTCTGAATGTCCGAACCGATGCGGAATGTCTTGTTGTCACGGATCAGCGCGGCGATCGACGGCGTGTTGATCATGATCTCATAGACAGCCACACGCCCCGGCTTGTCCACGCGTGGCAAGAGCAGTTGGGAAATCACTGCCTGAAGGACGGTGGAAAGCTGGATGCGGATCTGGTCCTGCTGGTTCTGGGGGAAGGCGTTGGTGATACGATCGATGGTCTTGGCAGCTCCCGTGGTGTGGAGCGTTCCAAACACCAAGTGGCCGGTCTCAGCCGCCGTGATGGCGGCTTCCATGGTCTCCAAATCCCGGAGTTCGCCGACGAGGATGATGTCGGGGTCTTGGCGGAGCGCGCGGCGCAGGGCCTCGGCGAAACTGGGCACGTCGATGTGGACCTCGCGTTGCGTCACCACGGCCTTCTTGTGCGTGTGGAAATACTCGATTGGGTCCTCAATCGTGATGATGTGCGCGTCATCGCGTGTCTCATTCATCAGATTGATCATCGAGGCGAGCGTCGTCGTCTTGCCAGACCCCGTCGGGCCGGTGACTAGGATGAGGCCGCGAGGCTTGTGAAGAAGATTGTGGATCGTCTCGGGCGGAAGGCCGATCTGGTCCAAGGTCAGCATCTTCGAGGGGATTTGCCGCAAGACGAGGGCGAAATTGCCCTTCTCCTTGAAGACTGAAACCCGGAAACGCGCCTGGTCCCCGAAGGCAAAAGCGAAGTCGGCACCACCCCGTTCGCGGACCTGCTGGATGTGGTCCTCAGACGTGATGCTGCGCATCAGTTCCTCGGTATCTTCGGGCTTCAACTTCGGTCCGTTGACCCGGACAAGGATGCCGTGGAGACGAATCGCGGGCGGTGTATTGACCCGGAGGTGAAGATCGGCTGCTCCTTCGCTCACCACGAGCTGAAGAAGGTCTGACATCGTATACGACATAGATCAGGAAGTTTTGCGGGAACCGGTCATTCGTGGTCGTTGGTCGTTGCCTTGATCACTTCTTCAGGCGTGGTCAGGCCCGCGAGGACCTTACGGATGCCGTCTTCGCGCAGGGTTCGCATCCCCATTTCCCGGGCTCTGACGCGGAGCACGGACGTCGGGACCTGCTCGTAGATGAGCTTGCGGGCTTCGTCGTCGATGCAGAAGACCTCGAAGATGCCGAAGCGTCCGCGGTGGCCGTTTGTGCAACTGTCGCACCCCGGACCACGACGGAACTTCGCATCCGGATGTTGGGCCGGATCGAGATCGAGCATGCGGAGCTCGGCTTCCGGAGGCGCATAGTTCGCGCCGCACTTTTTGCAGATCTTGCGGACAAGACGCTGGGCCATGAGAGCCCGGGTGGCTGAGGCGACCAAGAACGGCTTCACTCCGATGTCGACGAGACGCGTGACCGCGCCGGGAGCGTCGTTCGTATGCAGGGTCGAGAAGACCAAGTGGCCGGTCAGCGATGCGTTGATCGCGATCGTCGCGGTTTCCAAGTCGCGGATTTCTCCCAGCATGATGATGTTGGGCGACTGACGGAGCATGGCGCGTAACGCCATCGAGAAAGACAGACCGACGATTTCGTTGACCTGAACCTGGTTGATGCCGGCCAGCACGTATTCGACGGGATCCTCGACCGTGATGATCTTCCGATCGGGACGGTTGATGAAGTTAAGGCAGGAATAAAGCGTGGTCGTCTTGCCGGAGCCTGTAGGGCCCGTGACCAGGATGATGCCGTCGGGAAGACCAATCAGGCGTTCGAATGTCTGCTGGTCGTCCGAGAAGAACCCCAACTCGGCCAATCCGAGACGAAGGCCATCCTTGTCCAGAATACGCATGACCACGCTTTCGCCGTGGGATGTCGGAATCACCGAGACCCGGAGATCGATGGTCTTGCCACCGACGTTCGCCTGAATACGGCCGTCCTGCGGGATGCGCTTCTCCGAGATCGACATGTTCGACATGATCTTCAGGCGGGCCACCACCGACCCCTGAAGCTGCTTCGGCGGCCCCTTCATCTCGACCAGGACGCCGTCGATGCGGTAGCGAAGGCGAAACTCCTTCGCCAACGGCTCAAGATGGATGTCGGAAGCGCGCATCTTGAACGCCTCGACGATGACCTGGTTGACCAGTTTTATGATCGGGGCGTCGGTGTCATTCCCACCGGCTTTGCTGTCCTCAAGCTTCTTCTTGGCCGTCTTGGCTTTGATGGCGACGTCGCCCTCGGTGATATCCTGGGTGACCTTGCCCTTTTCATCATCACCGCCGTAATAGCGCTTCAGCGCGTTGTCGATGTCCGCGTCGGTGGCGACGCACCAGGCCACATCTCCGCGAACCATCCGCTGGATGCTGTCCGCCATGTCCAAGTCGGCCGGATCACTGACGGCGATGGAGACGGTGTTTCCGTTTTTGGCGACAGGGATCGCACGGTAGCGCTTCGCCACATGCCTCGGAATGAGCGCGATGATGTCGTCGGAGAGCCTCTGCGAAGCAATGGTCACATACTCGGCACCGAAGTGCCCCGCCTTCGCCTGGGCCACGGCCTCGGAGGTAATGACCTTCTTTGCGACGAGAGTGTCGACGACGCCGTCGCCTTTGCTCTCGGCTTCTTCACGGACTTGGGCCAGTTGACCGGAGTCAATCGAACCCATCTCCACGAGAAAATCTATCAGGTAGTCGTCTTTGGCAGCCACAGCAGCGATCTTGTTAAGGGAATTGGTGTGGAGAAGGAACCACAGCGGAACTTAGCAGTTCAATCCCAAACCGGTTAAATGTCCCCGACCGCCGTTTGTTTGTCGCCTGCACCCATGGCGCAGGTCACTTGCCTTTGATGGTCTTGGCATATCCCGGAAGACTTCGAAGTCCCTGAAACCGCTGATCCGTTCCTGCGACCGCCCTTAGATCGGGGGCATTGGTCGTGGTCAACCGGCGCTTATCGCTCAACCGGATGGCGCTGGCGAGCGAGTCCAAGGCCTGGGCTGTCTTGCCGCCGAGGGCTTCGATGGCCGCGAGGTCATAGTGGCCTTCCGGATTGTCCGGTTGGATCTGGATGAAACGCCGCATGGCGATCTCGACCTTCGGAAGCATGCTCCATTGGCTGTAGTAACGGACCGCGTTCAGGACCGATGCCGCATCGGCGGTGGGAGACTGCACGATCTGGTCAAGGATTGTGACCGCATCGTTGGTCGCCCTTGCAGCAAGCGCCTGATTGAAGACCTTCCAGCCTTCCTGCATCGCGTCGGCGTTGCCATTCCCGCGAAGCCGCTTGAGATCGCTGACCAAATTGACGATCGCGCCGTTGTCCGGATCGAACTTCAGGCAAGTCTGAGCAACTTGGAGCGCTTCTTCGTAGCGCCCTTGCGGAGCCAGCAGGTTGATCAAGCGGTAGACCGCTTCAGGGCTGTAGGGACACAGCGCCAGAGCCTGCTTCAGGGCGAACTCGGCCTCCTTAAGCATGCGCTCACGTTCCGCCTGGGTCTTCGGCGTATACTGGGGCGGGGTCGGCACTCCACCCATCAGGCCAAGCCGCCAAGAGTAGACACCCGCGATGGAGCTGCGCAGTTTCGAAAAAGCCTTCTGGGCGTTGTCATCGCGGACAAACTTCCGGTCGCCGGTGAACCCTTTGTAGTCCCCGTGGAGGTAGGTCCGCTCCGCCCATTGGCAGATGTTGCTCAACGAAGTGTCGTAGGTCAGCCACTTGCCGATCGTTCGCTCCATGTATTCGCTCCAGTAGCGGTGGTCGCGGTCGACGATGTCCTGTGAGAGTTCGGCCAGCGGTTCGCGGTTGATCTTCATGATCACCCCGGACGGCGTCAGGTAGGGGAACATCCAGTCGAGCGGGAAACTCTCTTCCACGTAGAACTCGTTCTGCGGATTCTTGTCGAAGATGACCTTGGTCAGGAGGCCATTAATGGCCATGACCGCCACCTGCCCGGAAACCTGGACTCGGCCGGACGGATCGATCCGGAAGTCTTCGCCGGGCTTCAACTGTTGGCGTGAGTGCCGAAGTTGCGCGTCGGTCAGGTAGTCGTTGAAGGCCTTCGCCGAGTCCTCAGGAGAAGGCGTCTGGATCTCGCGGTCCGGATACAAGCCTCCGATGCTGGGAACGATCTCCGGATAGGCGGCCTCGAGCAACAGACGGTTCAGGCGCACGCGGGTGTGGCCCAGCGGATTCTCCGCGATGAACTTGGTCAGGTAGGGCGAGATGGTGACGCTGGCGAACCGGTTCGTCTCCCAGATGGACGGTCCGTCGATGATCAAATTGAGATCCTTGGCCAAGGCCGCCGACAACCGGGCATCAGCCGCGCCGCCGAGAAGGTTCCGGGTTTCCGGCGAGACCTTGTCCCGGAGGAACGTTCCCAACTGCGCAGGTCCGCCTTTGCCGATCAGCTTGGCAGCCAATGCCGCAGGATCCTTGAAATGGTCGGCCTTGAAGAAGGAAGCCCCGACGCGGCGCTCCTTCTCGATGTTGTCGCCGATGCCAAGGAACAGCGTGTCAAGGGCCTTCGCGCCCGGGAGGAACTTGGTGTATTCGAATTCCTGGAAGAACGGCGGATCCTTCTGCGTGCTCCGGTTGTAGTGAGCGCGGATGTAGCTGAGGTAAGTGCCGTCCGCGAGGGCGTTCTGGGTGATGATGTAGACGTCGCGCCGATCAAAGGCCGGATTGGCGCGGTCCTTCGCCTCAACGAAACTCTCGCTGAAGATCATGTAGGTCGGGTTGAACCGGCCGGGATCCGTTCCGCCAAACAGCACGGCGTCCTTCGCCATCGGGGGATACAACGGCTTGCCGTCAGTTCCCTTGGGAGCCGGGGCCATCTTCGTGTCCATTTCGGGATGAAACATGTCGTGCCCGAACCAGTATCCGAAATAGTGGTCCTTCTGTTCGTTGTCATACCAGTGGGACATGACCGACCAGAACGGCGTCAGACCGACGAGGCCGATGAAGGCGAAGAACGGCAGCCTCTTCTTGCCGGCCTGCACGAGCACGAAGACCCCGATCGTCAGTCCGAACAGGACCAGCGACGCGACCACCGAGTGGAAGTTGAGTCCATCACGAAGCGTCAGCACCAGGCCCTCGGTGTAGATCGACAGGCCAGTGAGCCCGTCCATGGTCTTGAACTCTTCGTGGAGCGTGCTGGCCAGACCCAGAAACCCCATGATCAACGCCGCCACGGAGCCGATGACCGCCCACTGGCGAACCTCTTCATACCGGGCCACCAGGAAAGCCGCCATCAGCGCGAAGCCATATCCGACTCCCATCGAAATGAAGACGTGGGATGCGGTGAAGAACACCTTGTGGAGCTCCCGGCTCTGCCGGTCGAGGCCGGGGTTCAGGAGGATTAGCAGCAGCAGCGAAAGGCAGAGATAGACCGCGCCGAGGCCAATGATCCAAGCGCGTTCACGATTGGCCAGCATGCGGAAGAACAGGAACGGAGTGAGAGCGACGACCAGCAGGAGCATCGTGAACTCTTCGCGCGCGCCATCCAGGTAGAGGCCCAACTGGCCGGCGAACTTCAGCGGCTCAGTCAGCGGATTCACCGGTTTTACGGACTCATACTGGCCGCGTTTCACGGCATGGAGAAAACCTTCGGCCGTGCGCGCGTATCCCCAGTTCATGGGTGGGTTCGACATCGAGGCCACGGGCATGTAGAAATAGCCCACGGCACCGCATCCCCAGAACAGAAGCGACACCACCGCGACCCGGATGAATCCCTGAACGTTGGGCCAGGACTTGACGCAGATATACACGGTCACGGCCAGCACCCCCATCCCGAGAATCAAGGCTTTGATCGAAAGAAGCACCGTCGCGGCTAGAAGGACGAGGACCACCAGAGCCATGAAAGCCTTCACAAATCCTTGGGTGGCGACCGTGAAGTAGACCGACCCTACGACCGTCATCAGGCCAATCGCGTTGAAGACCAGAAAGAGCGCGGTGTTCTCCCTAAAGACGGAGATGTCGCCGTTGGCCGCCATCAGGAGCGCTCCCAGATAAGCGACCGAACTGCCGATGCAGAGTTCCCGTCCGGCGTCTTTGTTCGCCGCACCCACGAGAACAAGGATGCCCACCGCCGCCACCAGCAGCGACATGTGGTTGGTCAAGCAGATGCCGAAGAAGAACATCGCGTAGTAGAGGTAACGAAGCTGGTGCGGCGCGTAGATCCAGCGCAGCAGGAACGTCAGCGTCAGCATGAGCGACAGCACGCTCAGGGTGTAGACCTCGACGATCACCGCCTGGCTCCACATGTAGCCGTTGAAACCCATCAGCAGCGCCGCCACCAGGCCGGTCACGACGCAGATCACCGACTCCTTGCTCCGGTCCAACGTTTTTAAGGCCTTGATGCCCTCGATCATCATGCTGCTCCCGCGCGAAACCAGCAGCGCGATCAAGCCGCAGGACAGTGCGCTCGCCACGGCCGACGAGAGCGAGACCCGCCAGGCAATGTTCGAAAACGGCACCAGTTTCGTGAACAGCCAGGTGTAGAGAGTCCAGACCGGATAGCCCGGAGGATGCGGCACACCCGCCCAGTGCGAACCGACGGCGAGTTCACCAGAATCCTCCAGTGTTACCTCAGGAGAAATCGTCAGCCAGTAGCCGATCATCACCACCAGGGTCGCGAACGCGAACGTGAACCAGTCGAGTTTGCGGAAGAGGGCCGGCACATGCACCGGCACCACGGGCGCGATCGGCGCAGACACTGCCGCTTTCTTCGCTTGTTTGCCGGATCCCGGCTTTTCCTGCTGCTTCATTTGAAATCAATATGGTCGGTTGGACCGGAAATGGGCGCTACTTCAGTGGCCGGGGCTGCGGTTTGTCGATGCCAAAGTGGCTTGTGACCAGACGTTGACCTGTTGCGAGTCGAATCCGGCCCTGGAGCCGTCGCGCCACGATCCAGCAAGGAGATTCGAGCCCAGCAATCCGTTGGTTCCAGAATCCCCGAAGCCCATCCGGCCACCCGGCAGACCCATCTGGAGAACGGTCAAAATCGCCAGGCAGGCGGTCGCCGCTGCCGCCCCGGACAACGTCGCCCACAGGCGCCGATCAGGCAGTGAAAGGCACGCCCCGGCGCGCTGGTCGCCACCCCGACTCCGCTGGGCGAAGATGGCCGAGTGAATGTGGCCCGAAGGAGTCCGGGCTTTCCAGTTCTTGAGTGTCTGTTCGATCTCCGAGTTGTTCATGGAATTGTTCCCCTACAAGGCAGGTTCGCAGTTTCTGGATCCCGTAGCGGTAGCGTCCCGCCACCGTGTTGGGCGAAAGGCCGAGCAATCGCCCGATTTCGTCCAGCGTATGGCCCTGCCAAATCTTCAGGACGATGACCTCCCGCTGTCCCGTCGGCAGGCGTTCGAGACAGCGCATGGCAGCCCGTTCAGCTGGGGGAATCTCTTCCGTTTCTTCAAACCACTGCCGGGCCTCAAGCTCACGGGTGATGCGGCGCCAGAGACCTCGATGAAAGTTCAGGGCGCGATTCCGGAAACTGGTCAGGCAATACCACTCCGGCGCATCCGGCGGTTCCGGCAGTTTCAGCAAGGCGAGAAACGTGTCCTGCACGACGTCTTCCGCCTCCGAATGGCTCAATCCCAGCGCCCGGCCATAGAGGATCAGCCCGGCCGCCTTGGCGGCGAAGAGCCTCTCGCACCATCCGTCCTGTGGGATTTCGTCAGCCACGTCACCCAGAGAGACACCGCCGACGTGGAATTTGTATGAACTTCGACGAGATAATTTTGGAATACCCTTCCGCGAATGGCTTCCAAACCTACTGGAGGCCCAGCAACTTGCCGCCCTGGAAGGTGACGAAGGCCAGTCCCCAAGCCAAAACGAGCATGTAGGCCCATTGGAAGATCGGCCACTTCCACGAGTTGGTCTCGCGGCGGACGACCGCCACGGTGCTGACGCATTGCAGGGCGAAGACGTAGAAGACCATGAGCGTCACCCCGAGCAACGGCGTGTAGAGTGTCGAACCGTCCTCCCGCTTCTGGTCGCGCAACGTGTCCTCCAAATCCTTGGTCACTTCGTCGCTCTCGCCGAGGTTGTAGACGGTCGACATGGTGCTGACGAAGACCTCGCGGGCCGCGAACGATCCGATGATGCCGATACCGATCTTCCAGTCGAAACCAAGGGGCTTGATCAACGGCTCGAGGAGCAAGCCCATCCGGCCGGCGAAGCTGTGGCGAAGCATCTCGCCCTGTTTCTGCTTCTCCATCCCGCCGAACATCCCAAGCAGGGCGGCCTCCGCCGAGTTCGTGACGACCTGCGGCTGGGCGAACTTTGCCTGCAAGTCCGCCAAAGCCTTGTCCATCGCCGCCCCTTGCAGCGCCGGGAAGACCGTGGCCGCGGCCACGCTTCGATCCGATTCGAACTTCGCGCTGATCTCCGGACTCTTGGGATAAGTTGCTAAAAACCAGAGCAGGATGTTGATACCGAGGATGACCGTTCCCGCACGCTTGATGAACATCCTCGAGCGATCCCACATGTGTCGCAGGATGACCTTTGGCACGGGCCGTTTGTAGGGAGGCAGCTCGAGGATCAACATCGGCGGCTCGCCCTTGAGCAGCGTGGCCTTGAACAGCCACGCCATGGCCATCGCGCCGACGATGCCGAGCAGATACATGGACAGCATTGTCAGCCCTTGGAGACCGAAGATGCCCAAGACGTTGATCGCAGGAATGCAGACGCCGATCAGCAGCGTGTAGACCGGAAGTCGCGCCGAGCAGCTCATCAGCGGCGCGACCAGAATCGTCGCCAGACGGTCCTTCGGGCTCTCGATCGTCCGGGTCGCCATGATGCCGGGAATGGCGCAGGCGAAGGAGCTCAGCATGGGGATGAAGCTCTTTCCATGGAGCCCGACCCGACTCATCAACCGGTCCATGAGGAACGCGGCCCGGGCCATGTAGCCGCTGTCTTCCAGCAGCGCAATGAAGAGGAAGAGCAGGCAGATCTGCGGCAGGAAAACGACCACGGCACCCACGCCCTTGATCACTCCCGAAGTCAGCAAACTGTTCAGGTCACCGGGCGGCATCGACGACGAAACCTTGTCGGCCAGCCAGGCAACTCCGGCGTTGATCCAGTCCATCGGGTAGCCGGCAAACCAGAAGATGCCCTCGAACATGAGGAACATGATCGCGACGAAGATCAACGAGCCCCACCACTTGTGAGTGACGATGCGGTCGGCTTTGTCGCTGAAGGATTCCCTGTTCGGATCGACCCACGTCGTCACGGCCTGGTCGATGGCCGCGACCCGGGCATAGCGCGCTTCGATGGCGACGCTGCGCCACTCGACCGCGGCGGCTTCCAAGCGTTGTCGGGCTTGGAGAACGACTTTCTCGAGATCCGCCCCGTAGTGGGCCGTGTTCTTGGAGAGGACCTTCTCATCGCTGAGCAGCAACAACGCCTCGGCATCGGCCGAAGTCTGGCGCTGCGGCGTGTTCTTTCGAAGCAAGGCGGAGACGGCCTCGATCTCGACGCCAAACGGAATCGGCAGTTCGCAGAAGGTGCGCGGCAGGGTGCGTTTGGTCCCCCGCGTCGCCATGTCGCGAATACGCCGCCGCAGCTCAGGCATCCCCTGCCCCTCGTTGGCCACCAGCGGAACGACCGGCACACCCAACGCCTGCGAGAGCTCCTCGGGGTTGATCTCGTGGCCGTTGTTCCGGGCCACGTCCATCATGTTCAAGGCAACGAGCGTGGGATATCCCAGCTCGATCACCTGCGTGGCGTAGTAGAGGTTGCGCTGGAGATTCGAGCCGTCGAGCACGATGACCACGAGCGACGGCGCGGGCACTTCGGCAACCCGATGGAAAAGGATGTCGCGGGAAACCTGTTCGTCGATCGACTGCGGGCTGAGGCTGTAGGTTCCGGGGAGATC
Organism: Verrucomicrobiota bacterium; assembly: GCA_947476875.1. Lineage (GTDB taxonomy): Bacteria > Verrucomicrobiota > Verrucomicrobiia > Limisphaerales > CANJSG01 > CANJSG01. Next base: position 4,905 of record CANJSG010000037.1, on the reverse strand, counting down.
GAGGATGATGACGGGCGTGTCGCGGGTGGGCGAAACGGCGGAGTCGCCCTTTTCCCAAATCAACCGGCCTTCTTTGCGTTCGACCGTGACGCCGGCGTAGTTCCCGACCCGGGCACGGAGGCCGGTGAGCGCGTTAAAAACGGTCGTCTTGCCGCTGTTCGGATTACCGGTCAGGGCGACGTAGGGAACCGATCCCGCCTTGATCTCGGACATCCCGTCAGGACTTGGAGTGGGGGAACTCATGCTGTGGCTGATCGACGGGGTCCGGCGGTTTCCATTTACGAGGGTTTCACGAACACCAATGCCGCATCGGATCTCCTCAGGGAAAGGTGGTATCCCCGGACCTTGATCTCGACCGGATCACCCATCGGCGCGAACCGGACCAACTCGACAACGGTTCCAACGAGAATACCCATCTCCATCAACCGGGGCTTGTGCTCCGGGGCCACTTTGAGCGCGGCGACCACGGCCTTTGAACCCGCGGCAAGGTCGGTCAGCGGTTGCGACGCTCCGGGCATCTTACGCCACCCTCCGGCCCATCGGCTGCACCCAGATCTGTTCTGCCAGTTCCTTCGAAATCCCGAGCCGGGCGTTGCACACTTGGCAGATGACGCTCGCCTGCTGGCTGACCAGCCGGATGGTCTGATCCTCGGTGAATCCCATCTCGCGCAGTCTTTTGGAGGTCTCCGGCGGCGCGGAAAGGCGCTTCACTTGGACGGAAGTGCCGGCCGAGACCTTGGAAAGCGGGCAGACTTCCCCATGGGGACAGTCTTCGGCTTCTTTGCAGGCTGACGGCGGGGGCTTCACTAGGTTCAGAAGTTCTTTCAGCCGGGACCCGGACGCAAGGCACCTTCTTGTCGTTCCCTTGCCATCCATTGTCGCTCATATGCGCAAACGGGCGTGACCACCATCCCCCGAACCCTTTAGCTCTGGCCGTGCGCCTTCCCCTCTTCATCTCGCTGGCAGCAACGCTGACAACCACTGCCGCGAACTGGCCCCAGTTCCGCGGCGAAGGCGGTTTCGGGAGATCTGAAGGGCCCGCGCCGATCCATTTCGGACCAGGCTCCAACCTGCTTTGGAAGGCGGAAGTTCCCGCAGGAAATTCATCTCCGGTGATCTGGGGTGATCGCCTGTTTCTGACGGCGAATCCAGGATCTTCGCTCGAAACGCTTTGTCTCGACCGGAAATCCGGCGTCGTCCTCTGGAGTGTGCCGACCCCAACGGTGCCAATCGAAAAGACCCACCGCATCGGCAGCCCGGCCTCATCCACAGCGGTGGCCGATGGCAAACGGCTCTATGTCTACTTCGGATCATTCGGCCTCCTCGCCTACGATTTCTCGGGCAAAGAACTCTGGCGGAAATCCCTGCCGGCCCCGGTGGTCGAGTTTGGGTCTGGCGGATCGCCGGTCCTGGCCGGAGGAAACCTGATCCAGATCTGCGACCAGGATACAGGCTCGTTCCTGCTCGCGGTGAATCCGGCCGATGGAAAGACGGTTTGGCGGGTCGAGCGCCCGGCTTTCCGACGTAGCTTCGCCACGCCGTTTGTCTGGCAACACGATGGCCGCGAGGAACTCATCGTGCCCGGATCAATCTGGTTGAAATCCTACGATCCCAGGGACGGTTCGGAAAACTGGACGGTCTCCGGCACCTCGCGGGTCGCCACGGCATCGCCAACTTCGGGCGACGGCCTGCTATTCGCCTCCTCTTGGAACATCGGCGGCGATGAAGACAGCCGCGTGGCCATGGAGCCGTTCGCCGAATTTGCGGCGGTGAACGACCGGAACAAGGACGGCAAGCTGACCCAACAAGAGATTCCAGCGGGCCCGGTTCGCGATCGTTTTTCCCAGATGGACTTGGACAAGGACAACATGGTCACCGGCGAGGAATGGGAGGAAATGCGGCAGATGTTCGCCCGCGCCGGCAACGCCGTCATCGCAATCCGCCCGGGGGGCCATGGCGACATCACGAAAACCCACCTCGCGTGGCGCGTTACCCGCAGCCTGCCCTATGTCTCGTCGCCTGTTTTCAGTGCCGGACGCCTGTTCACCATGAAGAACGGCGGCCTGCTGTCGTGCTACGAGGCCGCCACCGGCAAGCCCATCATCCAGGACGAGCGGGTTGGTGTGACCGGCGATTTCTACGCCTCCGGAGTGGCCGCCGGCAACCATGTCTACTTCACCTCGCAAAGCGGGACCGTGATTGTGGTCACGGCCAAAGACGATCCGAAGGTCGTCGCAACCAATCCCATCGGCGAGCAGGCCATGGCGACGCCGGCGATCGTCGACGGCGTGTTCTACCTGCGCGGAGCCAAGAATCTTTGGGCGTTCGGAAACGGAAAATAGCCGCTTGCCGCAACCGTCCTGTTCCCTAGCGTCTTCCCATGAAGCACCTGTTTTCCTCCATCGCCGCCGCTTTGGTCTTAACCGTGGCTGTCCGCGCGGCCGATCAACCACCCACTCTGGCCATCGGTTCAAAAGCGCCCGACTTCACCTTGCCGGGCGTGGATGACCGCAACTATTCCCTGAAGGATTTCGCTGCTTCGAAGGTTTTGGCCATCGTCTTCACCTGCAACCACTGCCCGTCCGCGCAATATTACGAAGGGCGGATCAAGCAGCTCACAGCCGACTACAAAGGCAAGGGTGTATCCGTGATCGCCATTTCCCCGAACGACCCGAAATCCGTCACTCCGAACGAGCTGGGGTATACCGATTTTGGAGACTCGTTTCCGGAGATGAAACTCCGCGCGAAAGATGCCGGCTTCAACTTCCCCTACCTCTACGACGGAGACACCGAAGCGGTCTCGCGCAGCTACGGACCCGTCGCGACGCCGCACATCTTCATCTTCGATGCCGAACGGAAGCTCCGATATCAGGGCCGTATCGACGACTCCGAACGGATCCAGTCGGTCAAAGTCCAAGACGCCCGCAACGTGATCGACGCGCTCCTGGCCGACAAGGAACCCCCGGTTACGAGCACTAAGGTCATCGGTTGTTCCGTCAAATGGGCGGGCAAAGCCGAAACGGTAAAACGCTACATGGACAAGCTCGCGACCGAGCCTGTCACGATCTCCAAGGCCGACGCCGGCACCCTGAAAGCGCTCCGCAAGAACGAGAGCGGCAAGCTGCGGCTCGTGAACGTCTGGGCCACATGGTGCGCGCCGTGCGTCGCCGAGTTCGACGAACTCGTCACCCTCAACCGCATGTATCGTGGCCGTGACTTCGAGTTCGTGGCCGTGGCGATGAACCGGCCGGACGAAGAGAAGGACGTCCTGAAGTTCCTCCAGAAGCAGCAGGCTTCGAATCGCAACCTGATCTTTGCGTCCGACGACCGCGATCCGCTGATCAACGCCTTCGATCCCGAGTGGGCCGGCCCCGTTCCCTACACGCTCCTGATCTCGCCCGAGGGCAAAGTGGTCTACAAGGAAATGGGATCAGTCGACACGCTCGCCCTCAAACGCGCGATCGTGAAGGAGCTGAACGCCCGCAAACCGTGGTGACGGGCTGGCGCGGGCCATTCAGTTCTCGGGCGGATAGGGCGACCGGTATTCAGGGGGCCCTGCTGCCAGCGCCAATCGGACTTGTCTCCTGGGCTTACCGGGTTGCTGCATCCCGTGAGCAAAAGAAAAACAGCGACGACGGGCAGCAGGAAGATTCGACCGATCCGGCTCACTTCGTCTTTGAAACCATGGTCGCATCCAGCACGTTCCATTTGCTGCGCCTTCGGCTTTCCTGATGGACGCTTCGGTTTTGTTGAGGGTCTCGGACACTTCCTTGCGCACTTTTACGCTTCAACCAAGGGGCCATGCCGGGATGTTGATCCTCTCGGGCGAGTAGGATGAACGAATCCACCACACCCCCAACGCGGATCCCATTGAAGTCGAAGACGCCCCCGCAAGGCCTCGAATCAATCCGTCGTTCGCCTCCGTCCGGGCATTCCCACTCCTCGACAGGCGCTTCGTGAAGCACCTCCTCGGCGTGCGACCCTTCAAGCGTTTGCTGCCGGGCGTGGGCAGGAGCTTCCAGCCTTGGGCCGCCATCCAACGGTCCAAGACCTGGGTTTGGGGAAGAAATTGCACCTGGATTTTGCACCGATTTCCCCTCTGTTCGGCGGCGCGGGACGGGTTCTTTTTCTGCCCCGTCACCAGAATGTTCAAAAACAGCCTCGCCAAGGGGCTTGCCCTCCGGCGTTTCGCTGGCACACTCCGCCGCTCCCGGTTCGGACCGGGGAAAGATACAATCCAGCTTTTATGCAGCATATCCGCAACATCGCGATCATCGCACACGTCGATCACGGCAAGACGACGTTGGTCGATTGCCTACTCAAACAGTCGGGAACCTTCCGCGCCAACCAGCACGAGTCATCCGAGGAACGCCTCATGGACTCGATGGACCTCGAGAAGGAAAAGGGCATCACCATCCGCGCGAAGAACGCGGCCTTCAAATACAAGAACTACCACATCAACATCGTCGACACTCCCGGACACGCCGATTTCGGCGGCGAGGTGGAGCGCATCATGAACATGATCGACGGCGTGCTGCTGGTCGTGGACTCCACCGACGGTCCGCAGGCGCAGACCCGGTTCGTGCTGCGCAAGGCGCTCGAGGCGGGTGCCAAGCCAATCGTCGTCATCAACAAGATCGACCGCGACAACGCCACCCCGAAAAAGGTGCTCGACCAGGTGTTCGAACTCTTCATGTCGCTCAATGCGACGGACGAGCAGCTCGACTTCCCCTTCATCTACTGTTCCGCCAAGCAGGGCTACGCCAAGGCCGAGCTCGACCACGTCTCCGGCACGATGGAGCCTCTCTTCGACGCGATCGTGAAGCACATCCCGCCGCCCCGGGCGCACGCGGGCGAGGGCTTCCAGCTCCTCGTCGCCAATCTGGACTACAGCGACTACCTCGG
>CANJSG010000036.1 GCA_947476875.1 Verrucomicrobiota bacterium | reverse complement strand
GCAGCCTCGAAGTAGAGACGCACCATGTCGTTCATATCCCGAGTGCTCAACTGGGAGGTGACATACGCGATCGGTGCTTGCCCGACACCGGGATTGTTGGCGTTGGCTTGACCGCCCTGGCCACCACCGATTCCACCGCCACCGCCACCGCCTAGCCCTCCACCGCCACCGCCACCGCCGCCGCCGCCACCACCACCACCGCCACCACTCACGATGGTGGATGAAGGAGTCACCGAGGGGATGATGAATGAGACGCTGTTCTGGCTCTGGCCACCACCACCACCACCACCACCGCCGCCACCACCGCCACCGCCACCGCTTTGGGAACTTCCAACCAAGCTGGATAGCGAGAGGCCAAAGACACCCTGAAGACCCTGAACGAACGTGTTCGGATCAACCCTGAACTGGCGAGTGATCAACTGTTGCGAAGCCGGAGGTTTCGGCTGGAAGACCACGGCGTAATCATCGACTCGATACGTTATCGGCTGGTCACTGACTTGAACGATCGCATCGAGCACCTGTTTGAGGGACAATTTCCGCAAAGAGGGGGTGATGCGAATGCTGATCGAATTGACATCAACCGAGGGAAGCGGGGCATTGGCCGCAGGATCGCCGGCGAGTGCTGGGGACGGAGCTGCATTTCCGGAAAGACCACCGCCGCCGCCTTGCGGAACTGCCGGCGGAAGCAACAACGCGTCCGGCTGGGAGCGAAGCAGGAAATTCACCCCTTCGCGATCCGGGTCCCGTTTTTCAGACTCGTCGCGGAGGGCGCTCAGGACCGTGGATAACGGGAGGCCATCGTAGCTCACCTCATCGATCCGGATTTTTTCAAGCTTTTGCAGCAGCTTCTGACGTCCTGCGGAAGTATAGACCAAGTTGGTCCGGGCCATCGGGTTCGGAATTGGAAGGTCTTGTCCTTTGGACCGCGGAGTCCAAGTGTTCTCGATCTCGATGATCGACTTGGTCGCCATCTGGTCTCGCTTCCGAGCCGCCTGCTCATAGCGGGCCTGTTTTACGAGGGTCAAATGGTAGTTGGCCCCCGCATTGGCCGGATCCGTTTCCAGGACCTTGTTAAGGATTGCCTCCGCCTCGTCGATCTTGTCGGCTTCCAAAAGCCACTTGGCGTTCTGAACCATGGTGGAAAGGTCGGTTTTCTCTTCGGCAATTTTTGGCCCACGCGCCAAAATCTCGCTGCTTGGAACGCGGCCCTTGCTCGCCTCAATCACCTGATCGATGCGGCGCTTCTGCTCCAGCAAAGCGGGATTGAGAGGATCGACGGCCAGCGCACGGCTCAGTTGCTCACGCGCCGCCAGCGTGTTCCCGCGTTTCTCTTCCGCTTTCGACAGGGTGAGACAGACCGCTGAAAATCCTTTGAGCAGCTCGGCGCGCTCGGTTTCGATCCCTGCGGTTTGGCCACCAAGTTTGCCAAGTTGAACGACGCCATCCTGATAAAGGCGCGAGGCTTCAAGAATCTGGCCCTTCCTTTCGGCGGCCTTGGCCTCGGCCAATTTGATTTTCAGCAGCTTCGCCGCCTCTTGACGACGAACAGCTTCCTCGACAGCAGTGCCTCCGCCTTGGCTTTGCCCGAGGACGGGCGCAGGCGTCTGGAACATCATCGCGGCGAGGGCCGCGGCAAGGATTTTGGACATAGACCGGATTTTGGGGTTGCGACGCATATCAATCAACGGGGCAAAGGAGAGGGAGGGAACTGGACTGTAGTCTGTCGACCAGTGAGGAGTGACTGGAACCTAATGAAAGTAGAGTTGATGGAAACGATCTTGTAGGCGTCGTTTTCAAACAGGAGAATTCCGCCTTCCCGTTGATCGCGGAAGGTTTTGTTCTCGGGTTCATAACGGAGTTCAACGGAGTATTCCCGAACTAGCCGATACGGCAATCCTTTCGACACGGTGATCTTTTGTTTTGTGTCGTTGAGTTCGAGGACGAAGCCGTCAGGGTCCTCGGCCTTGCCTTTGATCTCTTTAAGAACGAAGAACGATCCGGGCGGCTTTTCGTTGATCCGATTGGGGACATAGCGGTCCGCCTTCTCGATCTTACCATTTCCGGCAACATTGGTCGTAATCGCGAATTGGTAGCTGGAGGCCGCCACTCGAATGTATTCGATGGAAAAAGGAATCTCCGTGACCTTTTGGATTTTCAAAGCCTCTGGGCCTCGCTCGCCGGGGGAAATCTTCCGGAGCTGTCCTCCGGGCAACGTGACCCAGAGAACGGGGTTGAAGGTCAGGTTGTCGCCTAGAATTTTAAGCTTGGGAGGCGCTTTGAGCCTGGCAACCGCCATCTCCTGGGTGGTCAGGTTCAGAGGTTGGTAGGCGGTTTTTGGCGGAGCGACCTGTTCTCCGGATTGGGATCCACCCGAAGCGTCTCCGGAAACCAGAATCACGGCAACAATCGCCAATCCGAGGAGAATCGCACCGAGGGTGATCTTCTCGTAATGCTTCTTTAAGAAATCCATGATCATTTCGAAGGTCGCAGGGTTCGAACAATATCAAGGAGAACGGTCACCCGGAGCGGCCTCTCGGAGAGCACCGTTACCGGCTTGTTCGTGTCGACGAGCGCAGAGGCGACCTGACCTCCTCCTCGGGGTGTAAACCGGGGAATCGCATACCTGTCGGCCGCTTCAACAGGCTTGGTTGCCGCATTGATTTGGGCTGCACCGATGGAAATGGAGCCCGATTTTGCAGCCTGCTGGAGAATATCGATCACTTCACTGCTGGGGGGAGGATTGCGGGATTGTCCGACATTGATGTTCTTGATGACGATGCAATTTGAAGCCCCCACCAAGCCTTGAACCACTGCTTCCAATTCGGAGCCGAAACATCGGAACTGGATTTCGTAGGGAGTGATTATGGAAAACTGGTTCGTTAGCGGATTGAGTTGAAGGTAGTCGGCGCCGCCTGAATCGTCGTCTTGAGTCAGTGAACTGCGCTTAATTCCCTCAAGCGCGTTGATCTTGGCGACAAACAGGATCCCCAGCAGCGACTTCACGTCCTCCAACTGCAGGGCAATGATCTCATACGTGTTGGTCTTGAAAGTCAGTTTTTTGCGAAGTGCCTGGAACCCGAACGAGTAATTGGCCTGGACGATCGCCGTTTTTGAGTTCGTGGCCGCCAGATGGAGGTCTGCAATCGTCTGCTCGAGAAGAATCTTCAGCCCGCGGTCATCCAAGTTGTAGGGCGCCGGCATTTGGGGAATTACCGTCTGCAGGCTGGCCATGAACTTCTTGACCCTCTCCTGATCCTTCTTGATCGCGCCGATATTCTCATCGCTCGGATACGGTTTCACCTGCCATAGGCTCGAGCGCACATCCCGGGATCCCATCAGCGCCACGCCGAATTCCGAACTCGCGGACATTTTCGCGACCAGAAACCAAATGGCCAACCCCAGCAAAACGACCGCCACGGAGGCTCCAGCAACGACAACAGGATTTTTTTTGACCCACTCCATATCAGAACTTCAATGGCCGCTTCAGCTTGAGGACCATATTGATGGAAAATGTTAACGACCCTTCTGCTTTTCCGGCCTCGAACACAGGCTCATTGCCAAGCACGGCGCCCGCTCCAAAAACCGGGCTGGCCACGAAGGCGTCCTTGAGCGCAAACAGAAGGTCGGTGTTCGCGCTCAACCCAACCTTGTGAAGGTTGACCGCCCGGAAGACACACTGGATCCGTTCAAGATCGTTGCCGGAAACCACATCCTTCTTATCCTTCAAGAGCGCCTGCAATGCCTTGCCATAACGTTCCTTATAAGCGGCATCCATGCCCGCCAGCTCATCCTCGGCACTCGTTTCGTCACCAATGGAGTAATTTCCCGGAACCATGGGGTTGAACGATTCAATCCAGACGCCCACATCGGAAGAAACTCGAGCCTTGGCAGTGGCTTCGACCTGACTGAGAACAGAATTCAACTCGTTGAGGACACCCACCCACCAAAACCGTTCGTCGACCACCTTGACCAGAGCATCGATGTCCTTCTTGGATTGGGCGATCTGGCCGCTCAACTGGGTGATGGTCTTTTTGGACTGATCCAACGGCGCGATCTCGGCCGTGATGGCATCGACCTTCGCCTGCGTGGCGGTTCCCATTTGGCCATAAAATAGACCGATCGCAAAAATCGCGACAATCAGACTGACCGCCGACGCCACGAAGTAGGGCGTCTTTTTTGAAAGCTCCTGCTTCTTGATCGAGCCCTTGGGCGTCAGGTTCAACTCGACCGGGCAATGCGCCACGCTGCGAAGGGCCACACCGACGGTCTCGCCGAAGTGGTGCGCCACGCCCTGCAACGCCTCGACATCGATCGACGGCGATAACTCCACTCCGCGGAACGGATTGAAATACTCGACAGGAATGCTGAGCTTTTCTTCGAAGAACTGCTGGGTGTAGGTCATTACCGAGCCACCACCGCAAAGGTAAAGCCGCTGCGGCACCGAGCCACCCTGCTGCCCGCGGTAGAACTGGATGGTCTGGTTCACCTGGATGTGCAGGCGGGTCAGAATCTGGCGGGAGATCTTGGAAATAGCCGCCTGGTGGGGATTCTCCGGCTCCTCATAGGCACCACCCAGACTGACGAAACCTTCTTCGACCTTGATCCGTTCAGCCTCACCAAAGGGCAGTTTCGATTCGGTGGCGAAGTCCTGGGTGATCGAGTTGGCGCCAATATTGATGCTGCGGCTGTAAATCTTGCCCTTCTCGAAGAACAGCAGATTGCTGGTCTTGGCCCCGATGTCCAAAAGCATCGTGCACCCCTCAAGATCGCCATAGCTGAAGCGGAATGAATTGCACAGCGCGGCGGAAGAAACGTCGACCAGCCCAACTTTGAGCCCGGCCGCACCAGCCACCTTGAAAAGGCCGTCGACGATCTCGTTCTTGATCGCCACGAGAAGGACTTCCAATTCGCCCGACGCCGCAGCTCCGAGGATCTGGTAGTCCCAGACTACTTCTTCCAACGGGAAAGGGACGTTTTGCTGCGCCTCGTAGGTCACGATCTGGGCGACCTTGGAGGAATCGACCGGCGGCAGCTTGATGAACTTGGAAAATACATGGAAGCCGGGGGCGCAGACGCTGATGTCTTTCGAGCCGAACTGGGGAAGCAATTCCTGCAGCGCCTTCTGAACCACAACTTCACGAGTCGACTCTTGGGACCCTTCCAAGCCTAGGGACTTGGTCGCAAACCCGACCAGACGCAACGCGCCGGCGTCGTTCTTTTCGAACTCGGCGATCTTGAGCGTTCCCGCTCCGAGATCCGCCGCCAGAAATGATTTAGCGCTCATGGTTGTTCAGGTTTTTTCGACAACGGCCCACGTCAAGTCACCGCTTAGGGGCGGGACTTCTCGGAGGTCCGCGTTGGTTACTGGAATTCGTTTCATGGGTCAATGGCAATCACCCCGGCCCGCTTCTAAACCGCCCGCATCTGCACAAAATCAGCTCCGGCCACGAAAATACTTGATCGTGGTCTCGAGGCCATCCTTCAGCGGAACCACCGGTTTCCAACCGAGAAGTTTTTCGGCCAGACCGATGTCCGGCCGACGCTGTTTCGGATCGTCCTGCGGCAACGGGCGGTGGACCAGTCTACTCTTGGACCGGGTCGCCCCGATGATCTCACGCGCGAACTCGAGCATCGTCATTTCATTGGGGTTCCCGATGTTCACGGGCAACGAATAGTCGCTCATCATCAGCCGATAGATCCCCTCGATGAGGTCGCTGACGTAGCAGAAGCTGCGGGTCTGCTTGCCGTCCCCGAACACCGTGATCGGCTTGTTTTCCAGCGCCTGCCCGATGAACGCCGGCACCACCCGGCCGTCGTTCAACCGCATGCGCGGGCCGTAGGTGTTGAAGATGCGGACAATCCGGGTCTCGATCCCGTGCTGCCGGTTGTAGGCCATGGTGATGGCTTCGGCGAACCGTTTGGACTCGTCGTAACAGCCACGGGGTCCGATGATGTTGACGTTGCCCCAGTAGGATTCCGTCTGGGGATGTTCCAACGGATCGCCGTAGATCTCGCTCGTGCTCGTCAGCAGGAATCGCGCGCCCTTGTTCCGCGCCAAACCAAGCGCCTTGTGCGTTCCGAGCGAGCCCACCTTCAGGGTTTGGATCGGCAATTCCAGATAGTCGATCGGACTCGCCGGCGACGCGAAGTGCCAGACGTAGTCGACCGGCCCCTCAAGAAAGAGAAACTCCGTCACATCCTGGTGGATGAATCGGAACGCCGGATTCCCGGCCAGATGGGCGATGTTGTCCGTCGATCCCGTCACCAGGTTGTCGATCGCGATGACCTGATGCCCCTTGGAGAGGAGCAGGTCGGTCAGGTGGGATCCAAGGAAGCCGGCTCCGCCGGTAACCACGGAAATCGGAGCGACGGACTTTGCAGCGGACTTTTTCTTGGCCATACGGTTTTAAGGTGATGTTTCGGAGACCTACTTCGCGCCTTTGCGCAGCAACACGACCGGAATCGTCTGGCAGAGGATTTTGATGTCGAGCCAGATCGTCCAGTTGTCGATGTATTCGAGATCCAGCCGGACCCAGTCGTCGAAGCTCTTCACCTCGTTCCGGCCGCTGATCTGCCAGAGGCACGTCAGACCGGGCTTCACGCTCAACCGCCGTCGATGCGCGATGTCGTCAAACCGTTTGGTTTCGTCCACCGGAAGCGGCCTTGGACCGACCAGGCTCATCTCTCCCTTGATCACGTTGAACAGCTGGGGAAACTCGTCGAGGCTCGTCTTCCGCAGGAACTTCCCGACCGGCGTCACCCGCGGATCGTTCGTCACCTTGAACACCGGCCCGGACATCTCGTTCATGGCGGCCAACTCGTGTTTGAGCTGCTCCGCGTTGGACACCATCGAGCGGAACTTATACATCGTGAAGGGCCGCCCGTTCAGCCCACTGCGGGCCTGACGGAACAAGACCGGCCCGGCCGAAGTCAGCTTCACGACCAGCGCGACGATCAGCAACGGGATCGCCAGAACAAACAAGAGAGCGCCAGCCCCGACAAAATCGACCACCTGCTTCGCCATCATCTGCCATGTGGAATCCGGCGCGGAACGGAACACCAGCACCGGCCGCCCGAAAAGATCATCTACCGTCGTGCGCGACACCTGTGTCTTGAAGAAGTCCGCCACCAGCCAGGCTTCCACCCCTTCCAACTCGCAGACCTGGATCACCTGTTCCACCTGCCCGAAGTAGGTGTGGGCCGCACAGAGGACCACCCCGTTGATGAAATGTTCGTGCAGCACCCGGACGATCTCCGATGCGGGCGCCGCATTCACATCAAGCTCATGGACCTGCTCGACGTCCTGCCCGATATGGCGCTCGAAATCGCTCTTCAACCTGCCCGTGTCTCCGGGCGAGCCGATCAGGAGATACCGGTGCCGCACCACATTCCGGCCGAACTTTCCCTTGCCCCAGAAGTGGAGGATCAGCTCTTTGACGGCCAATGCTCCAAAGCCGAAAAAACCGAAGATCACGATGACGGATCGCCCGATGTTGTTCTGCTCCTTGAAAATGAAGACCAATGCCATCGCACCCACCGACAGGATCAAGCAGGACTTCAGGGCCTGCCAAAGCCGCCGCATGATCGATACCCCGCCCGAGTGCAAATAGAACCCCTGGACCTCGAGCACGATCGGAGTGGCCGGGAGGATAAAGGCATAGAGCCAAAAGTGTCCGGAAAAAGGAGGAATCGCGGCGGAATCAAGGGAATAGACTGTATCCAAGTTCGATCGGACCAAATGGGCCAACCAGAACGCCAATCCAAAAAGACCAGCATCCAGCAGTTTCCCGACTTGCGTCCGTAGCTCGATGGTTCGTTTGAGCATTGTGTCGCGGCCAATTCCGCCAAACGAGGTAATAGCCCCCGCTCATCGGATCCCTCAACACCAAACAAACTTAAACGGAGCGATACGCTCCAACCGCCCCGTCATCTGGCGTCGGCGACACCGGGAGGCACATTCTCGACTTGGAACGGCTTCCCTACTGCCGGCGTCGTTTGATACTGCGGCGCCGATTTCTGGATCAGTTTGACGATCCGTTCGGTGGCTTCATCGGTCTTGCCAGGAGGACACACCGCAAAGCAGCTCACATAGGCCCAGCGCTGGAGTGTTCCCGTGGTCAGAAGCTCTTTGGCCATCCAGGCCATCCGGGTCTCGTGTCGCGCCGCGATCTTCCCGTCCGCCACGAACCAGAACAAATAGACGCCTTCCACGGCTTGAACCTCTCCCGCAGCGTTTCGGCGCTCCGCCCTGACGGTCATCTTCATCGCAGGAAGAGCGTAGTCCATCGGCTCCGACATGGGGATCGAGATGGCCCGGCTGTCGACGATGGCGAACCCCTGGCCCGCGAGGCAGAACTCCGGTTTGTGGATGCTCGTCCGGTCCGATCCCATCAGCACCACGGTCTTTTGGATCTGGAACCCGTCGGGCATGCGGTAGAGCCGCTGGCCGTAGGTCGTGTCCCGCGGAAGCGTCATCCAGACCGAGGGACTGAGATCGATCGGGCTGGAAACGATCCCGGGAAGAACCGCAGGGAGGAAAATGGAATTGGTTCCCGCGATTTCCCGGGCTCCAGCCTGGCCGGTTTGGCTAACGGCCGAATAAATCGGCTCCGTTGAAATCCGGACTCCGGGCAGACCCAGCGTTTGGATTTTAGACCAGTTGGCCAGAAATCCGGCAGCCGATAAGAAAACGGTCATCGACACCACCCCCCCGACCACGAGCGGACGGGACGAGATCACCGGGGTTGAGTCGGCAACCCGCGGCGGTGCGGCCGCAGCCGTTTTGGCATCCTCTCCTTTCTCCAGCCACTTCGCTGCGGCCAGCACGCCGGCCAAAGCCACCAGGAAGGTCACGAATCCCAGCTTCTGTTCGATCGCGGCTCCCGCCGCCTGCCCCGCCACTTCGCCGGTGACGATGACCGAAATGATGCGGACGGTGTTCCCCAACACGGCCAAAGGAATCACCAGCCCGATCAAAACGGCCCTCCTCCAAATCGTTTTGAAGCGGATGAAGGCGAACACCGTGATCAGGCACCCCAAGGCCGTCAGACTCCGGATCCCGCTGCACGCCGGGGCTACGTCATACTGGTAGGCACCCGTCGCGTCATAGATCATACTTCCGTTCTGCAGCACCCCGAGCCCAAGGGCGATTTTGCAGAAGCCCACGGCCAGCGTGGTGACCACCATTCTCAGAGGAAACGTGATCGCATCTCCCATCTGTCCGAGGGGCACGCAGAACCCGAGCAGGAACATCGGGAACACCGTCGCCTTCATCCACCTCCATCCCAGCACCACTCCGGTGATGGCAAACAGCCCCAGTGCAAAGCCCACCGCCGACACCCGTGGCTGCTGGACCACGAATCCGACGACGTGCATCGCCGCTGCCAGGAACACCAATCCCAAAGCCGGGAGCCAAGGCCGGCGCCCAACCAGCGCGAGCTCGTCCCGTCGCATCCAAAGGACACCCAAGATCGCGAAGGGCACCAGAAAACCGATCTGATCCCCCTCGGAGTGGTCATAGGCGTTGGCCAACCACGCAAAAAGGCTCGCCGTGTCCACATAACCAAACGTCGAGTTTCCGTAAAAATGGAACAGGCCCGCCCAAACCAACGCGAGAGTTCCTAGCCATCCCAATTCTCGGGTGGACAGGAGCGGCGGGGTTCGCTCCGTTGCTGGTGCTTCTCGAGCGTCGACTTCAGGCATGGCTGCCGCCATTAATCGCGCAGCCAAAGCGGCGGGTCAACCGGTTCCGGGGCGGTCCAATCCATGACGACGGGAAGCAGGGATGCCATTGCAGCTTTTCAGACAACCCCATATTTTCGAACTCGCCTTCTATGCCAACTCCCGACGTTCCCTCTCCCGGAGTCCATGGTCCCAGTCCGAAGATTCAAAAAGTCTTGGGAGTTCCCCTGCTGACCACCTCCTATTCCGAGTTGGGCGAATTCTGCAAGGCATGGGCCCGCCGCGGCGGAGTCACGGCGCTTGATTTTGCCAATACCCAGACCGTGACCATGATCCGCCATGACCCCGGTTTCCGGACGACGGCCGGGGCGTTCGACTACATGGCCCCGGACGGCATGCCCCTCATCTGGTGTTTGAACCGCGCAGGAGCCGGGCTCCGGGACCGGGTCTACGGGCCGACGTTCATGCGGCATTTCCTGAACCAGGTTCCGGGGGAATTCTCCCACTATCTTGTCGGAGGCTCGGAGCAGTGCGGCCAGCGTCTCCGGGAAGTGTTCCTCAGGAACAATCCCGCGGTCCGTTTTGTCGGCGCCTATCATGGCCGGTGCACGCTTGACGGCAGGCTGGACCCGGCCGACGAGGACAGGGTCATCGCCGAGATCAACGCGCTCGATGTGGACTTTGTCTGGGTGGGTTTCGGCACCCCGAAGCAGCAGGAGTGGGTTCACCGCTATCGCTCACGGCTCCGGCGCGGAGTCGTCCTCACCGTCGGTTTCGCCTTCGACGTCAATTCGGGACTCAAGCCGGACCAACCGCCGTGGATGCAACGGCTCGGTTTGGGATGGCTGTTCAGGCTCTGCTCGGAGCCGCGCCGTCTGATCGGCCGCTACCTCCGCTACAACTCGCTCTTCCTCCGCCATCTCCTCGTCGACGGCCTCCGCGGCCGCGCATGGACCGGTCCCCTGACCCGCAATTCAAGGTAGGGCAGGCATCTTGCCGGCCCCGTCAGCCAAGCGTTTCGGTTGGGCGTAAAGCGACAAGGACTCTTCCCCACGCCACACCGTCCGGTGTGCGCCGAAAGACTCCCTGCGGCAGGCAGAAAGCCCGCCCTGCCCTCCTGCCGCCTGCTCATGCGACCCGTTCAACGCCACGGTTCCGACGGGAACCGTCAACCCACGGACTGGCCGGTTTTCGCGGGGCTCGCCCCCAACCGCCTCAGGAAATCACCGATTCCAGACAACACGACATCCGAGGAAATCCCGGTCAGACAATGCGCCTCCGCAAAACGGCACGCATCAAAACACGGTTTGTGCGGACACGCTCCGCCGGGGATGTGGCCGGCCAATGGATGCACCGGCAGGAACCACTCCGGAAGTTGGTTGCCGAAGATCGTGAAGGTCGGCACCCCGGCGGCGGCAGCCAAATGCCCCGGCCCGGAATCATTGCCGACGAACGCCATCGCCTCCTCCAATTCGGAGAGAAACCCACCGATCCCGGCAGGTTTAACCACGACGATACCGGTCTGCGAAAACCAAAAACCCTCCTGTCCCGGGTCGCACACCACGCGCACGTCATATCCCATCCGCGCCAGCTCCCGCGCCACTCCCGCATACCGCTCCAGCGGCCAGACCCGCACCGGCTGGGCCGCCCCCGAATGGATCAGAATCCTGCCGCGCTTCATGCCCGGGGGAAATGGGCTCGAACCGGACGAAGCCGTCGGCACGATCCCCAGCGGCCTGCCCACCGCGGTCCACCACTCGGCCCTGTGCGAAAGCCGCGCCGGTGCCGGGGGGGTGTCCGTCAACAACGAACCGCTTCCCAGACGGGGCACACCCACCCGCCTCCGGACGCCGAGAAACCGCATCAGCACGTGGTCACGCGGATCGTGCCGCGCTGAAACGACTGCAGAAAAATTCTCCCGCTTGCTCCAGGCCCGCAGTTCCTGCAGTTCCTTCCAGGGCCAGTTCCAGAGCCGGTATTTTCCTTTGAACGCCGTCCATGGCGCCGTCCATTCACGGACGTTGGCTCCCGGCCAAAGCGCCGGGGCGATCTCGCCGGCCACGGCCTTGGCCAAGATCGTCACCTCGTAGTGCAGCTGTGCCGCCCGGATGAACGGAGAGGCGATCGCGAGATCCCCGAGCCCCCAGAGTTCTATCACCAGCAGCTTGGGGCGCATGGCTCAGCGGGGACGGCTCGACGGCGTGAACGCGAAAACCGGCCATGCCGCCGCGAACAAAAGATTACGGGACGTTCCCGAACCGGTCACCGTCAGTCCGGCCGCTTCGGCCGCCCGGGCGATCGTGCTTCGCGGAACCGTCCGCACATGGGTCGGATCGTCGAAGAAGTTCAGCGTGAACTTGCCGAGCATTTTCCCCTTGGGGCTGGGATACACCACCGTCTTGGGATCCGGCGTCTCCACGTAGATGGATCCACCCGGTTTCAGCAGCCGTGCCGCCTCCCGGAATAGCCCGCCCAGTTCCTGCAAGTGCTCCACCAGGTGCATGCAGGTGATCGAGTCCACCGACTGGTCCGGCCACGGCAAGCGGTCGCGCTGGATGTCGCCCCGGTAGAAATCACATGCCGGCGGGTAGGATTCAGGGGCTCCCTCGATGTCCGTCGACCTCAACTTGAGATCCGGCCGCATTTCCGCGATGTGGCGGAGGGTCTCACCATTCGAAGATCCCATGTCCAGCAGGCACCCGCCCCGCGGCGTCTTTGCGACGAACGCGGCCCGGGTGTCGATCCAAGGAGCCGATCTAAGCAACGACCAATTCATTGCCACCAGACTAGAGGCAGGGTCCAAAAGCGGTCACGCAAAACCTCCGATCCGACCCTCCGACAGCCGGCCATGCTTGGAAGCGCTCTGGATTTCTAGACGACGAGCCGCAGACCCCATCGCAACAACGCCACGAACCTTGGCACGGACCAGGAGTCCGCACCGAACGGTTTGAAGTAGGCGTGGGACATCAGGTTCAGGAGCGGTCTGTCCGACCGGCTGTCGCCATAGCCATGGCTTTCATACGCTTCAAGCGACCCGAGCAGCGCCCTCGCTCTCTCGACCTTTTCCTCACCGTGGCAGTTCCGGCCTTGGAGAAGTCCCGTCACCATTCCGTCCTTTAAGTCCAGACCGGTCGCGAGCACCTCGTGGAATCCTTCGGGGATTGCCCAAGGCCTCAGATAGACCTCGGGCGAAGCGCTGAGCAGCACCAGCCTGTGTCCCTGATCCCGATGCCAACGCACCCGCTCCATCGCCCCGGGGTTGAGCAGCCCGGGCAGCCGCTTCCGACAAAATTGATCCGATAGTTGGACGAGGTCAGCCCGGGTCAGTCCCTTGAGAAATCGTGTGAGGAAATACTCCTTGAGCCGCCAGTTCGGCACCCGGCCTGACATGCTGCCCACCAGGGCCGGAGTCAATGCTAGCAGGCCTCCCCAGAATCGCCGGAATCCGACCGCGCTCCGCAGGAACGGTAGGAACGAGTCGAAATGAGTGATGGTCCCGTCGAAGTCGAACAGGGCGACCACTCGTCTTGCCGGAGCCGTTTCCTTGTCGAAACTCATCGGAAGAGACCGGGCTTGAGCATCACGACCGCCAGATAGACGACGAGCCAGCCGGCGATGCACAACTGGAGCCGACGGTCGTTCAGAAGCATGCGGTCCGGCTCCTCGGCGGAATCCCCGGCCATGACGACGAACTTGTAGTGCATCACCCCGTAGACCACGAACGGAACTGTCGCCACAAGGGTCGAGTCCTTGTTCGAAAGCACGGTAAACAGGGCATAGCTCATCACCGCCATCGTTGCGGTGCTGTTCAGGAGGGAGTCCAGCAGGACGATCGAGTAGCGCCTAAGGACGGGCCGTTGGGTGGAATCGCCGCCATTGTGCTGGGCGGCCAGTTCGGCCCGCCGTTTTGCGAACCCAAGGAACAGGGCAAGGAACAGGGTGCACAGCGTGATCCATGTCGTCGGCAGCTCGCCGATGGCGAAAACTCCGGCAAGCAGACGCAACACGAACCCGGAGGCGATGCAGGTCACGTCGAGGATGGGCTCGTGCTTCCAGGAGAGCGTATAGACCGCGTTGATTGCGAGGTAGAGTCCGAGACAGGCTCCCGTCCTCGCGTTCGTCGCCAAGGCACCGAAGACCACGCCCGCAAGGAGCAGCAGCATGATCATGATCGCCGCCGATTTTGATACGGACCCGCTGGGAAGCGGACGCAGGCGCTTCCTGGGATGAGCCCGATCCCTTTCGACATCCCTCAGGTCGTTCCCCACGTAGACCACGGAGGAGGCGGCGCAAAAGGTCGCGAACACGATCGCCGCATTCAGGATGGCTCCCGAGTCCAAGAATCGCCCGCTGAAGAACAGTCCTGCCAGGCAGAAGGCGTTCTTGGTCCATTGCTGGGGCCGGATCAGGCGCAGCGCGGCCGGAATCATTGTCTGGAGAGGAGAAGAATTCCCACGAGGATGGCCATTGTTCCAAGGATCTGGTTCCAGCCCAGGCGCTCGCCGAAGAAGAAACCGGCGGCCAGGGACAAGAGGGCGAAGCCGCACCCTGCCAACGCCGGATACGCCACGGACACCGGCAACCGGTCGAGAGCCTTTGCGAAGAGGACGACGTTGATCCCGTAGAACAACAGCCCGCCGATGAACCACGGATTGAGGAGCATCGCGATCAAGCCAGGATCCTTCGAGACGAGGCGGGCCTTCTTGAGCAGGAGGTTGCCCGCGCAGGAATTCACTCCTGCGGCGAGCACGAACAACCACGCTGTCAGGTTGGGGTTCACAGCATCCATTTCACGAGCTTCAGGGCGCCCTGCTTCACCGCGGAACGATGATGGCTTCCCGAGTGGGAACGCAAGACCTGCTCCCGGTTGGCCAGATACCATCCGTAGCTCTCGATGAACATCTGCAGATTCGAATACTTCGGCTTCCATCCCAGCTGGGACTTCGCCTTCGCGATGTCGAAATACATCGACCGGCCATACATCAGCGCGTGGTAGGCACCCAACGGCGAGAGACCCAGGACGCTGGTCAGCTTCATTCCCAGGACGGCCGGCCCCATGGGCACGCTCTTTACCTTCGAACCGGTTCCTGCATGGCGGCACAGCCCTTCCAACACGTCGCGCATGGAACCGAACTCGTCGGTCCCGCAGTTGTAGGTCTCCGCCCCGGGTCGGGCCGCCGCGAGGATGCACGCATCGGCCAGGTCGTCCGCATGGACGAACTGGTAGACGTTGTCCCCGCGTCCGAGCACCGGGACGTTGGAGCCTTCCCGTATCCACTCGAAGAGGATCTGGAAGATGCCCAGCCGCCCGTGCCCGAGGATGGTGCGCGGGCGGATGATCGAGACGTCCAGTCCATCGGAAACATAGCGGGCACAAAGTCGTTCACCTTCCAGCTTGGCCTGCCCATACGTTTCACCGGGCGACGGAGGTGTCGCTTCGGTCACGGGATTGGACTTGGGGACGCCGAAGACGGCGCTGGACGATGTGTAGACCACTTTCCGGACCCCGGCGGCTCGCGATGCGGACAGGAGATTTTCCGTGCCTCCGCGGTTCACCGATTCGAAAAGCTGGCTGTCCTTGGCCAGCGGAACCTGCGCGACGTTGTGATAGACCACGTCAACGCCGGCGCATGCGGCCTTGACCGCGTCGAGATCGCGGATGTCTCCCCGGAGATACTCGACCTCGGCCGGCCGGTCGTCCGCGTCGTTGAGGTCGAAGACGCGGCACCGGTTTCCCCGGGCCAGGCATTTTTTTAGGAGAAGGGAGCCGAAGTAGCCGGAGCCTCCCGTGATGAGTGTGGTTGTCACTGCGTTGGTCGTGAAATCGGGAGGCATCTAGCCTCCCCAGTCGATCCGGATCAACACCGGCGCCCAGGAAACATGCTGAACCACCCGCTCTGTGGCCTTGAAGGAGTCGGGCGCGGGAACCTGTGCGGTCTGTTCCACGGTCACTCCCCGGACACCGGGGAGCGCGCGGACACGTTCGACCAATCCTTGGTAGAAGCGGAAATAGTCGAATTGCGTGACCACGAACATCCGGGGTTTTTCCCGCGAGATCATGGAGATTCGACCAAGGTCAATGTCCTCGGCCTTCAATCCGCGAGACATCAGGGCCAGCCAATCGCTGTGCACCAGCTTCAATTCCCTTCGGGCCGACGCGGAGTAGAGATAGGCCGACGAAACGATCACCGGCTCGCCGGGCCTCGCCTCCGCGAGCCATCCGTCAACCATGGCAAGGCTTGCGGATCGGCCCACGTCCCGGGCACAGGCCACACCCCACGTGGTGAGCCCCACCGCACGGATGTTTGAAATCAAGGCCAGCAAGACAAAGCTCCCGACCAGCGCCCGGCGGAACCGCCCGATGCCGTCGAGTTCCGCGACGGCGACCAGGGCCAGACCTATCAAAAGCGGCTGGAGATACAACGCGGCCCCGATCCAGTTCGCCGTGAAGAAAAGAAGGCTGCCAAAGGCCAGCAACGCCACCCCGGCCGCCAGCCCCAACATCGGGTAGGCGCCCGCCAGGGCGAGTGTCCGACGGGTGGAGTCCCTGCTCCGGAAGACGATCACCAGCAGCATCGCGGCAAAGAGTGCCCCTGGAATTGATCGGACCACTTTCAACAACTCGAACAACCGGGGCGCACGAAGTCCCGTGATGGAGGGCGTCGCGCCGGCGTGCTCTTGGAACCCGGCCCATAGGTGCGGAAAACCGAACCGGACGGTCGCGATCAACCCGACGACGATCAGGCCCGCGACGGTCATCGGGACCAACGGCAACGGGCGCCCGGCCAACCACCGCTCGGAAAGCAGGCCGACCGTGAAAACGAAGAGATAGACCAGGCCGCATTGCAGGCTCGACGTGCAGAGAAGGGCCAGCGCGCCGGCGCAAGCCCACCACCAGATGTTCGACGGACCTCCCGCGTGTTGCCTCGCGCGGACCCACGAAAGGATCGCGAACGTCCCGAGGACCGTTGCGATGCTGTCCGGCCGGTCGTGGAATGTGATCGCCGGCAGGAACGCGACCGACACGAGCGCCGCCCACGACGGGACTTGGAGACTCCGCAGAATCAGGACCACCAGGACCGCAAAGCAACCGAACAGCGTTTGGTGGAAGCCCATGCTCGACATCGCGGACACGCCGAACAGCTGCATCCAGCCCAGCATCGCCAACTGGTGCAGCGGCGGATACGCGCTGAACACCTCCGAGCCGGAAATCGGGAACGAATGGGAGATTGTCGGATTGAAGTATCCCCCGCCCCGCAGATGGTTGACCACGGCTCCGTCGTAGAAATAGGAGTCGTTCGCCGGCAGCGGCAGCCCCGCCAAGGCAAAGAGGAGAAATTTCCAGAGGAGGATGGCGGCCAACAGCAGGCCGACCTTGCGGTATCCGATATCGGGTAGGTCGGTGGTCATCGCCGGTCAGAGCTTCTGCCCGTTCTCCTCCATCCAGCTCAGGCTTCGGCGCATGCCCTCCTCCAGCGATACCGTCGGACGGAATCCAAGCTCCCGCTTCGCCTTCGCCACCGAGCAGGCGATGGTCTTGTTCATCTCGGACAGGACGTGGATCTTCTGGTGGTAAAGCCCGAGCGACTGCAGCGATTTGTCGACCACCCAGGCAACCGCCGCCGCGATGCCGGGAAGCCTCATCCGCTTGTGGGCGCAGTTCTGGCCGAACTCCGTCTCAAGCAGGCGCTCGATCGTGTCCATGATCTCGCACATGGTGTAGGGCCGCTCGTCCGCGATCCAATAGATCTCCCCGTTCGCCTTCGGAACGAGGGCCGCGAGGAGGATTCCCTGGGCCAGATTGTCGGTGTAGGCCATCGAACGCGGATTGAGGCCATCTCCGACGATCGGCCCCTTTCCATCCCGGATCATCTGGAAGAAAAGCGCCTGCCGCGCTGGTTGGTTCGGGCCGTAGAACCACGGGGCCCGGATGATCACCGTCTCCAGTTGCCCTGCCTTTTGGGCTTCCTTGACCGCCAGCTCCATCAACATCTTGGACCGGCCGTAGCCCATGTAGGGATTGTAGGGCGACTCCTCGTCGAAGAGATGGTCCCGGTGGGGATTGCAGCCGATCGGCGAGTTCGACGACATCACGACCACGCGTTTCAGCCGGGCTTCCTGGGCGGCGGCCAACAGGTTCTTGGTCCCCTCGAGGTTGATCGAGTAGAACTCCTTGACCGACTTGGGATGGATGATGCCCGCGACATGCAGCAGGATTCCGCCACTGGCCCCGGAGCAGAAGCGGGTGCAGTCGCCGGAATTCCGCACATCGCCTTCGACGATCTCCACGGCCCCGCCGATCTTGCGAAGCGCCGCAGTATCCTGGCCCGGGAGCACGAGACAACGGACCCGTCCTGCGAAAGGCGTCGCCAGATCAGGATGATCGGCGAGGCCACGGACCAGCGCCTGCACCAGGCTGAGCCCCAGCCAGCCGGCGGCTCCAGTCACGAGGACGGTCGGGGTAATGGTGTTCAGGTCCATTTCGATTGATGGGATGAGGTGGCGGCCGGCTAGGATTTTCCGAGGAATTTCAGGACGTTTCGCCGGGCGAAGGCCATGATGCTGCCCTGGGGATTCACCCCGGGGGCGGTGCATAGCAGGCTGCCATCCGCGATGTAAAGATTGGGCTGCCCGAAGACCCGGCCGAACGAGTCCGCCGCGCAAACCCGGCGGTTTTCCCCCATGGGGCAGGACGAAAAGAGGTGGATGGTCATCAGGTTGGAACGCGCGGCGGGCAGGACATTGGGCAGGCGCTGGAGTTCGTCCTGCCTCCGGATCACCGGCGCCCCGCCAAACGCCGGAAACAGAATGGTGGCCTCGGCCGCCAGCAGGGCTTCTCCCAGCTTCCGGACGCCGTCGGCCAGATTCCGGAGGTCCGTGTCGGTCAGGCGGTATCGGACCAGTGGATCCCGGAACCCCGGAAGTGTCCGCACGGTCCCCCGTCCCTCCGGCGTGATCATCGCATAGTAGATCGCCATCCGTCGCCAGTGGGCCGCCGCCTCCACCCGCGACGGATGGTCGATGAGTCCCAGGGCGAGGAACGGGGCGCTGCTGATCGAGCACCCAAAGCTGAGTCGGGGAGAGAACTGCTTCACCTGATGGACCGGAACACCCATTTCGCGGCTGTTCACTTCCTCTCCGAACCCGGCCGCGATCTTGACCGTGGGATGCAGCTGAAGGCTGTTCCCGATGTTCTCCGTGATGCCGCTACGCCGCAGCAATGCCGGTGTCTGGACGGCCCCACCGCAGACGAACACGTGCTCGGCCCGGATCTCCACGCGGACTCCATCCGCCCGTTCTCCGGTGGCCAGCCACCCGCCGCCGTCGCGCCGCAGCCGCAGCACCCGGGTGGACGCGAGCAGACGCGCTCCCGCCGCCAAGGCCCGCGGGACGAACGTCTTGGTCATGCTCTGCCGCACGCCCCGTGGCGCGGCCGTCCCGTCGGCCGCCACCTCGTGCCGGAACCAGCGGGGAACCTCCATCGATTTCCACCCCAGCTTCACCGCGCCCTCGTGCAGCTTCAGCGATGCTGCTGGTGCCGGGCCCGGCAGATAGGAGACCGAGACATCCCGTTCCCCCGCCTGGAAATGGGCCTCCATTTCCGCCGACGAAGCCGCCTGAAGCTGGAACTCAGATCCCCATCGCGCTAGCACCTCCGCCGGCGTCCGGTGGTAGAGCCCGCTGTTGATCTCGCTGCCTCCGCCGACACAACGCCCTTCGACATACGCCACCTTGGCCCGCCCCAGGGCTGGCGTGAGCCCGCCGTTGCGATATTTTTGGACCATCTCGTCGAGCGAGAACGGCTCGCACGATTCCAAGGCGAGGTTTGGCCCCTCCTCCACCAAAAGGACGGATCGGCCCGCCTCGGCCAGATACGCCGCGGTGATGGCGCCACCGGGACCGGACCCGATCACGAGCACCTCAGTCCGGAAACCGGAATCAACGGCGTGGCGGCCTTTGTGACCGCTCACTGACAGCGCTCCTTCATCGAATGCCATCCCAGAACCGCGAGACTCTCATACAACCGCACGAAGTCGCGGCGGAATCCCAGGCGGGAAAGCCTCCAATCCCGCACATGCTGGATGCGCTGGTCGCAATCGAGCCGACGGAACGGGGCCCCATGCTTCAGGATGCACTGGAGATCGAACATCAGGGTCAGAACGACCACGGGAGCCCGCAGGAAATCGGGCATCCTTGCATGCTGCGCCAAAACGAACTGGACGACGGAATTCGCCTCGGGCGCAGCCGACCCTATCCCCGCAAGACAACGCTCCTCGACCACCGTGTGGCAGAGGGCGGAAACCGTGTCTCGAAACATTCTAGGCACTTCCCGGGAGGAGATAGCCAATGAGTCCCCGCTCAAGCAATTCCTTCCGCGCAGAAATCCGGAGCCCACGTGTTTGGCGCGCTGCTAACTTCCCGTCAAAGAACGCCCGGTCAGCGGACCGGGCCCACACGACCAAGGGGATTCCACCAAGGTTTTTTGTAGGCTGTGTGCCCTCAGAGGGCGGGGGGGTCTTCATTAACGGGCTGCCAACAGCGCCAATTCTCGACGACATGCCTGACTGCGGGACGGCTGGAAGGCTTTTCGGCATGGGCGGGACTCGACGCCCTCGCGCCTCTCTGATACCCCACGCGTCCGATTGTGATTACCATTGGCTATCTGACAGATCTTCCGGAGCCGGGCAAACCGGCTTTTTCCGGCGTCCCAAAAGTCGCCGAGTCCTTTCTGCGCGAGTTTGAGAACCGGCCGGGCATCCGCATCGAGGCGGTGGCCCTGGTCAACGACTTGCCGGAACCGGTGATCGTCCAGCGTGGCTCCGTCACCTACCGGCACTATCCCTGCAAAAGCGCCTGGAAAACCGCCACGCTGTTCTCGGCCGAGATCCGGATGCTCCGTCGCCTCATGAAGGAATTCTCCTGCGATTTAGCCCACGGCCAGCCCACGGTCTTCAACATGCTGGCCGCAGCCGGGTCAGACCTCCCGAACGTGCTCACGGTGCACGGCCTCCTGGGCCGGGAAACCAAGGGACTCGGCCGGTTTTCCAAGGCCTCCCTCCAGGCGGGCGTCAAGGAACTGATGCAGAAGTCCGCCTGCAAGCGGGCCAACGCCATCATTTCGATCTCTCCCTATGTGAACCAATACCTCGCCGGATGGACCAAGGCGAAGGTCTGGGACATCCCCAACCCGATCGATCCGGAGTTTTTCGAGGTTCCACCCGTCAACCCCGACGGCCTGAGGATCCTCTGTGTCGGGAGCGTTTCCATCCGGAAGAACCAGCTGCTTCTGGTGAACGCCTGCGCCGCGTTGCGGCAGCGGGGCGTTGAGTTTTTATGCCGCATCATCGGGTGGATCGATCCGGTGCTGGAGCCCGAACTCCGGCAGACCATCCGCGGATCCGGACTGGAAGCATCCGTAACCCTGGAGGGTAAGGTTCCCGCGTCCACGATCTTGGAAGCCTACTCCTGGGCCAACGTTGTCGCCCTTCCATCCCGGGAGGAGACTTCCCCGCTGTCCTTGATCCAGGCTCTTGCTGGAGGTCGGATCGCGATCGGCGCCAATGAGGCGGGAACACCGCTGCTCCTCGACAACGAGCGCTGGGGCACGGTTTTCAATGGCACGAGTCATGACAGTTTGGCCGGCCTCCTCGAGTCGATCGCCGCCAATCCCGCCCCCTATTGCCTGAAGGCCACTTCGGCTGCCGGTCACGCCCGGACCACATTCCACCCTTCGGGCATCGCGGACCGGACGCTTGAGGTTTATCGCAGTCTTTTGGGCCGGTTTTGACCGCCTCGTTATTCGCCCATTTTTTGACTCCCGGCTCGAAGAGCTTACGAACAAAGAGTCGGAGATTGATCGGCTAATTGAGCACCCGGTATGCTCCTGCCATGTCTTGGTTATCGCCCGCCGTCACGAAAGCCATCGTTTTCGCTGTCGTCAGCCTCCTGGCAATCGTGATCGGAGTCCAACTGGCCGACCCACTTGGCACGACTTCCATGGGATTGGGAGGAAGCCTCGCCCTGCTCCTGCTGTTTCCTTTCCTCCTAAAGCATCACCATCTCATCCTCGCCCTGACGTGGAATTCCGCTCTCTTCGTGTTCTTCCTTCCAGGCTCACCGCCGGCCGGGTTTGTCATGGTGTTCATCAGTCTCGGGGCCTCCGTCCTTATCCGGACGATCAACAAGCAGGCCTCCTTCACCAATGTGAAGGAACTCACTGGGCCTCTCGTTTGTCTCGCCTGCGTGGTTGTCGTCACGGCCATGGCACGAGGCGGGGTTGGATTCCGGTTTTTGGGAGGAGAATCCAACGGGGGTAAGCAAACCATATTCATTCTGGCCGCGATCGTCGGATATTTTGCCTTTTCCATCCGCCCCACGAGTTTGGTCCGAGCACCTCTTTTTTCCGCCCTTTTTGCCCTCGGTGCCACCACCCAAATCGTGGCGAGTCTTGTGCAACTGGCCGGGGGGCCGCTCGATTTCCTCACAATGTTTTTCAACATCGACCTCCTGAGCTACCAGTTGGCTTCTGGACCCAATTCCTTTGCCCGTTACGCCGGACTGTCTCGAGCGTGCCTGGCCATCGTGGGTTTCATCCTGCTGCGCTATGGCATCCGGGGAACTCTTGATATCGGCAAACCGTTTCGCCTCCTGTTTTTCTTGGGAGCGACTTTTCTCACCCTCTTCGGCGGTTTCCGCTCCGGAATTATTTTCGTGGTCATGCTTTTGTCCGCGCTCTTTTTCCTAGAAGGGCTGTGGAGGACAAAGTGGGCTGTGATCATGTCGGGATTTGCGGTCGTGCTCCTGGTCGCGATCGTCGTGTTCTCACGACAGCTTCCGCTTCAGATTCAACGAAGCTTGGCCTTCCTCCCGGTAGATATCAGTCCGGATGCCAGACTAGACGCCGACCAGTCGAGCGAGTGGCGCATTGATATTTGGAAGGCGGTCCTTCCTGAAGTGCCACAGTATCTATTGCTCGGAAAAGGCTATGGCATAAATGCAACCGACGTTTACCTGGCACCATTCCTCATTGAGCAGGGCGTCTATCGGAATCATGAGGCCGCCATCTTGACCGGCAACTACCATCAAGGGCTGCTTTCCCTGCTCATCCCACTGGGTCTTCCGGGATTGATTTGTTTCGGTTGGCTGATCCTGGCGGGCTTCCGCGTGCTCATTGGAAACTTGCGGAACGGAGATCCCACGCTCCGGACAATCAACCGATACCTCCTTTCACTCTTCAGCGTGCAACTTCTTTTCTTCTGCTTTATCTACGGGCACTTCTCGGCCGATATCGCCACCTTTTGCGGTATTCTTGGACTGAGTGTCAGCCTCAATTCCCGGACTGAACCTGCCCGAAACGCCGTGCATCAGCTGGAAAAAGCCGGCCCGTCGTCGGTGGGCCGCCAGCCGGCGTTTTCACGGACGGGAGCGGCCGCAACGGCCTCCGCCAAATGAGGCCGCCTCAATTCTCGATCGTCACCCCCAGTTTCCGAAGTCTCAAGTGGCTGCCCCTCAACGTGGCTTCGGTGGCGGATCAGACTGGGGTGGATCACGAACACATCGTCCAGGACTCATGCTCGGATGACGGCACCGGGGAGTGGCTGGCGCGGCAGACCGGGATACGTTCCTATATTGAGAAGGACCTGGGAATGTATGACGCCGTCAGCCGGGGATGGCGGCGAGCCTCGGGAGACGTGCTGAGCTATCTCAACTGCGACGAGCAGTATCTTCCCGGCGCCTTGGAGCGGGTCGCCAGGGCGTTCGCGGAGAACCCCCGCCCGGACGCGGTCCTGGGTGCCTGCATCGTCATCGGAGAGCATGGGGAATACCGGTGCGACCGCCGGGTCCTCGCTCCATCTCGTTGGCACACCCTGGTCGGTGGCAACCTCAGCTTCTTGACGGCCGGCTGCTTCGTCCGCCGGGAATTCGTTGAGCGGCACGCCCTCTACTTCGATCCCCAATGGCGCATGGCGGGCGATGCCGAATGGACCGCCCGACTGGTTCGCTGCCACCCGCGTGTCCGGGTGCTCGACGAATTCACATCCGCATTCACCATCACTGGAACCAACCTGATGATGACCGATCGCGCGCGCGATGAGGAACGACGCCTTGCCGGGCTCGCCCCCGGGTGGGTCCGCGCAGCCGCTCCGGTCTTCAAGGCGGCCTATCGCTTCCGGAGGCTACTTGCAGGACATCATCGCACCCTCCCGCACCGATACTCGGTCTACACCACCGCCATGCCGTCCAAGCGCACGGAATTCTCCGTCGGGGAACCCCGCTGGCGCTGGAGCTGAAGCCGGTGCGCTTCTGGTTTGGCCGGACCGATGCAGCCGCGAAGCGGCTGCTGCATGGTAGGGAGGGCATCTTGCCTGCCCAAGGCGCTCCCGGCATGGAACCAAACGGTCCGGACTTTTCAGGACGTTGGTTCATGGGAAACCCACCGTCAGCACGGGGCAGGCTGGAAGGCCGCCCCACTTCGAACCGCATCGTTCCGGTTAGGGAACCGCTGATTTAATTGGCGGGGGCCAGAGCACCGATGGTGCGGTCTTAACCCAGCCCAGGGCAGCGCCCTGGGATCGGCGTTTGGCAACAACCCGAGCCCTGAATGGGCGGACTAGGGGACGTTGGGCCGGGCTGGTGCGCCCTTTCAGGGCTCGAAACCGCTTTCCTGCCTGGACCCAGGGCGCTGCCCTGGGCTGGCTTGGGGCTGGGCCTTCGGCCCGCAGATCACCCGACGATTAAATCAGCGGTTCCGGTTAGATCGCGCGGGCCTTGACGAAGATGCAGGCGGAGTCCGATGGCGGCGTGGCCGCAAGGGATGCCTCCACGTCCCGGCAAAGACGCGTCCTCAGTGCGGTCCGTTTGCCTTCGGACAAACGGCGGATACGGAATTGGACCGCAGGCGAGATGAGCCGCCGATACTCCCGGGAAAAAGACTCGGGCTGGTAGTCGACCACTTGTGTCACCTCGAACTCCGAGCGTTTCATCAAGTCTAGGAGCTGCGCCCGGGTCGGCTCGGAGTTGTGTCCGAAGTGTCCCAGCCAGAACGCGGCATCCCATCTGCCGGAACCACGCCGCAGGTGGTCCGAGAACGATCCCAGAGTCATGGTGAACATCAGCTCACCTCCGGGCACCAGCACACGGCGGATTTCCCGGAAGCAGGCGGGCAGATCCGGAAGGTGTTCGAAGACCGAGTTGGACACGCAGGCCGAAATGCTCGCTGTCTCCAAAGACAAGTTGCCGGCATCGCCCCAGAGGGACTCCGCTTCCGGCAGGAGCAGGCGCCTCGCCGCCAACGACGCGTTGTCGTAGTCCACGCCGACTGCGTCATCGGGAAACCCGGCCAATCTTCCAAAGATCCCATCTCCACACCCCAAATCCAAAACCCGCCCGGAGAACGGCATCAGATTCCGGCGAAACAAGGTTACCTCCTGGGCCCGCCAAAACGAATGGCCGAACGCCGGAAAACAGGGCCAATGGACGTCGCCGATCTTGGCCACCTCGACTGGCTGCGCGGATTGGACTCCCGCTCCGGGAGTGTCCAGCTGGGTCTTCTTGCCGCGCGCTCTGCGGGCGGCAAGCCATACACGGTCGATCAAGGCCAAGGCGGTCAGTTTCGGCGAAATC
>CANJSG010000035.1 GCA_947476875.1 Verrucomicrobiota bacterium | reverse complement strand
TGACGGATTCGTTGACCGTGCCCGAGAACAATCCGTGGAAGCGCCGCATCCGCATCGGCGGGCTGGACTTTTTCAAGGACGGCAAGAGCGCCGCGGTCAGCACCTGGGACGGCGACGTCTTCATCGTCTCCGGCATCGACGAGAAGCTGGAGAACCTCAAGTGGACCCGCTACGCCAGCGGCCTGTTTGACGGGCTCGGCCTCAAGATCGTCGACGAGCAGATCTATGTCATCGGCCGCGACGGGATCACCCGCCTCACCGACATCAACAAGGACGGCGCGGCCGACTACTACGAGAATTTCAACAGCGACCTGACGGCCTCGTGGGGCTTCCATGAGTTCGTCTTCGACCTCCAGACCGACAAGGAAGGCAACTTCTACTTCGCCAAGGCCGGTCCCGTGAAGGGTGGCGGCCGTGGCTTCGGCGGCGGCGGCGGCAACGGCGAAGTCTCCGCCAGCGCGGGCAAGTTGATGAAGGTCTCGAAGGACGGCTCCAAGTTTGAAGTCGTCGCCAGCGGCCTCCGCGCGCCGAACGGCATCGGCGTGAATCCGTGGAACGGCCAGCTCACCACCGGCGACAATGAAGGCACCTGGGTGCCCGCCTGCCCGATCAACTGGGTCAAACCCGGCGGCTTCTACGGCGTCGAGGAGACCGGCGGCATGAAGGAATTCGCCAAACGCGAGAAGCCCCTGGCGTGGTTGCACCATGGCACCATGGACAACTCCGGCGGCGGTCAGACCTGGGTTCAGGGCAACAAGTGGGGCCTGCCGGAAGGCGAGCTGCTCCACACCTCCTACGGCCAGTGCCAGCTCTTCCACGTGCTCAAGGAAGAAGTCAGCGGCCAGATGCAGGGCGGCGTCATCAAGTTCCCGCTGAAGTTCACCTCCTCGGCCATGCGCCCCGTGTTCAACAAGGTAGACGGCCAGCTCTACGTCGCCGGTCTCCAAGGCTGGCAGACCAAGGCGGTCAAACTCGCCGGCATCGACCGCGTGCGCTACACGGGCAAGCCCCGCTACACCGTCGATGACCTCAAGGTCACCAACGACGGCGTCCACATCCGCTTCACCCAGCCGCTCGACGCCGCGTCGGTCAAGGATCTCCAGAACTTCTCCGTCCAGCGCTGGAACTACGAAGTCAAATACATGGACGACAAGACCCAGGCCGGCCGCATCATCCGCACCGAGGGCCACAACAAGCTGAACTACGGCGGCACCGAAGTCTCCGCCGCCGATGCCATGAAGGTGGGCCGCGACCGGCTCGAGGTCTCGAAGGCCGACCTCTCGGCCGACGGCAAAACGGTCACGCTGCACTTCGCCGACTGGCGTCCCGCGCATCAGGTCCTGACCAAGTTCACCCTGAAGTCGAAGGACGGTAAGGAGCTCAACCAGGAGATCCTCCAGACCGTGAACGTCGTCCCCGGCGCTGTGAAGCTGAACTAGGCCGAAGCGGATCCAGCAGTCATTCAACGAGCGGGCTCCGGTGCAAACCGGAGCCCGTTTTGTTTGGGTAGGGCGAAGGCTCCCGCCGCGCCGCCTTGGGGCCTTCGACCAACAGGGAAGCGTCTCGCGGGAAGCTCGAAGCGAACAGAGGCCAATTGTTTGGCCGCTGCGACTGCAAGGATTCTAGGAAGCGCAGCGGCGGCTCGGCGGGAGCCTTCGCCCTACCCTTTGGCCAATCGACAGTCGCGACTGAGGTGAATCGGCGCACTTCATTCGATCAGCGCGGGCTGATGTCCGCAGCTACCGGTTTCGGTGGGTGGATCACCCGTAGATCGCCATCGGCTCCACCGTGAAGTCGGGAAAGATCTTGGAGAAGTCCGTGCCGGCGCCGTGACGCTGCAGGACAGGTGCGAGGACGTTGCGGTAGTTATGGACCACGGGCAGATCACCTGGGCCTTCGAGCAGTTCTTCCTTCAACCCGCCCCACTTGGAGAAAACTTTTCCACCCGTGACGCCGCCTCCGAGCACGAACATCACGCTGGCCCGGCCGTGGTCGGTGCCGAAGGCCGAGTTCTCCACCACCCGTCGGCCAAACTCCGTCATGACGACGACCGACGTCGTAGCCATCGCGTCGCCCAGGTCCTTGGTGAAGGAGGCGAGGCCTTCAGCGAGATTGCGGATGCGCGGATCCATGATCGCGCCCTGGTTCAAGTGCGAGTCCCAGCCGTTCAAATCGAGCGAGGCGGATTCCAGACCGACGCGCGCCTTGATGAGTCGCGCGATTTGCCGGAGGCCTTGGCTGAACTCGTCGCGGGCGTATTCGGCGCCGTTTGAGGGGAGATACGGTTTGGCCCGCAGGTTTGCGATGCGTTCGATGGCCGACAGGGTGTCGCGGGCCGCGCCGCCGAGCGGGCCGGATTCCAAGCCGTAGAGTCCGGCGAGTTGGCGTTGGAGCTTCGTGGAATTGCCGCCGAGGGAAAACTCGTCGAGCGACTGGATGACCGTCGCGCTGGGTGCGCCCCGCAGGCATTCGGGCAGTTCACGGCCAAGCGCGACCGCCGACAAGGCTCCTGCCGGCGCTCCGTTCCTGAAACGCAGGAAACGCCCTAGCCAACCGCCCGCGACCACCCCGCCGTGTTCCATCAAGTCCTGCGCTTCGAAATGGGACCGCGTCGTGTCCTCCGATCCGGCCTGGTGGATGATGGAAAGCAGGCCGTCCTTCCACGCTGGTTCCAAGTCTTTCATCAGCGGGTTCAGTCCGAAGAAGCCGTTGAGCGGAACGGCGTCCTTGCGGGCGATGCCGATGCGTGGGCGGGCCTTGTAGTAGCCGTCGTCGTCGAGCGGGGCCACAAGGTTCAAGCCATCTGCGCCGCCGCGGAGGAAGACGACGACCAAGGTCCGGCGCTCGTCGCCGTTGCCCGTCACGAATGTCTGGAGCTTGGCCATGTCAGCACCTTTGGAAGGACGGAGCCGCCAGCATCAACGCGAGACCGGCTCCGGATTCGTGGTAGGCGGAGGTTTCGGTCGCCGTCGGTTTGCGACCGAGCAGGTGGGCCATCAAACCGGCGTCGCTACCGAAGGCTTTGAGAAGCATGTCGGCTTTGATTTTGGTTCCGCCGACGCGGCCTTCGGCCAGGGCTACGGCGAAGTTCCAACGCCAGAGCAGGGAGCCCATCCACGGCGAGGCTTCTTCCGGATAGCCATCGGGCGTGGGGTAGTGGAAGGGCGCGTGGCCCATGCGCAGAAGGAAATCGACGACCGGTTGGCCGGCGTCGGTCTCGGCTCCGGTGGCTCGCAATGCGGAGACGATGAAATGGAAAGGGCGCTTGAACTTTCCGCCGCGCGCTTCCCGGAACTCGGGCGTTGAGAACAGGGCCCTGAGTGCCGAGCGGATGTCGCCGTCAGTCTTGCGAAACGCCTGCGTCACCGCCGCAACTGCGGTCGCCGGCGGTTCGTCGGCGATGAAGCGGCGGCAAAGTTTGGTGGCGATGTGCTGGGCTGTGGCGGGATGTTCCGCCGTCAGCTTCAGCACCGTCAGGACTTCGTCGCTTCCCCGTTGTTGCTGCTCATCGGCGGACAAGCCGTCTGGCCAGGCGGGAAATTCGTGGCCGAGCAGAGTCTTCCGGCCTTTGTCGTGTTGGCGCGGATTGAACTCCACCTTGCCGATGTCGAAACGGCTCTGCTCCGTGGCCCGCACGGTCCAGCCCGTCAGGCACCGCGCGGCTTCCATCACGTCCTTCTGTGAATAGCCGCCGTGCACACCGAGCGTGTGGAGTTCGAGGAGTTCGCGGCCGTAGTTCTCGTTGGGTTTGTCCGAATCCTTGGAGCGCCGGTTCACGCGGCCGTCCAGATACCAGAGCATCGCGGGGCTGAAGGCGGACGCGCTGAGAAGGTCGGAGAATTTGCCGAGCGCGTGCTTGCGGATGACGTCGCGATCGTCGGCCACCTTGAGCCACTTGGCGTCGCCCTTGGAGGGGTCGATGTTGAAGTGGTCGCTCCAGAAATGAACCATCACTTCGTAAAGCTGGCGTTCGCTGTTGATGGCGCGCAGCAGCGTGGCTCGGATAAGTTCATCGAGCAGGACCTTCTCCTTGTATTCGAAGAGTTCGCCGAGCGGTTCAACGAGTGTTTCCAGACGGCGCACCGAGTAGGCGGCGAAGGCGTCGTCGATCTTCTCGGGCTCAAGCTGGCGTTCAAGGAAGAGCGCGGCGGCCTGGTCAGCATCGGCGTGGAGCGCGCGGACGCGTTCGTAGTCGCCGGGGCGTGCGCCGAAGCTGACGCGATTCAGGATGTGTGAAACGGGATCGATCTCGTCCGATGTCGGCGGGCGGAACGGGCCGTCGGCCGAGGCGCTGGTCGGCGGCAGGAGCGACTTCAGCGCGGACGGAATCTTGTCGCAGCCGACGCTGGCGAGCAGCGCGGTGGCTCCGCCGGCTTGAAGGAAATTGCGCCGGGTCAGATTCACGTGGCGGAGGCCGTTTCGTGGGGCAAAGCGGACGCCGCCGGAGGGGGCAGGGACACTGGCGTGGTGGCTGGTTTGAACGAGGTGATCGCGGCGGCGAAACCGCTGATCAACGTCCATGGCAGGATGAGGAACCAGCCGACGAACGGCAGAAGGAACGTCAATGAGAGCATCGTGCCACCACGCAAAACCCGGCGCCACGGCTGGGTGGCGTCGGTGGGCGCGGGCAATCCGAGTCCGACTCTCTGGGCGAAGCCGGCCGACCCGACGAGGCCGAGAATGATCGGCACCCCGACGACGAGCCAGCCGACGACCTTCACGGCGGGATTGGCGCGGTTCAGGAGGAAGATCCCGACGATGATCGCCGGAGCCATGGCGAGAACGCCGACCAGGGTCAGCTTCACCGGCCGATTGAACCGGTCACGGGCCCGCGAAACAAAGCGGGGGAACAGCGCTTCCGCGACGACCCAGTAGCTGATGAACACCAGTAGGACGCCGAGGATGAGGAGGAACCATTTGAGGACATCGGCCATGATCATAGGGAGCCTTTCGTCGAGGCGCAGCGCGGCCTGGTTTTCGGGAAAGTCGTCATGTGTTTGGAGCAGGAACCGGGTCTGGGGGTGAGGATGGCGTCACTTGGTTAGGACACAAGCGCGCCCGTGAATGTTTCAGAAACTTTGTGGCCTTCTGCCGGCCCGGAAATGGAGCGTGGTTGATCACGAATGGCCGGCGGGCTATGCATCTGAGCCTGATGCCTCGCATGAACTGGAAACACGCCCGTGGACTTTGGCTGTTGCTTGTCATGCTGCTCACAGGAACCGGGCGCTCTGCGGAAAGTCCGCCGACATTCGCTGCGTGGCGGGCGGCTTGCGCCAAACTCCCACTGAACCGCGTGCTGGGTGGGCGGATGCCGCCGAAGGCGCTTCTGCCATTGCAAAGCTTCGCCGAGTTCGACCGGGTGCTCGACGCCTACTTCGCCCTCGCGACCAACGGCCCGCTGGCCAATCCCTCCCACTGGATCGGGCCTTCGGCCAGGCACGAAACTTTTCTCAACGTGGGGCGAAGCTGGTTCACTGAGCCAAGAATTCCGTTCGAGCCTTTTGCCGAAAAGCGGGTGCTCCCGCCCGACGCGAAGGTGTTTCTCCAGGGTGATCTCCATGGGGACATCCATTCGCTTTTGGGAGTCCTGGATGCGTTGCAGAAAAGGAAGTGGCTTGAAGGGTTCACTCTCGTCGAGCCCGGCCTGCATGTGGTCTTCCTGGGCGACTACACGGATCGCGGCCTTTACGGAGTTGAAGTGCTCTACACGCTCCTGCGGCTCAAGTTGGCGAATCCCGACCGCGTCCATTTCGTGCGCGGGAACCACGAGGACGTGAGCCTTGTGGCGCGCTACGGGTTCCTGGCCGAAGGCCGTGCCAAATACGGCGGCGAGTTCAATGCTGCGAAGCTGGTGCGTGCCTACGACTTTTTCCCGGTGGTGATGTATCTCGGCTGCGGAACAGACTTCGTCCAGCTTTGCCATGGCGGAATGGAGCCCGGCTTTGCGCCAGGCTCGATCCTCAACGCAACGGGCACAAACCGGTTCCAGATGCTCGGCTCGTTGCGGCAAGCGGAGTTCCTCAAAGACAATCCGCAGTGGCTGAAGGCCGACCCGGAGGCTGCCGCGCTGGCAGGTCGCCAGTTCAGCGACTTCATGCCCACTGCCCCGACCAGTCCCGCCGTGATCGGTTTCATGTGGAACGATTTCACCGTCTTCGGCGATGAGCCGGCCTTTACCCACAACCCCGACCGGGCCTTCGTCTATGGTCAGCCGGCGGTGGGTTATCTGCTGCGCGCGGCCGGCAGCGGCGATGCGAAGGTCCACGCGGTCCTCCGGGCGCATCAGCATTCCGGCGTCTTGAATCCGATCATGCGCCGGCTCGTCGCGAGCCGCGGCCTGTTTCGGCATTGGCAGGAAACCAATTCCGCGATGGCCCAGATCGCGGTGCCGTCGGTTCTGGTGAAACAGTTGGAAACTTCCGTGAGCCGGAGCCTGCCGGAAGGCTCCGTGTGGACGCTGAACGTCTCGCCAGACAGCGTTTACGGAGCCGGGTGCGGCTTCGACTTCGCGACGTTCGGAGTTCTGCGGCTGGGAGCGCGCTTCAGCGATTGGAGGATTGCGGTGGAGACGGTGGACGTGCCCGCCCGATGAAGTGGTTGGCGATGTCCGGTCGTGGAAATTGCCGCTGGCGCCGGGTTCTCTCACGTTAGGCCATTTCCCTCCAATTCATCCGTGCGGATCGCCTGCATTCTTTTCGCCGGGATTGCGGCAGCCGGATGCCGGTCGCACCGGTCAACCGACCAGAGTCCCGTCACCCGGATCGGGTTCGGATCGTGCATCAACACGGAGGCGCACCCGATGCTCGACCGGACGCTCACGCTGCCCTTCGAGATGTTCGTCCTGCTTGGCGACAACATCGACGCGGATACGACGAATCCGGCGGCGATGGCCGAGAAGTATCGCGTGCGGAAGGAGAGCCCTTTCTTCCAAGGAATCCGGCGTAGGGCGCCGGTGCTCGCGACCTGGGACGACCACGATTTCGGAGGGAACGATGCGGGCGCCAGCTACCCGATGAAAGCCGAGTCGCAGAAGCTGTTCTGTGATTTCATGGACGTCCCCCCCGATTCACCGCGCCGACGGCGGGAAGAAATCTATGACGCGGCCGTCTTCGGCCCGGCCGGGCGACTATCCCCTCTACGATCTGACTTCGAGCGCGCTGACGGAGGAGCACAAGCGGGGCACGCCGACCCCGAACCGCTACCGCGACGGCGTGACCTATCACGGCAACAACGTGGGGATGATCTCCGTGGATTGGCGGCCCCAAGGGCCGTCTGTGCAGGTGCAGTTGTTCGACGTGGAAGGCGTCATTCGGATCGAGAAAACGATCTCGTTCACCCGCTAGCTCCGCCTTAAACCTTCGGCGCGACCTCCGCTTTAAGCAGGTTGAGGAACTGCTTCATCGCGGGGCTGAGCACCTTGTTCTTCTTATGGATGGCGCCCAGCGGACGGTAGAGTTCGGGCCCCTCGATGTGGACCTGGGCGAGCGTCTTGGCCGCGACTTCCTGGTTGACGGTTCCCTGAGGGACGATGGAGATGCCGGCATCGATCTCGACCGCGCGCTTCACGGTTTCGACGTTGTCGAACTCCATCACGCTGGTGACCTCGACGTTGCTTTCCTTGAGAAGCTTGTCGATCGCCTTCCGGGTCGGGATGTCTGGTTCGAAACTGATGAACTTCGAGTGGTTCAGCTCGGTGAGCTTCACCGAGGTCCGCGCGGCCAAGGGGTGAAGTGGATGGCAGATCAGGACGAGCCGGTCCTTGCGCAGCGGGACCATCTCGAGCTTCGCGTCCTTGGTCGGATAGGCGACGAGTCCGAGGTCGACGACGTTGCCAAGCACGTCCTCGTAGACCTGATTCGCCCGGCGGTATTCGATGTGGACGTTCACCGTGGGGAACTGCTTGAGGAAGCTCTTCAAATAGGGCGGCAGATCGTGGAGTCCGATGGAGTAGATCGTGGCCACGCGGATGGTGCCGGAGACGATGTCCTTGATCCCCTGCAGGCGGCTGAGGAGCGAATCGTAGGTCTGGATGATCTGCTTGGAATACTCGTAGAGGATCTGGCCTTCGCGGGTGAGCCGGAACTTCTTTTTCGACCGTTCGATGAGCAGGGTTTTGAACTGCCGTTCCAGCGACGCGATCTGCTGGCTGACGGCGGACTGGGTGACGTGGTTGATCTGCGCGGCTTTGGTGAAGCTCTCCGTCTCGGTGAGGTCACAGAACACTTTCAGACTATCGATCTGCAT
Source organism: Verrucomicrobiota bacterium (assembly GCA_947476875.1). Lineage (GTDB taxonomy): Bacteria > Verrucomicrobiota > Verrucomicrobiia > Limisphaerales > CANJSG01 > CANJSG01. The sequence continues at coordinate 17,193 of CANJSG010000035.1, read as the reverse complement.
GGTCAGAAAGAAGCCGTCCGGCTGGATGAAGTCAACTTATCGACGGCTGTTCGGCGAAGAGTTTCTGCTGCGACATTCTCCGGATTGAAAATGTTAAGGCGGCCTTACTGGGCGGGGATTGCCATCCGACGTGTTCGGTTGGCCTGCGGCTGAATGGTCCTGATCGGCCCGGCGTCGGCTTTTCCGTGGATCAAAACTCCTTGGGAAGCGGACGCGTCTTCACGCTTCACGTTCTGGCGACGTGTGGCTTAATCGGCTCCGTGAACTCCCTTCTCCGCGCGCTCGTGCTCCTCGTCGTCTTTGGCGTGCGCGTCGTTTCCGCTGCCGACAGTTTTCCCGAGCCGTATGACACGGAGAAGGCCGGCAAGGGGCCGATGTCCGCCGAGGCGGCGGCCAAGACCTTCAAGATGCCGCCCGGCTTCAAGGTCAGCGTCTTCGCCAGCGAACCCGACGTCCGCCAGCCCATCGCGATGGCCTTCGATCCGCGCGGGCGCCTCTGGGTGGCGGAGAACTACACCTACGCCGAGGCCGCGGTGAAATTCGCCACGAACCTCTCCGATCGCGTCGTCATCTTCGAGGACGCCGACAACGACGGGCACTTCGACAAGCGCACCGTCTTCTACGACAAGGCCAAGATCCTCACGAGCGTCGAGCTGGGCATGGGCGGCGTCTTCCTCATGTGCCCGCCGAAGCTGCTCTTCATCCCCGACCGCAACGGCGACGACATTCCCGATGGCGAACCCGAGGTGCTCCTCGACGGCTTCACCACCACGACCGGCAGCCATCATACCTTTGCCAACGGCCTTCGCTGGGGACCGGACGGTTGGCTCTGGGGACGCGTTGGGATTTCCAGCCAAGCCCGCGTCGGTAAACCCGGCACGCCCGAGGCTCAACGCGTCGCCATGAACGGCGGCATCTGGCGCTACCATCCGACGAAGCGGATCTTCCAGGCCGTCAGCCACGGCACGACCAATCCTTGGGGCATGGACTGGAACGAAGTCGGCGAACCCTTCTTCATCAACACGGTCATCGGCCACTTCTGGCACGCGATCAACGGCGCCTACTTCGACCGGATGCACGGCGAGCAGGTCAACAAACACGCCTACGAATTCATCGGTCAGCACGCGGATCACTACCACTTCGACACCGGCGCGGGCTGGACGAAGAGCCGGGCGGCGATGGACGGAAGCAGCTTTGCCGCGACGAGCGACAACCTCGGCGGCGGCCACGCCCATTGCGGCCTCATGATTTATCAGGGCGAGAACTGGCCGAAAGAGTATCGCGGAAAGGCCTTCACGCTGAATCTCCACGGACGCCGCATCAACACCGAGAGGATCGAACGCGAAGGCTCGGGCTACGTCGCGAAGCACGATGCTGATTTTCTCACGGTGGGCGATCCGTGGTTTCGCGGCATCGACCTCATCCAGGGACCGGACGGCGGTGTCTTCGTCTCCGACTGGTCCGACACCGGTGAATGCCACGAGAACGACGGCGTCCACCGCAGCTCCGGCCGCATCTACAAGATCACCTACGGCGATCCGAAGAAGCCGGAGTTCGGCGATCTGACCAAACTGACCGGCCCGCAGCTCCTCCCTTTGGTCACGAGCAAGAACGAGTGGCTCGTGCGGCAGGCGCGACAGGTCTTGGCGACCAGGTCGGCCCTGCGCGAGCGGACGGGAATCTCCCAGAATGAACTCCGGTTGGAGTTCGGTCGCAAGCGGACTCCCGAGGATCGGCTTCGGGTCATCTGGGCTCTGAACGCCATCGGCGGCGCGGATGGTTTCTGGCTGACCGACCGCGTCTTCGGCAGTCGGCGCGAAGGCAACGAATATTCGCGCGCCGGGTCGGTTGGCCTTCGCAGCGACGAAATCTTTCTGGCCAAAGCCCACGAAGAGGAACGCCGTCTGGGACGCCTCCAGCCCGCCTACGATGTCTTCGACCTCTTCGCGAAATCCTCCAAAGAACTCGCCTGGCTGGCGGATCGCGAGGAATCGCCGCTCGTTCGGCTCAAGCTGGCCGAGGCGTTGCAGAGTTTTCCCGTCGAATACCGGAAGCCGTTGGCTGAACAGCTCGTGAAACGCGCCGCCGACGCTGCCGACCACAATCTCCCGCTGCTTCTCTGGTATGGCATCGAGCCGATCGTCGCCGCCGATCCCAAGGCCGGCGTGCAGCTCGCCATGGCCAGCCAGATCCCGACCGTCCGCCGCCTCATCGCTCGCCGCTTGGCCGAAGACGCCGAAGCCAAACCGGCCAACATCGCCTCGCTCCTTTCCGCCGCCGCCAAGAGCGACGCCGAGATCAAGACCGACATCGTTCTGGGACTGAGCCAAGCGTGGAAAGGCTGGCGGAAGCTGGCCGCGCCGGAAGGGTGGCCGACGTTTTCCGAAAGCCTCAAGGCGGTCGCCGATGCCGCGCTTCAGGCCAAGCTCTCCGAGATCAACCTGCTCTTCGGCGACGGGCGCGCCTTGGATGAACTACGCACCGTCGTGGCCGACGCCTCGGCCGATACGTCCGCGCGTCGCGTTGCGCTGAAGACGTTGCTCGATGGAAAGGCCGAGAACCTCGCGCCGCTGCTGAAGAAGCTGGCCGACGATGGCCGCCTTCGGGCCGACGCCCTCATCGGGCTGCTCCAGATTGGCGACGCCTCAGCTCCGGCGCTGACGATCTCCAAGTATCCGCAGGTTACCACGGGCGAACGGGTGCAGTTCATGGGAGCGCTCGTCACCCGGCCCGCGTTCGCCAAGGCGCTTCTCGCGGCCATCGGCGACGGCAAGATTCCCAAGACCGACCTGACACCCTTCCACGCCCGGCAGATCGCCGGGCTCAACGAGGCCGCGCTCACGGCGGGACTCACCGAAGTCTGGGGTGCCGTCCGCAGCTCCAGCGCCGAAGCCCGCGCCTCCATCGAGCGGCTGAAAAAGGAACTGACGCCGCAGCGGATCGCCTCGGCTGACTTGGTGGCCGGACGGAAACTCTTCAACACAGCCTGCGCGAGTTGCCACGTCCTCTATGGCGAAGGCGGCAAGGTCGGTCCCGATCTCACCGGCTCAGGCCGGGCCAACCTCGACTACCTGTTGGAGAACGTGGTCGATCCGAGCGCCGTGGTGGCGGCTGAATACCGGATGACCATCTTTGAGATGAAGGACGGCCGCGTCCTGAATGGAGTGATCCGCGAGAAGACCGACCGGACGATCACCCTCCAGAGCCAGACCGAGCGTGCCACCTTCGAGCGGCGCGAGATCGAGGCCATGACGGAATCGTCCGCGTCCATGATGCCCGAAGGCCTGCTCGAATCCCTCACCGCCGAACAGCGCCGCGACCTCATCGCCTACCTCATGCACCCGAGGCAGGTGGCGATGCCGTAGGAATGGCTGCAAACCGTAGGTTTACTTCCCCGCCGTCCAGCCGCCTTCGATGAGGAACTCGGTGCCGGTGACGAAGGACGATTCGTCGCTGGCGAGGTAAAGGGCGGCGGCCGCGATCTCCTCGGGCTTGGCCATGCGGCCGAGCGCCTGGGTGGAGGCCATTTCCTCGTAGGCTTTCTTCGGGTCGGGATATTCGGCGAGACGGGCGGTGACGAAGGGCGTCTCGACGCGGCCAGGGCAGATGGCGTTGGCACGGATGCCCTGCCGGGCGTGGTCGAGCGCGAGGCACTTGGTCATGCCGACGACGGCGAACTTGGTCGTGCAGTAGGCGAAGCGGTCGCGCACCGCGACGACGCCGCCGATGGACGCGAGGTTGATGATGTTGCCGCTGCGGCGTTCGAGCATCCCGGCGAGGAAGGCCTTCGTGACGTTGAAGGTGCCGCGGACGTTGACGGAGTAGAGCTTGTCGAGGTCGTGGCCGGTGGCCTGCGCGGCGGTGCCGACGGCGCCGATGCCGGCGTTGTTCACGAGGATGTCGAGGCGGCCGCCGCGTTCATGGACGAGGGTGGCGATCTGGGAGCATTCCTCCTCGCGGGAGATGTCGAGGTGGATGAACTCGGCTTTGCCGCCGGCGGCACGGATGGCGTCGGCGGTGGCGTTGCCTCCGGAGTCATCGCGGTCCGCGACCCAGACGAACGCGCCTGCGATGGCGAAGGTTTTGGCGATGGCCGCGCCAATTCCTGAACCGGCGCCGGTGACGAGGGTGATCTTGTCGGTGAGCTTGAACATGCTTCAGATCTGGAAATCGACGGCTGGGTTGGCGCGGTCGGCTTTGGTCAGCACTCGCACGTCGCACTCGTTGTTTAGCACGAGGGAATTCGCCGCGACGCTCTGCATGAGGAAGACGCTCGCGCCGATGGTGCTGCCTGCGCCGATAACGGTGTCGCCGCCGACGATGGTGGCGTTGGCGTAGATGGTGACGCGGTCCGCGATGGTCGGGTGGCGTTTCTTGCCCTTGAGCGCCTGCCCGCCGGCGAGCGAACGCGCGACAAGGCCGACGCCTTGGTAAAGCTTCACGTGGTTCCCGATCTCGGCCGTCTCGCCGATGACCGTGCCGGTGCAGTGGTCGACGAAGAAGTGCGTGCCGATGCGCGCGCCCGGATGGATGTCCATGCCGGAACGGGCATGGGCCCATTCGGTCATGATGCGCGGGATGAGCGGGACCTCGCGGAGGTAGAGCTGGTGGGCCATGCGCTGCACGGCGATGGCCTCGATGAACGGATAGGCCAGGATGATCTCCTCGCGGCCAAGCGCGGCGGGATCGCCGTTGAAGGCGGCCTCGGTGTCGGTGGCGAGAAGTTCGCGGAGGCGCGGCAGTTCGGCGAGGAACGTCAGCGTCTGTTCGCGGGCTAGGGCGCGGGGATTGGGGGCAGGAGAAGCGGATGCCGGCGCGTAGGCGAGGGCCTTGGCGATTTCGTCCTCGAGATCACCGGCCACGGCGTCGAGCAAGGTAGCCGTCTCGATCTTCAGCTCCGAGGTGTGGAGCGGTTTGTCGTCGAAGAAGCCGGGAAAGAGGAGCTGAAGGAGCTGGCAGGTCAGCCGGGTCACCGTGGTCTTCGAGGGCAGGTTTTTGCCGTCGATGTGGTTGATGCCGCCGGAGCGCGCATAGGATTGGATGAGCGCTTCCGTGAGCTGGGTGACCGTCAATTGCACGGCGCGACTATTCGGGAGGACGGCAGCCGGTGCAAGAGGGCGGGTGCTCACTTCATTCTCATTCTCATTCTCATTCTCATTCTCATTCTCATTCTCATTCTCATTCTCCGCCTCGAATAAGTCTTAAGACTCCGAGAAGGAGACCGAGAGCGAGGGCGAGAAGGATCAAGAAAGCCGTGGATCAAGCAGCAGGCGTAGGGCATCCAGGGTGTCCGCTTCCTCTGCGGGCAGGTCCGGGCGACGTCGGCGGATGCGGGCCGATCGGACCAACAGGCCGGACTTGTGGCGCGTGGAGGCTTGGACGGAATCAAACTCCAACTCGAAGACGAGCTCGGGTTTCACGGAACGAACGGGGCCGAACTTCCCGGTGATGTGGGCGCGGATGAAATCGTCCAGTGCGCGCAAACCGCCATCCAGCAGGCCGACGCCGGTCTTCCCGATTGGCACGAGTTCCCCCTCGTTCCAGACCGCGAACGTGTAGTCCGAGAAGGGCCGGGCGCTGGTGCGTTGGCTGGGCAACGCGGCGATCAGGACGGCATTGATGAGCAGGGGCTCGATCGGCCAGATCCAGCAGGCGGCGGTTTCGGCGCTGGCTCCGTAGCACGACTTCGTGCGCGTCAGGATGAGGCCGACAGCGTTGTGGCTGCGGGCCTCGCGCCGAAGCGAGGCCAGTTGTTCCCATGATGTAAAGGGAACGAGTGATGAAGCTCGGAACCTGAATGGCGCGTGATGCGCCGCCGCCGCAGGCGGACTTCCGAAAAGGTCCATTTGAGAACCGTCGGCGGAGCCGAGTGCGGCTCGAATCGCTTTTGCTTCGCGATGGTGGTCGGCCGCAGAGACGAGGATTTCAGTGAGTTGGCGGCGGCGGATGTGAAGCGGACGCCCGCGTTGATCGACGCCGACGGCTTCGAGTAGGTCCCGGGCGATGAAGACGACGGGAAGTTTGCGACGAAGAGCAGCGCTGGGAGCGCCGTGTGCGCGGCGTTGCTCGATGTCGGCGCGGGTTCGTGGGCGGACATCTCCTTCCGGCCAAACCACCAGATCGCCGTCGAGCACCGTTCCGTCGGGCAATGATCGCGCCGCTCCGGCAATCTCCGGAAACTCTGATGTGAGGAGTTCTTCGTCCAGCGACCAGACCAAGACGGCGTGGCCTCGCCGCATGACTTGGACGCGCAGGCCGTCCAGAAGCCACTCGGCTTGCCAATCGGAAGCGCTGCCGAGTTCTTCGGGACGGGTGATGGCGGGTCCAGTGGGCGGTGTCCCACCGGGACGTGAGAACAGGTCGAGATGTTCTGTTGGTGGCTCGCCGTGTCGCACTGGGACTCGGATCTCATTCGCTGTATGAAACGGATAGGGCTGGAAATTTTCGCCGGGAGATTCAGCGGCCAGCAGCGCGAGGAATGCGTCTTCGTTCGGTTCGGCGAAACCAAGGATCCGATGGGCCATCACGGCGGCACTGACTCCAGCCAGCTTGCCGAGAGCCTGCGCCACTTGAGTCCGCGAAACACCGGCGCGGAATGAGCCGGTGACGAGTTTGTTCCAGATGAAGCGCTGCGGCGCGTCGAGTTCGCGCCAGGTCGCGAGAACGAGGTCGCGTTGGGCCTCTTCGCCGAGGCCGGCCAACGGGAGCAGGCGTTCCGTCACGAGGCGTTGGAGCGGGAGGGGGCCGTTGGTCGCCACGGTCTCTGGATCTGGTAGAAGCAGCGCCAGCGTTTCGGCGACGTCGCCCACTGTTTCGCAGCTCTCGTCCACGAGCCACGAAGGGAGGCCCGCCGCCACGGCGATCCATTCCCGGAGTTGGCTGTTCTTGAGGGCTCGCGGCGTCTTCGCGGCGACGAGCAGGTGCAACGCCCAAGCCGCGTCCGCCGCTGGCGCGGCTCCGAAGTAGCGTTCGAGCGCGGCGCTCTCTTCGGTCGGGCGCGAGGTCTCGTCGAGTTCGTTGAACAGGCGGGTGAAGTGGATCACGGCTGCTCCTCCTTCTCCTTGTCACTCTCGTTCTCGTTCTCGTTCTCGTTCTCGTTCTCGGTTTCGCCCTCGATTCGAGAAGGAGAACGAGGACGAGAAGGAGTGGCTTCTTCCAGACGGTCCCCGGTGAAATGGGTTTCGAGCACGTCGGCATCCAGGCCTTGTTCTCGGAGGTAACGGACCATGACGCCGGTGGAGCCGTGCGTGACCAGCACTCGCTCGGCGCCGGTTGCACGGATGGCGGAGTGGAGCCCCGGCCAGTCGGCGTGGTCGCTGAGGATGAAACCGCGATCGAATGAATCCCGCCGTCGTGCCTGGCGAACCTGCATCCAGCCGGAGGCGAAGGCGGTGGAAACTTCGCCGAAGCGCTCGAACCACGGCGTCGTCGTGGACGACTGCGGGGCGATGACTAATCCGCGGCCGGCCGTGGCGCGAACGGATGCGTAGTCGCCGTGGGCTGGTTCCGGCAGAGGCACCCCGGCGGCGCGGTAGGCCGGGAGTAGTTTGGCGATGGTTCCATGGACGAAGACCGGTCCGATCGACGCATCGATGCCGGCCAGCAGGCGCTGCGCTTTGCCGAGGGAGTAGGCGAACAGCACCGAGGTGCGGCCTTCCGCTTGGTTGCGTCGCCACCAGGCGTTGATCCCGTCGAAGATCTCCGACTGCGGGCGCCAGCGGTAGATGGGCAGGCCGAAAGTGGATTCCGTGATGAAGCAGTGGCAGCGAACCGGTTCAAAGGCGTCGCAGGTGCGATCGGGTTCCAACTTGTAGTCGCCGCTGACGACCCAGACCTGGCCGGCGTGTTCGACTCGGACCTGGGCCGAGCCGAGGACGTGGCCGGCCGGATGGAACGAGACCTTCACCCCATTGAGAAAGATGGATTCGCCGAACTGCGCGCCTTCGACGGAGATCTTCGCGCCGAGACGTTCCCTCAACACGCCGATGCCGCGGGTGGCGCAGAGGTAGTGCTCGCTGCCACGACGTGCATGGTCGCTGTGTCCGTGGGTGATGACCGCGCGCGGAACCCGGCGCCACGGATCGATGTAGAAATCACCTTGGGCGCAGTAGAGCCCGCGGGCGGTGATCTGGAGCAGGTCCGCCATGGGTCAACGAGGTGGCGTGGGCTTGGCGTCGGACGTAGGGACCTTGGCGAACGGGGTGCGCATCAGGCCTGCGAGAGACTGGTGTTGTTCGGCGTCGAATTCACGCAGGCCCATCCGGATGGCGGCGGGCGTTTCGCGGAGTCGGAATGAACCGAAGACGCGGTCCCAGATGGAGAAGAGCGACGCGTAGTTCGAGTCCGTCTCGGGCTGCCAGTCGGAATGGTGAACCTTGTGCATGAAAGGCGTGACGATGACGAGGCGAAGGCAGCGGTCGAGCCGCGTTCCGACGCTGATGTTCGCGTGCTGGAACTGCACGACGGAGAACATGAGCAACTCGTAGACGACGAGGTGCCAGAACTCGATTCCGAGCAACGGAATGGCCGCGAGGCGGAGGAGCGATGAAGCCACCATTTCCCCGACGTGGAACCGGCTGGCGGTGGTCACATCCATCGCCGGGTCCGAATGGTGGACGCGGTGGAAGTTCCAGAGCATCGGGACATGATGGCAGACGCGGTGCCACCAGTAGGTCCACAGGTCCAGCAGCAGGACGGCCGCGACGGCGTGCAGCCACGTGGGCAGTTCGACGAGGCGCAGCAGGCCAAAGCCGCGGGCCGAAGCCCAGTTCGCCACAACGAGCCACAGGCCGGAGAAGACCAGCGCGGTCAGCAAGGCGTTGGCGAATCCGATGGCGATGTTTCGGACGCCGTGGGCCACCCGTTCGCGGGGCGACCGCAATTGGAGAAAAAAAGGGGCGACGCTCTCCCAGGCGAGCAGAAGGACCATCAGTCCGAAGACCGTGGGTGTGCGGATCTGGTTGAATTGCTCCAGTGTCATCCGGTCAGTCCTTCACCGTCGCGCGCCGCTCCGGCTTCAGCAGCTTGCCGAAGGTCTCGTTGTAGCCGTGGACCGTGGTCGCCGGTATTCCGTCCTTCACGATCGCCCGGTCTTCATTGGCCCACTGGAAGATGGAGCCTTCGAGGTTGCAGACATTGGTGAAGCCCGCTTCGAGCAGGCGGGTGGCCAGTTCGGATGAACGGTAACCGACCGAGCAGTAGACCACGACGGTCCCGTTCGTCGGGACCGACGACAGCACCTCGGCGGCCTTGGCCGATGGTTCGACGCGCGTCGCTCCGGGCAGATGGCTTACGGCGAATTCCTCCGCCTTCCGGACATCGAGCAGGATGGGCGCCGGTTGATTCGTGTCGGTCAGCCAGCGCGCGAGTTCCTCGGTGGAAAGCTGGCGGACCTTGGGGAACTTGGAACGCACGAGCTGTTTCATCGCTTCGAGCGCGATGGCGCTGAAGCCGCTGAATAGGGCGATGGCCATGAGGAGACTTGAGAGGCGCTGACGACGACTGGACACGCCATGAGGCTATCGGATCGCGACAGCGGGGCAACTCGGACGAAGAAATGAAAACCGCGCTGAAGGAGACTCTTCAGCGCGGGTGGGAGGGAACCATTCAGGGGCGACGGGGCGGCCCGGTTACTCTTCCGTCTCCTTCAGGTTGAGGAACTGGGTCGAGCCTTCCCGGATCAAGTTCACGAAGACGCCCTTCTTGAGGTCGACGCCTTTCATGGCCTCGCGGAAATCCTTCGGGCTGTTCACCGGCTTGCGGTTCACTTCGGTGATGATGTCTCCGGCACGGATCCCGCGCTGGGCTGCGGCCGAGGACGGGTCGACTGACGTGACCGCGACGCCCTCGCCCTTCTCGACCTCGAGTTTCTTCGCGAGTTCGGCGGTGATGGGTTCGACCCGGATCCCGAACGAAGTGTTGCCGGCGTCAGGTGCTGAACGTCTCGAGGACACCTTGGTGTCGGCCTGCTGTTCCGGGATGGCCTCGGTCTTCACCTTGAGCTTGGTGGCCTTGCCGTCGCGGACGACGTCGAGCGTCACCGTGTCGCCGGGGGTCTTGTAGTAGATCTGCTCCTGCAATTCGCGGGAGGTCTTCACCTTCTTGCCGTCGACGGCGACGACGACGTCACGGGGCTTGAGCACCTTGGCGGCGGGACCGGTGGTCTGGACGCCGCTGATGAACACACCTTCCTCGACGCCGTCGACGAGTTCCCTGAACTGCTGGTTGTCCTTGAGGGAGGCGATCTGCACTCCGATGCGGGACCGCGTGAGTTTGCCGTTCTTGATGAGGCTGTCGGAGACCAGCTTGGCGAGGCTGCTTGGCACCGCGAACCCGATGCCGGTGTTCATGCCCCGGATCATCGAGTTGATGCCCACAACTTCGCCGTAGAGGTTGATCAACGGGCCGCCGGAGTTGCCGGGGTTGATGCTGGCGTCGGTCTGGATGAAGTCCTGGTCGGCGTAGTCGCCGGTGGGCATGGCCCGGCCTTTGGCGCTGATGTGGCCGACGGTGACGGTGTGGTCGAGGCCGAAGGGCGCGCCGATCGCGATGACGAACTCACCCACTTTGGATGCGGTGGAGTCGGCAAGTTTGAGGGCCTTCAGGCCTTTGCCGGTGATCTTGATCACAGCAAGGTCTGAGAGCGGGTCGGTCCCGCGGACCTCAGCCTTGAACTCGCGTCCGTCCTTGAGGATGACGGTGATCTTGTCGGCGTCTTCGACGACGTGGTTGTTGGTGAGGATGTAACCGTCCTCCGTGATGATGAATCCTGAGCCGTTGCCCTGGGTGCGTCTTGGAGTTTCGGGCGGCTGCTGGCCCCGCCGTTTGAAGCGCCTCTGCATCTCCTCCGGGAGCATCTCGAAGAAAGGGTTGTCCTCCATGTTGCCGCTGGCGGGCGTGATCTTCTGTTCCACCTGGATGAACACGACGGACGGCGCGGCCGTGTCGGCGACTTCAACGAAGGCGGAGTTCAGTTGGCGGGCCATCTCCAGAGCCGGGCTGGCGGCGTGGGATTGGGGCGTGGCGACGGCGATTGCCGCGGCTGCGACTGCGGCGGACAGCCATGCTTTGGCGATGTGTGAGTTTCTCATGGTCATAGTGACGGGTTGGAACGCTGCGGGATGAACGTTGTTCAAGACCCGGCCTGCCGCAACAGGAGGAAAATGTTTGAACGCGGTGAGTCCGGCGAAGGTCATGCGCGATTCTTGAAACTTGGCGGCGTTCCGCGGGTTGACTCCGTGACCGGTCCGGGTTTTATCCCGACGGAATACCCCAACACCCAGAACACGCCATGAGCCAAATGCACGAAATCGACTACGAGATCCACGGCAGCGAAATGCAGTTCGTCGAGATAGAGCTCGATCCGCAGGAAGCCGCCATCGCCGAGGCCGGCTCCATGATGTTCATGGAGGACGGGATCGCGATGGAGACGATCTTCGGCGATGGGCGGAGCGAGAACTCGGGCTTCCTCGGGAAGCTGATGGGCGCGGGCAAACGTCTGCTGACGGGCGAGTCGCTCTTCATCACGGTTTTCCAAAACCGTGGCGTGGGAAAGAAGAAGGTGGCTTTCGCCGCGCCGTATGCGGGCAAGATCCTACCGATGAATCTTGGCCAGTTGGGCGGGGAGATCATTGCCCAGAAGGATTCGTTCCTGTGCGCGGCCAAGGGCGTGTCGGTGGGAATCGCCTTCCAGAAGAAGATCGGCGTGGGCCTGTTCGGCGGCGAGGGGTTCATCATGCAGCGGTTGCAGGGTGATGGGCTGGCGTTTGTCCATGCGGGCGGGACGCTGCATCGCCGGGATCTGGCCATGGGCGAAGTCCTTCGCGTGGACACGGGATGCATCGTGGCCTTCCAGCCGAGCGTGGCCTACGACATCCAGTTCGTTGGCGGGATCAAGAGCGCGATCTTTGGTGGTGAAGGTCTTTTCTTCGCGACGCTGCGGGGTCCGGGAACGGTCTGGCTGCAGTCGCTGCCGTTCAGCCGCTTGGCTGATCGCATCCATGCGGCCGCGCCGCAGAACGGTGGCGGTGGGCGTGAGGAAGGCTCGGTGCTCGGTGGTCTGGGCCGGTTGCTGGACGGCGACAACCGGTGATTCCGGTCACGGGATCTGGATGACAAGTTTGCCCAGCGCTGCTCGTCGACTGAGCCGCTCGAACGCGGCTGCCGCGTCGGCCAATGGATAGGTCCGGTCGATGACGGGGCGAAGGTGGCCGGCGGAAGCGAGCTTCAGAGTGAGCTCCATGTCGGCCCGGGTGCGGCCGTAGCTGCCGACGAGTTTCTGTTCCTTCACGAACATGGGCCAAAGGTCGAGGGGGACGGTTTTTCCGGCGGTCGCTCCGCAGGTCACGATGGTTCCGCCCCGCGCGAGGCAGTGGAAACATTCGAGCAATACGTCGCCGCCGACGTGCTCGACGACCAGGTCGACCCCGCGTTTGCCGGTCAGGCGACGAACTTCCCTCGACCAGCCCGGCTGGGAACTGTCGACGGCGGCTTCAGCTCCGAGCGCCAGGCCGAGTTGGCGTTTTGGCTCGTTGGAGCCGGTGGTGAGGACCCGGGCTCCGAGGTGCCTTGCGATCTGGATGGCGGCCGAACCGACGCCGCTCGCGGCGGCGATCACGAGGACGGTCATCCCCGGTGAAACGGAGGCGCGTTTTGTCAGCATGTGGACGGCGGTGCTTCCGGCGAGGGTCAACGCGGCGGAAGAAATGAAGGAGACGTCGTCCGGCAGTCTCACCAGCGATGAGACGGGCACGGCCACTTGTTCCGCGAAACCGCCGTTGCGTTGGACGCCGAGGAGGATGGAGTCGAGACAGGTTGATTCCTCTCCACGCAGGCAGAACTCGCATTGCCCGCAAAAGAGATTGGATTGCACGGCGACGCGATCTCCCATCTTCCAACCCCGGGTGTCCGCCGGGACATGGAGGATTTCCCCGGCGATTTCGCAGCCTTGGATGAGCTGCGCCGGAATCGAGACGGGCAGGGAAGACGTCTCCGCCCAGAGGTCGAGGCGGTTGAGCCCGCAGGCGCGGACGCGGATCACAACCTCTCCGGCCATCGCAACCGGGGCCGGGACTTCGGCCAGCGTGCGGGTGGCTGGGGCACCGGTTTTTTCGAGGACGAGGGCTTTCATGAGCGGAATGGTGATGGGCTGTTCCTTCGCTGCACAATCCGTCGTTCAGGTTTTCCTTAAAGCCCGGAACATCGGAGGCCGATCACTGATCCAGAACGCGGCACCAACCAAACAAAGTGTGCTGCAGTCTGGCCAAAACATGGTCGAAACCATTGATCAGTATCTAATCGACGTTACGCAGGGGGTCTTCAACACGATGTTGAACCAGAAGGTGGATCCGTTGCCCACGGGTGTGGATCACGGTGTCCCAACCGTCATGGAGCTGCCTGGAGTGAACGGAATGATCGGTTTCGGCGGCAAAATGACCGGGACGCTTTTCTTCTCGGTCCCGGAACCCGTCGCGAACCGCATGGCTTCGCTTATTCTTGGAGATCTCTGCGAAATCGGTCCGAGGGAGATGTGCGACGTGGTCGGGGAGGTGACGAACATGCTGGCGGGAGGCTGCAAGTCGCGTCTGTGCGACCAGGGCCTGTCGGTGGTCATGACCATCCCGAACATCATCCGCGGAAAAGCCCTCAGGCTGACAGGCAGGGATCTGTCGTTCATGGTCCGCCGGAGGTTCCACGCCGCCGGACTCGATGGCGATGTGGATGTAATACTCATGGGCAAGGTCGAATAAGGACAAGGCATGCACTTCCTTTCGGATTTCACACAAAAAGCCGTGGCCGAGGTCTTCAGCACGATGATGAGCCTCAAGGTCGAGGCGGTAAGCACGGATGAGTCCATCTCTCCGTCCCGATCCGGCATCACGGGCGTCGTCAGCAACGTGGGATTTGCCGGCAAGATGTCCGGCGGGCTCTACATGAACTACAACGACAAGCTCGCCTGCGACGTCGTGGAACGCCTGCTCGGTGCCAGGCCCGCGAATGCCGACGAGGGGGATGTCGCCGACGTGCTTGGTGAGATCACCAACATGGTGACCGGCACCATGAAGAAACATGCGTCGGCAGTCGGCTACAGTGGATGGCTTTCCACGCCGTTAATCATGCGGGGCGAGCAGATTACCCTCGAACCCAAAGATGCAACGATCCACAGCTTCAATCTTTTCAGGATTCCCGATCTCGGCGAGGAACTGGGGGTTTGGGTGTTCGCTAAACTCGGTTAACAGCAATTCAAGATGAAAGTTCTCAGCGTAGACGATTCGCGGATGGTCCACATGGTCGTGACCAAGGCCCTTAAACCCGTCGGCATCGACGTGATCACGGCCAGCAATGGCCAGGAGGGTCTCGACAAAGCCCGCTCGGAGCATCCCAACGTCATCGTCATGGATGCCACGATGCCCGTCATGAACGGAATCGAGGCTCTCGAGCAGTTGAAGCTCGACCCGACGACCCGTGATATTCCGGTGATCATGCTCAGCGCGGACGCCGGCAAGGACAACATCGACCGCGCAATCCAGCTGGGCGCGATCAAGTTCATCACCAAGCCGTTCACCGCCGAAGGTTTGATCGAGAGCCTCGCGCCCTACCTGGACCTGCCCGCCAAGGTCTGATCCGGCACCGCCGCCTAGTTGGCCGGCAGGTCGTCGATGAACGAATCCGCCTTCTTCACGGAGGCGTTCATCTCGGATATCAGCTTCAAGATTTCAGCCTGGATGCTCGCCGATTCGCCCTTCAACGAGGCGATGGCCTGGGCGTTCAGGTTATGCTTGAGGAAGAGTGTCTGGTCCTTCAGGCGGGACAGCACCGGATTCATGGAGACCTCGGCCCGTTTCAGGCTGGCGGAGAGATCCTCGAACCGGGCGCGGGTTTCAGACATCCGGCGCCGGCTCCGGGCGCGGAGTTCCTCGCTGGTGTATTCCTTCAGTTCCCTTTCCCATTCCTTGAAAAGATCCCCGGCGACTTCATGGACTTCCCTCACCCGCTTCTTCACCGAGTCGGAACGTTCCGTCAGTCCATCGTAGTCGGCCTTCACCCTGGAATACATCCGGTCAAGGTTTCCGCCGTCGAAGGCGTAGAGCTTGCGCAGGCGGTCCAGAGCATCGTGGAATTCCCGACTGGCCTCCTTCTGTTCGTCGCGAGCGGCTGTGACGAACTTCTTGAGCAGGTCGCGCTTGTGGACACCGAACGTTTCCCAAGCCGAGTAGTAGGCGGTCTGGCACCCGGTCACTAAGCCAAGGCCCAGAATCAGAGCGGCGAACTGCAACGACTTCATGCACCAGAAGCTGAAGGCTGTTTCGTCGGCTGGCAAAATCGAAACGCCCGACTTACGGTCGCAGGATGAAGACGCTAATCCTGGCCGTCCTGCTGATCGGATCCGGCTACGGCATTGCCGTGTGGATGTCGGGACGCAGGGCGGAGTTCGAGACGAAGATCGAGAAAACGGGGGCGCAGGTGACCGAAGGCGTGCGCAAGGCGACCGACGCCGTGAAGGAATCGCTGAGCGGCGACAAGCTGCGCAAGGAGTTGGACGACACGGGAAAGGTCGTTCGGCAGAAGGCTTCAGAGCTTGGTGAGCGTGTCGCAGACGCGACCGCCGATACCCGGACTACCGCAGTTGTTAAGGCGCACCTCGGGCAGCGAGCCGGTATGGAAGCCTTGAAGATTTCCGTGTCGACCACGGCAGGACGCGTCACTCTGTCGGGCGCCGTGGAGTCGGCGGAGAAGCTCTCTCAGGTAATCCGTCTGGCGTTGGAAGTGGAGGGCGCGCGGGAAGTGGTTTCGACGATTCAGATCATTCCGCCCCGCAAATGATCGAAGGCTGAAAATGACTACTTCGTTCCCAAGTCACGGATGCGGATGTTTCTGAGCGCAGAGGAAGTTTGGTAGGTCGCGACTCCGAGAGGTTTGGACAGGTAGATTTCCCCTTGCCGTAGATCGATTTTCTTTCCGGTCGTGTCGACATCAATGATCTGCGTGCCATCGAGCCGAACCACGATTCGGTTGGGGGTCACTTTCAGCCCGATCCGGAACCATTTCTTTGGTTCGAAATAGAGGTTTTTGGTGGTCTCGTTTTCGGAGGCATCGAGTCCGTCGAGGCTCGAAAGGCCTGCGACGCTTCCACCCCATCCACCCAGGACCAACGTGCAGGACGAATCGCCCACGGGGACCGTGAGGCCGCAGAAGAAGTCGTTGCCGTCCAGTTTCATCGCTTCGAGCTCGAGCTCGTAGTTGAGCTTGGGAATCGCGGCGGCATTGGTCCAGTTCACTCCGCTGAGCGCTGCTCCCATGGCGATGATCAGGTTTCCGTTTTCAACAACTGGCTCTCCGGCCCCACCGAACTTGGTTTCCGTCCACCCAGTCATATCCTTCCCGTTAAAAAGGGGTTTCCAGGGGCCGGCTGAAGGGTTTTCCCCTGCCTCGGTTTGAGCTGCTGATTTCGCGGCTGCCTTTGAAGTTTTGGGGGTGGCCGGCGGTGGAGCCGAACACCCGGAGGCAATGATGATACAAGCGGTGGCGACGGAGGCGACGCAGCGGGTGAGCATTCGGAGAGATTCGTGGGGGGGAGTGGGGGCCTCAAGTGGTAAATTTGGGTCCTACCAAATGGTCCGACGGCCGTGGGCCCAACGGGAGAATTCAGGGAAGCGAATCGGGCCCACCGATCGTTTCGGTGGCTGACATACGATTGGGATTGAGCGCAGCTAACGATAACGTTGTGTTAGGGATGAAGAATTGAATGGAATGGCCGGTCGGCAGGGAGGCTTTTGGGCGTTTCGAAGAGCGCAACATGTGTGCCTATTTAATGTCGTAACTAATTGGTTAAAAGAGTTTTACCTATTTTTTAGGGCGACTGATCCGGGGTGTTGATAACTTTCACTCCATGGTGGTGGGAAAGGAATTGACCCGGGTGGGGCAAAGTGTTGTAAAGTATTAGAGTTGTGGGGCCGATAGGGTTAGTAGGTCGGACCTTCACTGGAATGCCTGACACGTCGCCAGTCGAAAAACTCTTTAACTCCACCTTCCGGATGAAGGTTGATGAGAAGCGGCGTGTCCAGATTCCGGCCAAATGGAGGCCGGAAGAAACCGGGATTGAACTGACTGTCGTTGAATGGAAGACGTCGCATGGGACCTGTCTCCGGGTTCTTCCGCCGGGCCGTATGGCAAAGTTGATCGAGAAGATCGAAG
>CANJSG010000034.1 GCA_947476875.1 Verrucomicrobiota bacterium | reverse complement strand
TGTGTAGCCGGCAATCGCCAAAAGCATCACGCCGCCAAAAAGCAATTGTCCCCAGTTAGTTCCCCGAATCCAACCGGAGGATTCGTCGCCGTTAAAGATGAGCAGCGAATCCGATGTTCGGCTGGCAGATCGGAATCGAAGGGAAGTCGCAGTTTCAAGCCGGTCGTTGAGCAAGCTGTATTCAACGCGTTGGAGCCAGCTGTCGCCGACATAGACGGCTTTCAGCTCTGCACTCGATTGGCCACTGGCGTTCTCCATGGTTCGATTGGCAACCCCTAGCCGGTCAGGCCTTCAGCAGCCGCTTCACCACGCGGAGGAACTCGGCCATCTCGGTTTCGCTTCCGATGGTGATGCGCAGGTAGTCCCGCACTTCGGGCGCGCTGAACCAGCGCACGATGATCTTCTGGTCGCGCAGCTTCTGGAGCCATTCCTGCGCCGGGAACTTGGGCGGACGCGCGAGGACGAAGTTGGTCTGGCTAGGCAGCACGGTGAAACCAAGAGCCGTCAACTCCTCGGTTACCTTGGTCCGGGAGGCGATCACGCGGCGGAAGTTTTTCCGGTAGTAGGGCAAGTCATCCAACGTCGCGGCGGCGGCGATCTGGCCGAGGCCATTCACGTTGTAGCTGTCGCGGACCTTGTCGAGGGCCGCGACCAGTTCGGCGTGGGCAATGAAGTAGCCGACGCGTTGGAAGCACAGGCTGTAGGCCTTGGAGAAGGTCCGTGAAACGATGACGTGCGGATGTTTCAAGGCGAGCATGACGGCGCTCTCGTCGGCGAAATCTACGTAGGCTTCGTCAAGGATCACCACGCCCTTCATCGCGGCGCAGAGCGCATCCAACTCGGCCGTCGGATACCCGCGTCCGCTCGGGGCGTTGGGCGTCGTGACGAAAGTGAGCGCGGCGTTGAAGTCCCACTTCTTGCCGCGCTTCAGCTCAGCGACGGAGGGCAAACTGAAGTCGGCCTTCAGGGGAACCACGTTCTTGGCCCCGCCATGGATGTCGGCGAGCACGGGATAGAGCGAGTAGCTCGGCCAGAAGTATTGGATGGTCGACTTGGAGCTGCGCTTCGTCGTCGCAGGTTCGACGAAGGTCCTCGTCGCCAGCGCCAGCACTTCATCCGAGCCATTGCCGATGATGATGTTCTCGGGCGCGCAGCCATGGAGCGTGGCCAGCTTCTCGCGGAGCACTTGTGCGGTCGGATTCGGATACAACCTGAGCCGGCCGTCGACGGCGGCCTTGGTTGCCTTGATCACCTTGGGCGACGGCGGATAGGGATTCTCGTTGGTGTTGAGCTTGATCAGGCCCTTCACCTTCGGCTGCTCGCCGGGAACGTAGGCGTGCAACGCGTGGACGAGCGGGCGGATGAGTTTGGACGTGTTGGGCATGGCAAAAATTACAGCGGCCAGTCGGATCCATTTCGGACCTCGGACCAATACAGTTTTCGCGGCAGTTTTTCGTCGATGAGAATTCTCAAGCGACAACGGGCTGAAGTTCACGGCCGAGCTGGGTGAGCACACCCTTGACCGTCTCAAGGCTTAGGCTGGGATAGGAGTCAACGATCTCCTCCACCGACATCCCAGCCGCGAGACATTCGAGGATCAAGGCCACCGGAATCCGGGTGCCGGAAACTCGGGGCGCTCCGGCAAGGTGTTCTTGGTCCGTAACGATCCAAGCCTGTCCGTAGGCCGTGCGATTCTCCTGAAGAGCATCGGCCGACGGTTCCGCCAAAACCGACGTCAGTTCCCGCTGTTGCTCAGGCGTTAATCCGCCAACCGCAAGTTTGATGGCAGCGAAGTTCATTGTTCGAAAAGAATACCCTTGGCTACTCGGCCAGCAACACCGTCGAACGAGCACTTATGGGACATCAAAGCCTTCACTTCCGCACTTCCGCCGAGCGTCCGTGGGCGTCGAGGCCTTCGAGTTCTGCGAACTTCTTCACCGCCTTCAACGCCTTCCTCAGCGCGGGTTTGGTGTATTCGACGATGCTGGTGCGGCGTTGAAACTGGTCGACGGTCAGGCCGGCGAAGCTGCGGCCGGCACCGCCGGTCGGCAGCGTGTGGCTGGGCCCGGCGACGTAGTCCCCAAGCACAGTTGGCGAATCGTTCCCGAGGAAGATGGCTCCGGCGGTGACGATGCGTTCGGAGACTTTCCGCGCCTGCTTGGTCATCACTTCGCAGTGCTCGGGCGCGAGCTGGTTGGCGAGGTCGATGGCGGAATCGAGCGACTCGGTCTGGATGAGCCAGCCGTTGTTCTTGAGCGCCTTCTCGATGAATTCGCGCCGGGCCAGCTTCGGGAGCTGCTTCGCGATCTCCTTCTCGACCGCCTTGATGAGCTTGGCCGACGGCGTGAGGAACCAGACGCGCTCGTGGCCGGAGCCGTGTTCTGCCTGCGCAAGAAGGTCTGCGGCGATGTTGGCGGGCTTGGCGGAATCATCCGCCAGCACGAGGACCTCGCTGGGGCCGGGCAACAGGTCGACGGCGACATGGCCGAAGAGCAGCCGCTTGGCGGCGACGACGTAGGCGTTGCCGGGGCCGAAGACTTTCTGGACCGGCTTGATCGTCGCGGTTCCGAGCGCCATGGCGGCGATCGCCTGGGAGCCGCCCACCCGATAGATCTCGGTGGCGCCGGCCTGTTTGACGGCGAAGAGGAGAGCCGGATTGATGCTGCCATCCTTGCTGCATGGCGTGCAGACGACGATCTCCGGGCATCCGGCCACCTTGGCCAGCGTGATGGTCATCAGCGCCGTGGAAACGAGCGGCGCGGTGCCGCCGGGAATGTAGATGCCCACGCGTTGGAAAGGATCGAACTTCTCGCCGACGGATGCGCCGTGGCTGTTCTTCGTGGACCACGCTTTGCGCAGGCTCTTCTTCGAGAAGGCGGCGATGTTCTTCGACGCCTCGGCCACGGCGGAGCGGAGCGGTTCGTCGGCCTTCAGCGAGGCGGCCAGCAGTTCGGGCGACGACACGGAGAGCTGGGCAGCGTCGGCCAACTCGGCGCCGTCGAACTTCGCGGTGAACTCCAGCAGGGCCGCGTCGCCGCGTTCTTTCACGGCCTGGACGATGGCGCGGGTGCGTTCCTCGATGACGGGATCAAACAGGCTGGAAGCCGCGGCCAGCGAGGCGAGGCGGTCGGCGAAATCACGGTCTTTGAACCGGAGAACATTCATGCGACGCGAGGCTAGAGGCGGGTTCGTTTGAAGTCAAAGTGGGGGACGAACCGCGCCCACAGCCGCCGCCGCCGCCGGTCAGTTCAGCGCCGCGTCCGTCGAATCCCCGGCTGGTGCGTTCTTCCTGGCCGCTTTGTTCTTCGCGCGTTGCTCTCCAAAGAACGACAACAGCAGTTGGCGGCATTCCTCCTCTCGCACGCCCCGGGTGATTTCCGACTGGTGGTTGAGGCCGGGAAACTGGAGCAGGTTCAACGCGCCTCCGGCCGCGCCGCCCTTGGGATCACCCACGCCGAAGACGACGCGTTGGAAGCGCACATGCACGATGGCGCCGGCGCACATGGGGCAGGGTTCCTTCGTCACGTAGAGGGTGCATTCATTCAGCCGCCACGTGCCCATGGCTTCCTCGGCCTGGGTGATGGCGAGCATCTCCGCGTGGGCGGTGGCGTCTTGGAGCAACTCCACCTGGTTGAAGGCCCGGGCGATGACGCGGCCCTTGTGCACGACCACCGCGCCGACGGGCACTTCCTCTGCTTCATAGGCACGCACGGCCTGCCGCAGGGCTTCGCCCATGAAGTAATGGTCGCTGTGCAGGTCGATGATCGGCTCGGAATCCATGCCCGCTAGACCACCGTGGAACCGGGGGCGCTGCCAAGAGAATCCTGAGCTGCGCCGCTCAAGGTTTGTAGGCGCTCTTCAGGGTGACGCCGGCCTTGATGGCGAGGCCGATCTTTCCGTCTGGCTGCATTGTAGGAATCACGTTGAACTTCGGGCCAAGCTCGAAGGTCAGCGGTCCTACGCTGGTCACGTCCGTAACAGCAACCCGTGCCTCCCGGCCGTTTGCGGTAATAACCTTTGGGCTGGAAAGGACATCGACTCCCTTCATCTGGGTGAATCGTTCAAGGACGGCTTTGGCCAACTCGCCGCCCAGTTCAGCCAAGGCATCAACTTGGTTGGTTCCTGAGCGAGCCCAGTCCAGGTTCATCTCCTTCAACGCTTCGGTCGGCACATCGATAAAGCGGCTTTCGATCTCAATCTGGGTGCCGTTGGCGATATCCTTGGGAGTGATCAACGCGACGGTGGTTTTCCCGGGAGATGTTTCCCATCCGCCCAACACCATCGTGTTGCCTGATTGTATCGAACCCTCTGCGCTGGCCGCGAAGTGGTGGATGGTCTTGCTGGCGATCTCGTTCCAGTCCGGTTCCTTCTCTCTGGCTGCACTTGCGGCCATGTCCTTGGCTTGGGTTTCAATCGTCTTCTGCATCGACGAAACTTGGCTCCGCAGCTTCTGAAGCTCGTCGAGGCTTCGTCTGGCGGCGTTCACCTCATCGATCCCAGGCACGCGCGCCGCCAATCGGTTCTTCTCTTCCTGAAGTGTGTCGATCTCGGCTTGGAGCGAGCGGAATTGGGCGAGGTCGTCCCGCAACCGGGCGTTCTCCTGATGCTGACGGACAAGGAGAACTCCTCCGGCGACGACCAATGCGGCGGCGGCGACTTTGGCGGCTTTCATGGCGGTAAGAAATGGCAGGGCGGTGGAAACAGCGGCGGTGGCGGTGGAGGCCGCGATCACGGCGATGAGCGCGGCGGGCGCGGCCACGACGGCGTAGTTGGCGAGGGCGCCGTCGAGCGCGTCGCTGGTCGTCAGCACGCCACGCTTGGCGAGAACTTCGCGGAGGCGATCCAAGGCACGGCCCACACGCATGCGGGCGGCGTCTTCCGAGGTGGCGAGGGTTTCTGCGACGGACTTGAAGGGCCGGCCTTGGAGGAAGCGGAGCACGAGCGCATGGCGGTCGGCTTCGGGAAGTTCGCCCAGCGCATTGTCGAGGAGCGGGCGCACCTGGAACCAGAGCGCGTCGGAGGCGTCGTCTGAAGGGGTCATGGCGTGGGCGGTGTCCTCGCGGCGGAGTCGACGCAGCTCCGTCCGGAGCGCCTTCTTGGCCACGAAGCAGGTGTGCTGGTGCAGCCAACCGGCGAGGGCGACGTCATCCGGAAGCGAGCCGGCTTTGGCGGAAAGATCGGCGAAGACCGTCTGCGCCACGTCGTCTGCGGCGTGGTGATGTTCCCCGAGCAGCCGCAGCGCCGCCGAATAGACGAGGTCCGCATGGGTCCGGACGATCTCGGCGAAGGCCCGTTGATCGCCGAACTGGACGAAGCGTTTTAGCAGGGCAGGGGCGGACTGGTTGGCGGTGTTGGGAACCATCGGTGATGCGGTTTCACCCAGTAGAACCCGCCCGCCGCCGGAACCGAACAGCAAATCCGCCGATCAGGACTTGGGCCGCGATTCCTCGATCGTCCAGCTAGCTGATCCATCAGCATGGCAGACGCAATGGGCGGCGAAGAAGCCGCCGCGATGCTTCCAGAAGAGCGGCCAGATCTGCTCACGATCGGTCGACGGCACGGGCAGGGAATCGAGCCGGCTCCGGGGAACGAACTCGAAGCGACCTTCGCGGTGCGGTGGCGGCAGGGTGTTGAGACGGGGTTTTACCTCGAAGAGAAACATGAGCCAATGGGCGGAGCCGAGGTAACCGTGCTCACTGACGATGCCGGTGAGGTGCAGATCCTGAGGGCTCAACTTGAGGCCGGCTTCCTCTTCCGCTTCACGGCAGGCGCAGGCCCAAGGTGATTCGCCGGTCTCAGTCTTCAGCTTGCCGCCGAACGGGCTCCAGAGGCCGAGATTGGGTTCCTGCGCGCGTTCGAGCAGCAGGACTTCATCGGCCTCGTTGAAGGCGTAGATCAGCGTGGCGATCTTGTAGGGCAGGGGAGAGGGCATTGGTGCTAAACGCTGCACGCCTTACACGGGACGGCCAACATCGAAACATTGATTGTCATGGCGGGATGAGCCTGGAGGGCTGCTTTCCCGAGTCGCTTTGCGACGCCGGCGATCCCGCTCCCAAGGCTCACTTCCCCACGCAATACAGGGTGCCGCCGGTGCGGATGAAGAGGTTGCCGCCGGAAGGGACGATGGAGGGGCGGAGGCGGCGGTCTTCTTCGTCGCCCATCTCGGCCTTGTGCAGGACCTTGAAGCCTTCCTTGCCGGCCGCGATCACGTAGACGTCGCCGCGATGGTTCATGCAGTAGATCTTGCCGTCGGCGCCGGTCGGCGTGTTCTCGAAGACCTGGGTGCTGTCGAATTGTCCGGTCCAGACGGGGATTCCCGTTTTCGGATCGACGGCGCTGATGGATTTCTTGCCGCCATTCAGCACGTAGAACAGGCCTTGGTAGTAGAGCGGCGTGGGCACGTCGGTCGTGATCTCGCGGTTCGATTCGCTGTTCCACTGGATGCCCTTCTCGCCGAGATCGCCTTTGCCCCCGAGCTTGATGGCGAAGACGGGCGCGCCTTTCGGTCCGCAACCAAGCACGACGCCTTCGGCGGCGACGGGTGACGGCACGAGACGCCAGTGGCCGATGCGGGTGGGGTTCCACGTGCCCCAGCGCCAGAGTTCCTTGCCGGTCTTCGGTTCGTGGCCGCTGAGCATGTCACCGCCGGAGATGAGGATCTCTTCGCGGCCGGCGTGGGTGTAGGGGATCGGCGTGGAGAAAGCCTCGAGCGATTCCTGTTTGGCTTCGGATGGCCGGACAACCTTGAAGAGGTCCTTGCCCGTCTTCGGATCGAGCCCGAGGAGGAAACTTTCGATCGGGCCGTCGGTCTTGCCGCGGCCGTTCACGGGCACATTCCGCTGGAGGATCTGCTGATAGAGGATGCCTTTGTGGACCGTCGGGCTGCTGGAGAAGGTCCACTGCATGGCGAACTGGCCGAAATCCTTCTCCAGATTGCGTTGCCAGACCTTTTGGCCGGCGAGGGTGAAGGCGGCGAGTTCGCCATTGCCGTAGAAGAAATAGACGCGTTCTCCATCGGCGGTGGGGGAAGGCGAAGCGTAGTTGCTGTTGTTGTCGCGGTTGAAGCCTTGGCCGACTTCCTGTTTCCACAGCTCCTTGCCGGTCTTCCGGTCGAGGCACATGGCGACGACGGTCTTGGTCGCCTTGTCGGTGGAACTGACGAAAACGCGGTTGCCCAGCACGATCGGCGTCGCGGCGGAAGGCCCGGGCATCTTCGCGGCCCACTTGATGTTCTCCGTCTTTGAGAATGTGACCGGGAGGTCCTTGGCCGGGCTGGAGCCGTTGAAGCTGGGGCCGCGCCAGTGGGCCCAGTCCTGGGCTTCGAGAGGGGCGTGGAAAGCGGCGAGGAGTCCGGCGGTGAGAAGGAGCGAATGGAAGCGGGTATTCATGGCAGGAGGTTCGCGAATGAATCGCGGCCTCGAACCGACGTGTCAAGACTGACGGGCATTCATGCTTCATTTCACCGCGCTTGGCTCCGACTGCTTGGCTGTGTCATTCTGAGGCCATCGTTGGGTTGGCCCTGCCTCCGGATCAGGGACGACGACACATGATTCCCGAAGTGGGAATGCGGCGGCGGTTGTTTGGCTGTGGGCCAAACAGGGTTGGCATTGGGCGCCGACCTGACGAATCTGTTGCGGCTGAAGCTGAACGGACAACGGGACTTTTCCTTCACCAATCGCGGTTTCATGGGTGGCCCCAGCGTGGCCGTCCAGCAGTTGATGCCGCTGGGCAACGGACAGGTCCTGGCGCTGGGGACTTTCGGCGGCTACGGCGGTTCTGTTTCGAGTGCGCTCGTGCGGATCAACGCCGATGGGACCGCCGATCCGACCTACAAGCCGCTGCCCGACCCGGCGGTGTCGGTGAACCTTGGACCCGGGGCGTTGCGGGCGGACGGGACGGCCTATCTCACTTCACTGATCAACGTCCCAGGCCTCGGGAACGGCTACTACCTCCACCGTTTCTTTGGCGATGGATCGCGTGATACCAGCTTCAATCCTTTCGTTTTCGGAAACATCTCGTTCATCGAAGCGGCGCCCGATGGATCGGTCTTCCTCGCCGGTGCGTTTACCCAGGTGAACGGCGTGTCCGCTCCCGGCATCGCCCGGGTGCTCCCGGATGGCAACGTCGACCCGGCTTTCAATGCGCCCGCTGCCGGCATAACCGGCGTCAACCGCGTGCTGGCCCAGCCCAATGGAAAACTGATCGTTATGGGATCGTTCTCCGGCGCCACGGGCTTATTCCCATCCGCCGGGGTCGCCCGGTTGAACGGCGATGGCTCTGTCGACCGGGTCTTCAGTTTCATTG
The DNA here is from genome assembly GCA_947476875.1 of Verrucomicrobiota bacterium. Lineage (GTDB taxonomy): Bacteria > Verrucomicrobiota > Verrucomicrobiia > Limisphaerales > CANJSG01 > CANJSG01. The sequence continues at coordinate 17,239 of CANJSG010000034.1, read as the reverse complement.
CCGGCATCGGTTCATCGTCGGTGAATTCGGCGGCGCTGTTTCCGGATGGACGCGTGGTCATCGGCGGCGGCTTCACCCAGGTGAACGGCGTGGCCCGCGCCTCGTTGGCGATATTGCAGGGCGACTCCATTGATCCGGCCTTCACGCTGCGTCCGTTTGGCGGAACGGTTCCCCAAGGAACCAACGTGGGGAGCTACGTCGTTGTCATCACTAATTCATCCGGGGCCGTCACCAGCGCGCCAGTTCTGGTCAGCGCCCCGGATCATCCCGGTGTGCTCATCACCAACTGGGCGTCGGGCATCGTCTCCGGCGCCGCGAACTTCACCGACGTGCTCGCCTTGCCGGACGGCAAGTTCTTCGTCGCCGGCAACAACATCTTCGGCAACGCGCCCTACTTCAATCGCCTGAACAGCGACGGCAGTGTCGATGCCGGATTCAATGCCGGCCTCGCCTCGGGCGTGGGCACTGGCAACCTGGGCAAGATGGCGCTGACGCCGGGGAATGGCCGGATCTATCTCCAGCGCGCGGCTGCGCTGCAGCGTCACAACGCGACCAACGGAACGCTGGATGCCTCCTTCAATTTCCGGGGCATTTCCGGGACGGCGGTTCCCGGCATCGCGGACTTCGCGGTCGCGCCCGACGGCAAGGTCGTGATCGGCGGATCGTTCACCAACTACGGCGGTTTTCCCGTCACGCACATCGCGCGTTTGAATCCCGAAGGGACGTTTGACGGCGGCTTCTATCCGTCTTTGCCCAACAGCGTGACGGCCGGGTGCTGGTCGGCCATACCGTCAACGGCAGCGCCTCGCGTCTGATCCGTCTCAACGTGGACGGCAGCGTCGACCCGACTTTCAACACCAACACGGTTGCGACGGTGGGCAGTGCGTTCCAGAAGATCCTCGTCCTGTCCGATGGACGGATCTACGTCGGCGGCAGCGTCACGCTTTTCGGCGGTGCGCCTTGTGGCGGTTTGGTGCGGCTCAACCCGAACGGTTCGCGTGATTTCAGCTTTTCATCACCCGCCGCGTTGGTGGTGGCCGATCTCGAAATGCAGTCGAACGGCCAGGTCGTCGTCGCCGGCAGCTTCAATACGATCAGCGGCACGACCCGCAGCAACCTCGCTCGGCTCAATCTCGACGGTTCGCCGGACACCGGCTGGGGCGCGGCCAACATGGCGAACAACTACGTGCAGGCGCTCGCGTTCCAGGCGGACGGCAAGCTGCTCGCGGTCGGCGGATTCACCAACGTGCTCGGCTCGGGACGGAACCAGGTCGCCCGCTTCAACAGCGACGGCGCCCTGGATGGCGGGTTTAATCCCGGGACAGGACCCAGCCCGGCGAACTCGATGCTCACGGTCGCTTCGCTGGCCAACGGACAGATCATGATCGGCGGCACGTTCTCGACCTACGCGGGCACCAACCGCAGCCGAGTAGCCCGGCTTTTCAGCAATGGGACCATCGACACGAATTTTAATGCCACCTCGGTGAGCGGCTCGTCCGTGGCCGCCATCACTGAACTGCCCAATACGAAGTTGATGGTCGGTGGCGACTTCAGCGTTTTCCCCCACAATGGCCAGAACGCCAGCGGCATCATGCGTCTGCTGACCAACGGCGCGCCCGATACTTCGTTTGCGCCCGGCACGGGCACCAGCCCGGCGAGCGTTCAGACCATTCTTCCACTGCCCGACGGCCGCATCGTGATCGGCGGCGGATTCACTTCCTTCAACGGCGTCTTCAAGTCGTATCTCGCGCGGCTGCTGGGTGACGGGCCCAATACGCCGGTCGTGGCGATTTCACCCGGCCTCGCCAGTGCGATCGTCGGCGACACGGTGCTCTTCTCCGCCACGGCCACGGGTTTGAACCCGCTTCGTTTCCAGTGGCGCAAGGACGGAACCAACATCGCCGGCGCCACCAACACGTTCCTCTCGCTGTCCGACGTCCAGACCAATGCCGCCGGCGGTTATTCCGTGGTCCTGACGAACAGCTCGGGAGCCGTCACCAGCCTCGTGGCGATGCTTACGGTGAACACGGGCGGATCGCCCTTCGACAACTGGGCCGCTTCATCTGGTCTTACCGCCGGAAACAACCAGCCCGGCCAGGACGCCGACGGTGACGGCATTCCGAAACTGTTCGAATACTACTTCGGCTCGCTGCCGCTGAACGGCGCATCGGGACTGGAGCCCTTCGGCACGAGTGTGACCGTCTCGGCGCAGGACTATCCGGCGATCGGTTTCATCCGCAGCAAGACGGCCAGCGGCGTCACGCCGTCGATCCGTGTTTCCAGCAGCGTGCTCTTCGCCGATTCGCTTGGGAGCACCGAACACAGCGTGACCGATCAGGGCAACGGCACCGAACTGGTCGTGATCCGTTCGAACGTCAGCACGGCAACGCAGCCGAGCCAGTTCCTCCAGCTCCGTCTGTCCATTCCTAGTCCGGAATAGGTCCCCGGCTAAAGGAGAGCTCGGTCGCTGAACGTTGATCGGCTCTGGCTTCTTCGACCGACCTTTCCCTCTGTTGCCTCGCTTGCGGCGGGTCCGGTAGGCTTGCCGGACTTTATTACGAACATGACCGAGATCCCCAAGGCCTACGAGCCGCAGTCCGTCGAAGAGAAGTGGTATGCGTTCTGGGACGAGAGCGGCTGCTTCACCGCCGATCCCGCCCGCGTTTCCGCCACACGCCCGGCCTATTCCATCGTCATCCCGCCGCCCAACGTCACCGGCGTCCTCACCCTCGGCCACGTCCTCAACAACACCATCCAGGACATCCTCGCCCGCAAGGCGCGCATGGACGGCAAGGAAGTCCTCTGGCTCCCCGGCACCGACCATGCCGGCATCGCCACGCAGAACGTCGTCGAGAAGACGCTGAAGAAAGCCGGCGAGATCAAGCACCGCGACGACCTCGGCCGCGAGGCGCTCGTGGCCAGGATCTGGGAGTGGAAGGAGAAATACGGCGGCATCATCCTCAAGCAGCTCCGCGCGCTCGGCGCGTCCTGCGACTGGACCCGCACCCGCTTCACCATGGACCCGGAGTATTCCCGCTGCGTCCAGAAGGTGTTCGTCGATCTCTACAAGAAGGGCCTGATCTACCGCGGCAAACGGATGGTCAACTGGTGCCCCGCCTCGCTCACCGCGCTGTCCGACGAGGAAGTGGTGATGAAGGAGCAGAAGGGCTTCATGTATCACTTCCGCGTGGAAGTGGTGGAGTTGGTGGTCCATCTGCCCACGGCTGGGGCGGTGGTGGGGCAGGCGCCCTCGCCTGCCTCAGTCCAACAGGCGCCCCCGCCTGTTGGGAACCTCTCTGCAACGGAGGTTGGCTCTGCGGGCGGGGGCGCCCGCAGCACGGACACAGGCGAGGGCGCCTGTGCCACTACGATCCGGCCCACGGGCATCTTCCTCACCATCGCCACCACGCGGCCGGAAACCATCCCGGCCGACACCGCCGTGGCGGTGAACCCCAAGGACCCGCGCTACACGCACCTCATCGGCAAATACGTCATCAAGGCGCTGCCGCTCGATGTGCCCAGGGAACAGCGGATCATCCCGATCATCGCGGACGACCACGTGACCTTCGACTGCGGCACCGGCGTGCTGAAGGTCACGCCCGCGCATGACAAGGCGGACTTCGAGATCGGCCTGCGGCACAAGCTGCCTGTCATCGATATCCTCACGCCCGACGGCAAGATGACGGCCGAAGCCGGCGCCGATCTGGCCGGGCTGGACCGCTTCGTCGCGCGCAAGAAGGCGATGGAACTGATGGAAGCCGCCGGTTCGTTGGACAAGGCCGAGCCCTACACAAACAACGTGGGCTTCAGCGAACGCGCCGACGTGCCCATCGAACCGCGCCTGAGCGAACAATGGTTCCTCAAGTATCCCAGCGTGGAGGCGTCCACAAAGTGTGTGGCGACGGGCGAGATGAAGTTTTTCCCGGACCGCTGGGCCAAGGTCTATGACCACTGGATGGGCGGCATCCAGGACTGGTGCATCAGCCGCCAGCTCTGGTGGGGGCACCGGATTCCGGTGTGGAGCGCGGTTGCCGAAGGAGATCTCAAGACATTCGCAGAGAACTTTCCTCAGATCTCAAAGGGAGCCGAAGTTGCTGACCACTCCTTCTCTGGAACTCCGGAGCACAGGTCGAGTGTGTCCGTGTTCATGAATGACAAGTCGTCCGAGCTTCAAATTGAGGTGGCGACCGTTTCCGACATTGAAGCGAAGAAGCTCGAAGAACTTGGCTTCACCCAAGACTCCGACGTCCTCGACACCTGGTTCAGCTCCTGGCTCTGGCCGTTCGCCACGATGGGCTGGACCGGCGACAGGGACACCGACGCGAAGAACCCGACGCTGAAGGCGTTCTATCCCACGACCGACCTCGTCACCGGGCCGGACATCATCTTCTTCTGGGTCGCCCGCATGATCATGGCGGGCTACGAATACATGGGCGACCTGCCGTTCCGGAACGTCTATTTCACCGGCATCATCCGCGACAAGCAGGGCCGGAAGATGTCGAAGTCGCTTGGCAATTCGCCCGACCCGCTCGACCTCATTGCCAAGTATGGCGCCGACGCGCTGCGTTTCGGCGTGATGCGCGCCGCGCCGCTCGGCCAGGACGTGCTCTTCGACGAGCAGACCGTCGAACTCGGCCGCAACTTCTGCAACAAGCTGTGGAACGCCTGCCGCTTCCGCCAGATGCAGAGCCTAGTGGCCCAGCCGCCCTCGGCTGGGGTGGAAGTGGGGCAGGCGCCCTCGCCTGCCTCAGTCCAACCGGCGCCCTCGCCGGTTGAATCTGCGGGCGGTGGCGCCCGCAGCACGGACACAGGCGAGGGCGCCTGTGCCACTAAGGCCGGCGACGATGTCGCCGGAGAGATCGATCCGCTGCTCCTCACCTCGGACGATAAGTGGATACTGCTCCGGCTCGACCAAGCCATCCGCGAAGTCACGCAGGCCTTGGCCGACTACAAGTTCAGCGACGCCACGGCCGCGCTCTACCGCTTCTTCTGGAGCGAGTATTGCGACTGGTATGTGGAAGCCTCCAAGGCCGCGTTCTACGGCACGGACGAGAAGCTCAAGGTCAACAAGCTGGCGGTGATCGACTTCGTCCTCGGCCACCAGCTCCGGCTGTTCCATCCGTTCCTGCCCTTCATCACCGAAGAGCTGTGGCACGGCATGGGATTCTCCAAGGACATGCCCGAGAACCAGGGCGGCAAAACCATCATGTTCGCCACCTGGCCCAAGGTATTCACCGACGAGGAGAAGACCTACTTCCAGCTCGACGACGCGGCCGACAAGGTCGCGCAGGCCAAGTATGACCTCGTGTCGCTCGGCCGCGGCCTGCGCCGCGACTGCAAGATCGATCCCGCCAAGAAGGTGAAGTTCGTCCTGCGTCCGGCCGGCGAACTTCCAACCAACGAAACCGAAGTCCTCAAGCTCCTGCTCAATGCCGAGACGATGGAACTCGTCGGCGCGACATGGACGCCGGACAAAGGCACGCCGAGTGCCGGCAATTCGCTGGGCGACCTCTTCCTCCCGCTCGCCGGGCTGGTGGACTACGCGGCCGAACGCGAGCGTCTCACGAAGGAACTGGAGAAGATCCGGTCCGAGATCTCGAAGGTGGAAGCGAAGCTGTCGAACCCGGCCTTCACCGAGAAGGTTCCGGTCAAGGTGCTCGACGAACACAAGCAACGCCTGGCCGATTGGCAGGCGAAGGAGAGGCAGGCGCAGGCTTCGCTGGAGAATCTGCCGGCTTAGAGAATGGGGCGGAGCACCAGCTCCGCCCTACCTTTGATCTGGTGGGGCCGCGCTGCTGCGCGGCCTTGGGCAAACAGACGATCCATAGGGCCGTCTCAGAGGACTATCTGGCCTTCGTGCTCGAACAGTTCGCCCGGCTCGCTGCGGTGACCTCGCGGCGGATGTTCTGAGGCGTGGGGCTTTATGCCGATGGCTTGTGCTTCGGAGTGATCGACAACAACCGGGTCTTTCTGCAAGCGGGGCCCGGCAACGTGGCCGACTACGAGGCGCAGGCTTGTGCGGCGTTCCAGCCGATGGGGCCGGACACGAAGCCGATGTCGTATCACGAGCTGCCGGCCGGTGTGCTGGAGGACGTGACACAGCTTCGGCTGTGGACTGGCAAGTCCATCGCCGAAGCGGTCACGGCGAAGAGGCCGACGAAGCCAAAACGGGGCAGGGGCGTTTCGCCTTGCCGCCCGTAGCGGACTACACGCCTTGCCGTCGGTTCTCCCGTTCTTCACGCTCGGTTCATGCAACTGACTGGAAAGACCTGCGTCGTCACCGGAGCCGCCCGGGGTATCGGCTTCGCGTTGGCTGAAATTTTCGTGGCGGCCGGAGCACGGGTGGTGTTGTCCGATGTGGATGCGGCCGCCCTGGCGGAGGCGGTGGAAAAGTTTCCGCCGGGCATGGCCCTGGGTGTTGCGGCGGATGTTTCCAAGGCGTCTGACATGCAGCGGCTGGCGGACGAAGCGACGACCGCGTTTGGGGGGATCGACGTTTGGATCAACAACGCCGGCCTGGCGCGGCATCGGTGGATTCCCGACTACACGGAGGCGGAGATCGACCTGATGCTGGATGTGAATCTCAAGGGCACGATCCTCGGTTCACAGGCCGCGTTGCAGCGGATGATTCCGCGCAAGGCCGGCAGCATCGTGAACATCATCTCCACGGCGAGCCTGCGCGCCGTGCCGAGCGAGACGGTCTACTGTGCGGCCAAATGGGGCGTGCGCGGGTTCACGCAGGGACTCCAGGAAGAGGCGGCGCCGCATGGCATCCGCGTGATCGCGGTCCTGCCCGGTGGAGTGGCGACCGGGTTTTGGACCGATGCGGCCAAGCGTCCGGCTCCGTTGGAGAAGTTCCTTTCGGCAGCGCAGGTGGCGGATGCCGTGCGGCGGTTGCTGGAGATGGACGACTGGGTGACTCCGCGTGAACTGGTGCTGCGTTCGCTGGCGGACAGCGACTTCTCGGTGAAACCCCAGTGAACGGGGTGGGCGGCGCTGGATGAACTTCAGCCCGGGGGCTGGACCGCGATGGCCGTGAGGTTCCTGCTGATCGCTTCCTTCAGATTCTTCATGTCGACCGGCTTGGCGAGGTAGTCGTTCATGCCGGCATCGAGACACTTCTGCCGGTCGCCCTGCATGGCGTGGGCGGTCATCGCGATGATGCGGACGTCGCGGTAGTATTCGCGGCCGGGTTGGAGGCCGATCTCGCGGATACGGCGGGTGGTTTCGTAGCCATCCAGATCGGGCATCTGGCAATCCATGAAGATCAGGTCGAACTCCTGTTTCTCGAGCAGTGCGAGCACTTCGGCGCCGTTTGCCGTGATGTCGATCTGGTGGCCGAGCTTGGCGAAGAACCGCGAAGCCACTTTCTGGTTCACGATGTTGTCTTCGGCCAGAAGGATCTTCGGCTTGGCTCCCGTCGGGCCTCGTCGGAGGTGATAGGTCGAATTGGACGAAGGCTTGCTGACGGGCTTGTCCGAGGGAAGGGCCGGCTCGGTCAACGGAGTCATGGTTTCCGGGACGGACAACGCTTCCGCGATGCCTTGGAACAGGGCCGATTGCTTGACGGGTTTGCTCAGCCAGACCTGGATGCCGGCGTCGTGGGCCGAGGACGCGAGCTGGGATCCGAACGAGCTGGCCATGATCATGGCGGGCTGGCGGATCATCGGATCGGAGCGGATGGCGCGGGCCAGTTGGAGGCCGTCCATCTCGGGCATCTGCATGTCGAGGATGGCCACCGGGAAAGGAGTGCCGGCCTTGTCGGCGGCCTTCAGCGCCTGCAGGCCGAGCGCCGCGGATTCCACGCAGGTGGGCACGCAGCGCCACGCTTCGAGGTAGCTCTTGAAGATGCGGCGATTGGTGTCGTTGTCGTCGACCACGAGCACCGGCAGGGCGGGACGGAGCCAGCGTTCCGTGGCGATGGAGTTCCGGTTGAGCTGCTTCTCGAAACGGACGGTGAACCAGAAGGTCGTTCCCAGACCGGGCGTGCTCTCGGCGTGGACTTCTCCGCCCATGATGTGGATGAGCTCGCGGCTGATCACGAGGCCGAGGCCGGTGCCCCCGAACTTGCGGGTTGTCGACGAGTCGGCCTGGGTGAACGGCTGGAACAGCTTTTTGATGACGTCGGGACTGATGCCGATGCCGGTGTCTTTCACATCGAACCTGATCACGGTTTCGCCACCCTGCTCCCGCACGAGCGAGAGCTTGAGGAAGACTTCACCCTGCTGGGTAAACTTGATGGCATTGCTCAGCATGTTCAGGAGGACCTGCCGCAACCGCCCGGGGTCGCCGCGGAGACGGGTCGGCAGGTCCGTCGGGATCAGGCAGGCGAATTCAAGGCCCTTCGCCTGGGCGCGCTGGGCCACGACATCGAGGGTGCCTTCGACGGCTTCCCGCAGATCGAAATCGAGGATCTCAAGCTCGAGTTTCCGGGCCTCGATCTTCGAGAAGTCGAGGATGTCGTTGATGATCGTGAGGAGGGCTTCCGCGCTGGAGGACACCGTCTGGGCAAACTCGCGCTGGGTGGCGGTCAACGGCGTGTCGAGCAGGAGGCTGGTCATGCCGATGACGCCGTTCATGGGCGTCCGGATCTCATGCGACATGTTCGCGAGGAAAGAACTCTTCGCCTGGTTGGCCTCCTCGGCGTGGTCCTTGGCCTTCTTCAGCTCCGTTTCCTTGGTTTCGAGGAGCGCGACCTTGCGACGGAGTTCCGTGGTCCGGTCCAAGACCCGTTTTTCGAGATCTGCCTGGGCGTTTTGGAGGACTTCGTCGCGACGTTGGACCTCCGCGAGCATCTCGTTGAAGCCATCCACCAGCAGGCCGAGTTCGTCATTGGCGCCTTTCTGGGCGCGGATCCCGTAGTCACGCTCCTGGCCGATGCGCCGCATCGTGCCCACGAGGCGCGCCACGGGATCGCTGACGATCTGCTGGAGGCGCGAGGCGAGGAGCATCGTGAGAACGATGACCAGACCTCCGACTCCGGCGCTGGCCAGGGTGAATGCGATCAACCGCTCGTTGACCGAAGCGGTGCTTGCCGTGATGAGGATCGTGCCGATCCGCTCACCGGCGAGGGTGATCGGCTTCACGGCCACCAGCTCAGTGTCGAAGAACTCGAGTCCGTCTGGCGGTGGACGGATGGGGAGGGGTTTTCCGCCCGTTGTGGCGCTGTATCGGGAAACGAGGGTGCCGTCGGAAGAGTAGATGCCGGCGTAAAGGATGTTCGGAGCGGCCGACATGCCTTCAAGGGCGCTGTCGTTCAGCTGGACGATCTGCTGGAGGCTGAGCGCGGCGGCATTGAGGCTGGCGGTCGTGTCGGCGAAATTGGAGATGTTCCGACCCAGTTGCGCGCGCATTTCCCGCGCCTGGAGGACGTTGACGACGACGGTGGTGAGGGTGATCGCAAGACTCGTCGTCACGAAGCAGAGGAGCATCAGCTTCTGCTTGATCGACAGTCGTTTGATCCACTGTTTCATCGTGGTCCTAGTCGCGCACGGTCTTGCCGACCTTGAAGACGATCGGGTTCAGTTGGATCCCCTTTTGAGCGGCCCGTTGCACGGCATCGGCGTTGATGTCGTAGTCCAGTTTCTGCTCCTTGCGGAAGATGGCGATCATGCCTCCTTTGGCGCAGAACGCGCCGACAGATCCGATCGAAAGGACGGGTTTCTCCTGGGTCTGCTTCAGGAGCGCATCCGTCGAGGCGGCAGCGGACGGGGCGACGTAGACGACGAGTCCTTCGGCGGCGACGTCGGGGGAAGTGGTGGTCGAGACTTCGATGGGCCTGCCGGCCAGTTTTTTGTCCGCGACGAGCTTCCGCAACGGCTCGAAGACGGGGTCGCTTCCAAGCACGACGATGCGGATGGGAGCTTCGGGGCTGGCAAACGAGGCGGCGGGAAACTGAGCCAGCGTGGTGAAGCGGTAGATGAGGACCGCGCGCAGTGAGGATTCCGACGCCGGTTCAGCCGCGCTGCCCGGAACAAGGCCGCCGATGAGAGCGAGCAAAATGGCAAACCAGGAGGATGGGCCGTTTCGGGATGGGGCGGTCGATCCCTGCCCGATCCGCGGTTGGGGTTGGCGCACCATGTCGTTCCTCAGAACTTCCATGTGACCTGCCCGAAAACGCTTCGCTGAACCGCGTGCATGCCGGATGGCGCCAGACGGTCGTCGCCGAACTCGGCATGGCTGGATTGCAGCAGGTTTTTCCCGGTGATCGAGATTTCCAGATCGGGCCGTGGAGCCCAGGCGATCCGCAGATCAAGGCCGAAGTAGGAAGGAACGGGCCCGAATCCAAGCTCGTCTACCCAGCGTAGATGGCTGGAAAATTCCCAGTTATGGATCGGCTGCCAGAGGGTCGACAGCATCGCCTGCTGGTTGGGACTCGAGGTCAACTGTTCGCTCGAACCGGCGATCTGGCCCTGCGGGGTCGGACGCAGATGGCTCTCCAGCAGTGAATAGGCGGCTTTGAATCGAAGGGTCTCGGTGGCCCGCCAGTCGGCATTGAGTTCGAAGCCGTAGGACGCGCCTTCGAGGCTGTTGTCGACGAGGAGCGGATTGTCGATGTAGGGACCGCCGGGGCCCATCGCGATGCCGGGCGTGCCGGGGGTGAACCCTTGGACGTGTGCATAGTCGTTGTAGTAGGCGGCCAACTCGAACTGGAGATTCCTGTTGGCACGGATACGCAGGCCGGACTCCAACGCCACGAGGCTTTCCGATCGCGCGTCGGGATTACCCAGGAGGTGCAGGGCGAGGGGTAAAGGGTTCGGAGGCGTGGTCGTGCCCGGCGCGAGGATCTGGGTGATCCCATCGCCGTTGAGCTCCGCGCGCGACGGGATGCGGACGGCTTTGGAGGCGGAGAACCACACGGTCGACGCATCGGTCGGCGTCCATGCGAGCCTCAATCCGGGCTGCGGCTGGAAGCCTCCCGCATCGCTGGTTTCGAACTTGGAACCGAGCGTCAGCTTGAGCCGATCGGGAAGGAGCGAGATCTCGTCCTGAAGAAAGGCTGAAGACTGGTTGTAGGAGACGGATTCTGGCCGGAGCGCGAGGAACTGGGCCGGTGCGACCGTGTCGTGCGATGTCCTGGTGTCGGCTCCGACGCTCACGGTGTGACGTTCCCGGAGGACGGTCGTGAACTGGATGTCGAAATGAAAGGTGTCGCGTCGCTCTGTTATCTCCGAGGTGTTCCGATAGTGGTCGTATCCCAGACCGGCGGACAGGAACGAGTGGTCGTCAAACCGGTGCTCCCATTTGGCCTGGACGAAACCTCCGTCCGACAACGCATCCCCGAAAACAAGGCTCGAATAGGGCGGCAGGAAAGACGGTGACAGGTAGCGGCTTGATGAGGTTTCGGTGTGGACCTCTCCGGAAAGCTCGAACGAATTGCGCGTGTCGGGGTGCCAATCAAAACGGAATCCTCCGTTGATGATGCGGTCGTCGTCGGACGCTTTGGAGCCGTCGGTCAGGATGCTGTCGTCCGTCCATGTTTCCCGGAACGACAGACGCAATGCGGCGGTGTCGCCGAGCTTGAATCCGTAGCGGAGCGCAACGTCCCCTTCCAATTCGGTTCCGCCGCCGACGCTTACGAGGCCGCCGATCGTGTCGAAAGCCGATTTTGAGACGATGTTGACGACGCCGTTGACGGCGTTCGCTCCCCAAACCGTGGCTCCCGGACCCCGGACGACTTCGATCCGGTCGACGTCTTCGATCACCGGGTTGTGGTTGTTCCAGTAAACGCCGGAGTAGAGGGGGGTGTAGATCGATCTGCCGTCGATCATCACGAGAAGTTTGTTGGCGTAGAGATCGTTGAATCCGCGAGCCGACACGGCCCAGGAACTGGACTTGGATTGGGCGACCTCCATGCCCGGCACGAGCCTGAAGGCCTCCGGCAACCTGCGGACACCCGCTGAACGCAGGTCATCGGAGGTGATCAGGGTGACGGCGGCGGGTGCTCCTTGGAGCGAGCCTTCGGTGCGCGAGACAGTCGATACGGGAACTTTTAGCAGATCTTCGAGGCTCAGGTTCGCGAAACGGTCGAGGGAGTCGTCCAGGCGCGACGGCTGCTCAGCCGCCGGGAGGATGGCTGTCGTTCCGTGGCCAATGGCCACGACGATTGCCAACGACGGCCCTATGCCGACATTGCCTGAACTTCGATGTTTCACCCGGGGGTATCGGTCCTCCATGTGGCGGACTTGAGGGGCGGCGGCCGGAACGGAAAGGCTGAAACATGCTGGAATTGAAACGGCGACGCCCCATGCTCCGTCCTTCGTCCGCATGAATGCCGTTGAATTTCATGTCCTCTTGATCGTGGACCAGCCGTCCCACGGCGAATCGATCACGCGGTGCCTTTCCGCCAGCCGGGTGGCTAGGTTTGCCCTGTCCAGCGTGTCGTCCCTGGACGACGGCCTGGCGCGGCTCGCGAAGGATCCGTTCGACCTCGTGCTGATGGCGGTTTCTGAATCGCCTGCCGTCATTCTCACGAGCCTTGGATTGCTGCTTGAGGCGGCAGAAACCGTGCCGGTGATTGTTCTCGGCGACCGGGACGACGAGGAAACCGCGATCGAGATCGTCCACGCCGGCGCGCAGGACTACCTTCTCCGGTCGCGTTTCGAACCTGTCGTCCTCGTGCGGGCCTGCATCTATGCGATCGAGCGGGCTCAGGCCCAGACGAAGCTGTTCGAGGCGGAGGAGCGTTATCGCAGCATCTACGAGAACGCCGTCGAGGGAATCTTCCAGACTTCGCCCGAGGGCCAATACCTCAGCGCGAACCGGGCGCTTGCCCGGATCTACGGCTACGAGTCGCCGGATGATCTGACAAAAAGCGTCCAGGACATCAGCCGCATGCTCTACGTCGAGCCGGACCGGCGCGCCGAGTTCGTCCGCACGATGCAGCAGCATGACGTCGTCAACGCCTTCGAGTCGCCGATCTACAAGAAGGGCGGGGAAGTCATCTGGATTTCGGAGAACGTCCGCGCCGTCCGCGACCAGCGTGGACGGCTGCTCTACTACGAGGGAACCGTCGAGGACATCACCGGCCGCAAGCGTGCCGAAATGCAGCTCTCCCAGTCCGAGGCGCTCTACCACTCGCTCGTCGACGCGATCCAGCAGGCCATCTTCCGGAAGGACTTGAACGAGCGGTTCACCTTCGGAAACCAACGCTTCTGCGACACCCTGGGCAAACCGCTCGGCGAGATCCTGGGCAGGACGGACTTCGACTTCTTTCCCGCGGAACTCGCCGCCAAGTATCAGAAGGACGACAAGGTCGTCCTAACGACCGGCAAGCACTTCGAGACGATCGAGGCCTATCAGCCCACTGAGGGCGAGACCCGTTACGTCCAGGTTCTGAAGACGCCCCTGCGGGACTTGACCGGTCAAATCATCGGGCTCCAGGGCCTCTTCTGGGACATCACGGAACGCAAGCGCGCGGAGGAACGCGAGCGGTTGGCGAACGAGGCGCTGGCAACAAGCCGCGAGGAGTTGAGGCGCAAGAACGAGATCATGGAGGAAGACCTCAAGATGGCGAACGAGATCCAGCTCGCCATGCTGCCTCAGGTGTTCCCGGTTTTTCCAGCCGGCGTGGCGCCTGCGGACAGCCTGGTGAAGTTCTGCCACCGCTACACCCCCACGGGCTCGGTGGGGGGCGATTTCTTCAACGTCTTCCAGATCTCCCCCTCCAAGGCCGGTGTCTTCATCTGCGATGTCATGGGGCATGGCGTCCGGTCGGCGCTCGTGACGGCCATGATCAGGGCCCTCGTGGAGGAGCTGCGCACGGACACAAGCGATCCGGGCCACCTGTTGACGGTGATCAACCGCCATATCCGGAACATCCTCAAACAGACCGGGTCTCCGCTTTTCACGACCGCGTTCTGTCTCGTGGTCGACGTTGAAAAGCGGATCTATTCCTTCGGCAACGCCGGCCATCCGAAGCCGTTTCTCATCAATCGCCTCAAGCGGACGGCGGAGCGGATCAAGGAAACCGACGGCAAGCGCCGGCCCGCGTTGGGGCTCATCGCGGACACCGACTACCCCACGTTCGAAATCCCGATGACGGCCGGTGATTCGATCATGCTGTTCACGGACGGCGTGTTCGAGGTCGAGGGTCCGGGTGAAATGCTCTACACGCAGGAGATGCTTTTGGAGTTGGTCCGCCAGCACGCGGCCCAACCGTGTCCGGAGATTTTCGACACGATCCTGCGGGAGCTGAAAGGCTTCATGGCGCAGGAGTTGTTCGAAGACGACATCTGTCTGGTGGGCGTCGATGTCGCCGAAGTGCTTCCGTGACCGGCGCGTTGCCTCGGGGCCTTATTTGCCGAGGATGATGTCGGTCTGACCCTCGCGGTCACCGGTCGTCGGACGCCGTCTCAACCGCTTTACGGCGGATCCGAAATCATCCAGCCACGAATAGACCACCGGCGTGATCAGCAGCGTGAGGACGAGGGAAAGCGACTGGCCTCCGATCACGACGATGGCGATCGACCGGCGTTCGTCCGCCCCCGGACCATTGCCCAGGGCGAGCGGCATCATTCCGGCGACGAGGGCCAGCGTGGTCATGAGAATGGGCCTGAGGCGGTCCCGATTGCCGTCCATGATGGCCTGCATCCGGTCGAGTCCCTTGGCCCGGAGAGTGTTCATGTGGTCGATCTGCAGGATCGCGTTCTTCTTCACCACGCCGAAGAGGACGAGAAGCCCGAGGGCGGAATAGAGGTTCAGGGTCGAGCCCGTGATCCAGAGCGAGAAGAGGGCGAACGGGACCGACAGCGGGATGGACGTGAGGATCGTGAGCGGGTGCACCAGGCTCTCATACTGGGCCGCGAGGATCATATACATGAACACGACGGACAGCGCGAAGGCCCACAGGAACTCATGGAACGTCGTGTCGAGTTCGCGTCCTCGGCCGGCCACACGTGTCGTGTAGCCCGCCGGCATCTGGAGCTTGGCTGCGGCTGCGTTAAGCGCCTCGATCCGATCCGCCAGCGCGAACCCGGGCGCGACGCCGCCGCGCAGGCTGACCTGGCGTTGGCGGTCGAGCCGGTCGATGCGTGATGCGCTGAACTGCGACGTGATGCGGACCACGTTGTCGAGGCGCACGAGGCCGCCCTTCTGGTCCGGAACGAACAGGCTGGAGATGGTTTCCGCGTCGTTCCTTCCACCGTCGGCGAGGCGGAGCGTCACGTCGTAGTCCTCGTTCATCCTGACGTCGCGGAAGCGCGACATCTCCTCGTCCCCGCCGACCATCAGCCGGAGCGCGTCCGCGATGTCGCGGGTCGCAACGTTGAGCGCGGCGGCGCGGTCGCGGTCGATCTCCACCTGCAGCTCGGGCTTGTCGAGTCGCAGCGTGGTGTCCGCATCGACGATGCCGAGCTCGGTCTGGCGCTCGCGGAAAGAGTTCGCATAACCGGCGAGCTTCTCGAGGTCAGGGCCCATGAAGACGAAGTCGATGTCCCACCGCGAGCCGCCGATGTTGAACGACGAGATGTTGCTCACGCTCGTGCGGAGCCCGAAGCGCTTCAGGCGTTGGCGGATCTCCTGCATGACCGATCGTTGGTCACGGTTGCCCTCGAAAGCACGCCATGGACGGAGGCGGATGGTCTCCGAAAAAAGCCTCCCGAGCGAAAACCGGCGTTCCCCGAACGGCACCAGCCGAACGTGGGCGCGCGCCTGGTTCGGTCCCCCCGGAAAACCGCCCCCGATGGTCGCGAGCATCGTGTGGACGACGGGCATCGACCGGATCTCCTTTTCGATCTGCACCATGGCCGCGTTCATCGAATCGAGGCTGGTGCCCTCCGGGGCCGTCACGCCCATCTCGAACTCGCCCTCGTCGATGTCAGATGGGACCAGTTCCTGCCTCACCATCCCGTAGAGGGGGACCGAAAGCAGGAGGACGATGATCGAGAGAACCGCCGCCGCGGTGCGATGCCTCATGGTGCCGGCGAGCAGCCGCATATAGGCCGACTCGATGATCGAGTAGAAGCCGGACCGCGAGGTTCCGTGGCCGCCCGCGCCGCCCTTCTTCAGCAGCCGCGCGCTCATCATCGGTGTGAGCGAGAACGAGACGAGCAGGCTGACAAGGATCGCCACCGACGCCGTGATGCCGAATTGGAAGAGGAATCGTCCCGAGATGCTGGACATGAAGGAGACCGGGACAAAGATCACGACCAGGCTGAAGGTCGTGGCCATGACCGCGAGGCCGATCTCGCCGGTCGCCTCCTTCGCGGCCTGGAACGGGTCCATCTTCTTCTCCTCGACGAAGCGGTAGATGTTCTCGAGGACGACGATGGCGTCGTCGATCACGATGCCGACCATGAGAACCAGCGCCAGCATGGTGACGCTGTTCAAAGTGAAGTTGAGCGCCCACATCATGCCGAAGGTGGCGATGACGGAGCAGGGGATGGCGACCGCCGCGATGATGGTCGACCGCCAGTCGCGCATGAAGGCCAGCACCACGATGCAGGCGAGCACGCTCCCGAGGACGAGGTGGACGTTGATGCCGTGCAGGGCCTCGTAGATGTAGCGGGACTGGTCGCGGATCACCTCGACCTCCAGTTCCCGCGGCAGTTGGGCGAGGATCGCCGGGAGCTTCGCCTTCAACCCCTCGATCACCGCCACGGTGTTGGCTCCGGACTGCCTCCGGATCTCGAGGACGACGGCCGGTTTGCCGTTCAGCCGGCTGAAGGAACGCTGCTCCTTGGCGCCGTCCTCGGCCCGGCCGATGTCCAGCATCCGGATGGGCGTGCCGTTGCGGGTGGCGACGACCATTTTCGCGAACTCCTCCGCGGTGGTGAAACGACCGAGTGTGCGCAGGGAACTTTCCCTGTGGCCTGCCGTCACGTTGCCGCCGGGAATCTCGATGTTCTGCTGTCCCAGCGCGTCGCGAACGGCCGTCACGGGAATGCCGTAGGCCGCGAGCCGGTCCGCGTCGACGGTCAGGTTCAGGGACCGGCTTGCGCCGCCGACGATGGAGATGCCGCCGACGCCGCTGGAGCGTTCCAGCTGGACCTTGACGATCTTGTCCGCGAGTTCCGTCAGTTCCCTTATCGAACGGTCGCCTGAGAGCGTCAGGGTCATGATGGGGAAGGAGTCGTTGTCGAACTTGAAGACGCTTGGTGGCTGGGCCTCCTTCGGCAGCTTCCTCAGCACCGTCGAGACGACGTCGCGCACGTCCTGGGCGGCCGTGTCGATGTCGCGGCGCAGGTCGAACGTGATCATCACCGTCGAGTTGCCGGGCGCCGAAATGGAGCGGAGTTCC
>CANJSG010000033.1 GCA_947476875.1 Verrucomicrobiota bacterium | reverse complement strand
GTCCGCCAGCAAGCCGGTCGCTCCGCAGAACCATGCGACAGAAAGCAGGAGGGCGGTCGCTAGTCGACGGCCTTGGAGCCTGGGCCAGGGATTCATAAGCCGAGTAGAAGCAGGCGCCGGGAGTTTGCCAATCTGTTCCAGCGGCGCGTTCGGCCCAGCGCCGGGGTTGTCGAGCACAGTCTCCGGCTTTAATGTCCAACCACTCTCAAGCCTATGACCCGTCACCAAGTTCTCGACCTCTACTTCATGGACGCCCGCTGCAAGCTCATCGAGCTGGCCGCCTTCCTCGACCGCGTGGACCGGGGAACGGGCGACGCCGACTTCCGCCTCGCCGCTTTTCGCGAAGCGATGAAACACCTCGCCGCTGGCGAACCCCAGCGGGCCGAAGCGGTCCTGCTTTCGCTGAGCGACCCGACAAAAGAACCCATCGCCAAAGCACCTGGCAAAGGCGCTGTCGGCGCGTGGCCGGGGAATTAGCCGGGCCGTCGGCGATGCCAGTAAGACCCACCAAATCACCTCAGACGCCAAAGGCGTGGCAAGGTAGCGACGCCCAAGTCCGAGTGACCCTGATTTGCGAAGGATGGCCGTCCCATCGGTTTGAAGGATTTGACGGGCGAACCGACATCCAAGCGACCTTGCAGACCAAAGACAGCCACGAGGCGGGATCCTCTGCAGGGCGAAATGCGGTGAAGTGGAGGACGGAGATCACCGCCAAAACCGCAGCGGATGGTTCAATCGATTTCGTCGGCTCCGCGGTTCATGGCAAACGAGGCGAACGGTTCTTCTACCTGAGCTGGTCGGGCGTGAGAAACGGACATCGCGAGATGTTTCGCCGGATCAAGATTCACCTCCGCGAGGTCACTGCCGCCGATCTCGGCCAGGTGGCGAAGACGGGCGGAACACTGGTAGCCCGCGTCAACGCGGTAGCGAAAGACGGCGGACCGGCCTGCGCCTCTGTGCCCATCTTGGGCGGCTGGAGTGTCGCGAAGGATTAACCCCCGAGGCACCCCGGTGTGCCTGAGGAAGGCCAGGTCAGTTCTTCGCCCAACGCCTGCCTTGGGCGCGTTTGCGGCCTTCGATGACGCAGTAGAGCGGGTAAGCCACGCCGATGCCGGTGGGAATGGCGGAGAGGATTCCCGAGAAGAAACCGGGGCTATCGACGACATCGAGTCGAGTCTGGCAGGGCTGCCCGAGCCTTACCGCCGTGTGCTGGGTGTCTCCATTGCGGCGGGCTCGGTCTTTCTGTTGGTTAGGACTCTTGCCTCCGGGCTGGGCCAGATCCTGCGCACGCGTTGAACGGCCGGTCGGAAGCCTTGGTCTGCGGTTGAATCCAACCACTACCGCTCGCGGCATTCTTCCGATAGGATTTTGCCCATGCGCTACATCGAACCCCATGGCCACATGGTCAGCCGCACGACCGATGACTATCAGGACATGGTCACCGCCGGCTGTGCCGCCGTGTGCGAACCGGCCTTCTGGGCGGGTTACGACCGTTCTTCGGTCGACGGTTTCCGCGACTACTTCCGCCAGCTCACGGAATACGAGCCGGCCCGCGCCGCGAAGTATGGCCTCCCGCACTTCTCCTGGCTTTGCATCAACCCGAAGGAGTCGGAAGACGTCGGATTGGCCAAGGCCGTCATCGGTATCATCCCGGAGTTCATCGACCGGCCCGGCGTGCTGGGCATCGGCGAGATCGGGCTGAACAAAAATTCGAAGAACGAGATGCAGGTCTTGGAGATGCACGTCGACCTCGCGGCCCGGCTCGACCAGCTCATCCTCGTCCACACCCCGCATCTGGAGGACAAACTCAAGGGCACGCAGTTGATCCTCGACGTGCTGAAGAATGATCCCCGCATCAAACCCGAGCGCGTGCTCATCGACCATGTGGAGGAGCACACGGTAAAGGTCGTGCTCGATCGCGGCCATTGGGCCGGCATGACGCTGTATCCGATCAGTAAATGCACCCCGGCCCGCGCGGTCGACATCCTCGACGTCCATGGCAGCGACCGCCTCTGGATGAACTCCGCCTGCGACTGGGGCGAAAGCGTGCCGCTGGCCATTCCACGCACCGCCTTGGAGATGCGCCGCCGCGGTTGGACGGCCGAAGCCATCGACAAAGTGATCTACCAGAATCCCGTCCGCTTTCTCAGCCAGACGCCGAAGTTCACGCTGGCGAAAAGCTGACCACGCGCCTCGTCTACCGGCATGAGCGACACCCCCGAAGAAACCATCTGGAAGGGCACGCCTTCCGCCGCGCTGGATTTCTGGCTGAACTTGGGATGCCTCTTGATCCTGCCCATCCCCTGGGCTCTCGCCCGCTGGATCCAGAGGAGGAATACCTTGATCGAGATTACGACAGAGCGGCTGCGGACCACGACCGGAGTCATGTCAAAGAAGGTCGAGGAACTGGAACTTTACCGGGTTCGGGATACGACCTTCTTACAGCCATTGATGCTGCGACTGTTCGGCCTTGGGAATCTCCAACTCACCACGGACGACGCGACGACGCCGACCCTGCTTCTCGCTGGCATTCCTGCGGAACAGCCCTTGCGCGACAAGCTGCGTAAAGCGGTCGAAGCCTGCCGCGACCGGAAGCGCACACGGGTGTCCGAACTCGGCAGAGCAGTGGACGCCGACGGAGATGCCCCCACGCGCTGAATCAGCGCTCGGTTATACCGCAGTCCTGATGATTCCATCTGTGCAAATACTGCACCCGTGCGAGGCTTTTAATCCAAACGAGTCGACGCAAGGCGGCAGCGCAGGCGGGAAAGAGAAGGTTCGTGCTGCCAAGCCCGGAGATTCCGAACAGACCCCGTAACAGAAAGCAACGGAGGGTGTCTTCTGCTTCCAGTGACTACCCAGAACATTATTCCGGTCGACGTCAGGTCAGGAAAGAGGGTGGACGGTCCCAGCAGAGAACCGATGCCCGAAAGGCCTGGCTGGCGATGGGATGGGATTCAAATCGAAGAACTGCGGCATGACGGATGGAGGGGAGTGGATGTCATCCTCAAGTCCCATGTGGTCTCGATGACTTTGGGCCAACCCATCGGAGTTAATTGGCGGGTGGGCGGACGGAACCAGCCTTCTACCGTGTTGCCAGGCCATATCTCATTTATTCCGGCAGGAGTTCCCTTCTCGTCGTCGTTCAACTGCCCCGCGTGGTATATCAACGTGTGGCTGACTCCGGAGTTCATGGCCCAGGCCCTCGGCGGCAAAGGCCTGGGCACTGTCGATGCACTCTCGCCCAAGTGCTGCTTCCAAGACGCGACCATCGCCTCGCTGATCCGGGCCCTGCAGGAGGAGGCGTCGCTTCAGACGGCGGAGAGTTCGGATCGCGCCGCGATTCTGGGAACCAGGCTGGCGATGGAGTTGGCCCGATGCGCGGTCGGCACGGATCCGGCGGAACGCTTCGATCCCCGGCCCCTCTCGTTGGTGAAACTGCGGCGTGTCATCGAACTCATCGAGCAGCGGCTGGCCGATCCGGTGAGCCTTGGCGAAATGGCGGCTGTAGCCGGCTTGAGCGCATGGCATTTCGCCCGTGCTTTCAAGCTCGCGACCGGAAGTTCACCGCATTCCTTCCTGCTTCGCCGGCGTTTGGTGAAGGCCGACGCGATGCTGCGTCAAACCGACACCGTCGTCTCGGAAGTGGCCGCCAAATCGGGATTCTGCGACCAAAGCCATCTCTCCATGCATTTCCGCCGCGCCACCGGAATGACCCCGGCACGCTGGAGGAAGTCGTTCTTCTCGCGGCCGAACATCGAAATCTTAGCGGCCGCGTAGACCCCGGCCCCCGGTTCAAACCGTCCGCAGCGGAATGGGGCGAAGGACCGGGTCCCCACTCCAATGCGGCTGCTTGCCGCCGTCCAGGTGGACGTCTAGCTTCGCCACCCTATGGAAAGCGATGTCCCGCCTCCCAATTCTCCACCACCGCCGCCGCCGGCACTCCCTCCGATCATCCGGCAGCGCCCCGTTTCACGGCCACCGGCGCCGCAGCCGCAACGTCCTTCGGGCGGAGCCACGGGGTGGATCATCCTGACAGTCATTCTCGTGGTGGTGGTGGGAGGCGTGTTCGTCCTCTCTCTTCTCGGTTCCATGATCGGCGCCGGACCGTCAACACTGAGCGGCCATGGAGGACAACATGGGCTCATCATGAGCACGATCGAGGACAACAGCGCCGGTGATGACATCCTCGTGATCGAGCTCAATGGAGTCATCACGAGCGGCAGCATCGACGGGCACGGACGCGGGATCGTCGAACTCGTGAAGGAACAGCTCGAGATCGCCAAGGAACGGAAGCGCGTGAAGGCCGTGATCCTCCGGGTGGATTCGCCGGGCGGCGAAGTGATGCCTTCGGACGACATCGCCGAACTCATCACCAAATTCCAAAAGGAATCCAAGAAGCCTGTGATTGCCCAGATGGGCTCCGTCGCTGCGTCCGGCGGCTACTACATCAGTGCCCCGTGCCGCTGGATCGTGGCCAACAAACTCACCATCACCGGCAGCATCGGCGTCATCATGTCCGGCTACAACTACCGCGGGCTCATGGACAAGGTCGGCGTGCGTGCGGAGGTCTTCAAGAGCGGCAAGATGAAGGACATGCTCAGCAGCTCCAAGAAGGAGGACGAAATCCTCCCCGAGGAACGCGAGATCGTGATGAACATGATCATGGAAACCTACGGCACCTTCACCAACGTCGTCTCCACCGGCCGCTCCAAAGCCGCGGAGCTGAACGGGGCCGCCGGACGGACGCTTTCCGGCTCATGGGCGTCGTTTGCCGACGGGCGTATCCTCACGGGCAACCAGGCCTACGAGCTCGGGTTCGTCGACGAGATCGGCAATTTCGAGACGGCGGTGGCGAGGGCGAAGACCGTGGCAAACATCTCCGACGCCAATCTCATCCAGTTCCAGGCTCCGTTCGACCTCGGAAGCCTGTTCCGGATTTTCGGCCAGACCGAAACGAAGACCCTGAAGATCGATCTCGGCGTCGAGACGTTGAAGCTGAAGAAGGGCTATCTCTATTTCATGATGCCCACGGCCCTGTAAGTCCGGACAACAAACACCAACGTTTTAGACGCCATGAGGTCGGTCCACGTCGTTTCCCATCCGCTAGTGCAGCACAACCTCGCGTTGCTGCGCGACAAGCGGACCAAGCCGCCCGAGTTCCGTCGTCTGCTCGGCGAGATCGCGACGCTGATGGTCTTCAAGGCCACCGAAAGCTTCGCAACAAGGCCGCGCAAGATTACGACCCCGATGGGTCCAGCCACAGGGTCGGAGCTGCGCAATGACATTCTTGTCGTTCCCGTCCTTCGCGCCGGCCTCGGCATGGCCAACGCCATCCTCCAGGTCATCCCGCAGGCCCAGGTTGGATTCGTCGGACTCAAGCGGGATGAGAAGACGCTCAAGCCCGTGACCTACCACGAGAGCCTTCCGAAGAACCTCAGCCGGTTCGAAATCCTGCTGGTGGATCCCATGCTCGCCACTGGCGGATCCACCATCGCCGCCTTGGACCTGCTCCATGAACGGGACGCGTGCCACGTCCGCATGATCAACCTCGTCTGCGCGCCCGAGGGCATCCGCGCCGTCCGGGCCAGGTATCCGCGGCTCGCGATCTACTCCGCCGCCATCGACACCCGCCTGAACGAACGCGGCTTCATCATCCCGGGACTCGGCGACGCCGGCGACCGGCTGTTCGGCGTCTGAACTGAAACAAGCCTTCACGCATGGCCCGGTCCGAACACCGTCTGCTCGTTGGTTCCTCCGACCACCATCCCGATCTACTCTACGCGACCGGCCTGCTGGCGCGTGAGCCGATCATCTGGCTCAAAGGATCCGGCCAAGCCGTCGTTGTCACCGCGAAGGATCTTCCTGCCTCGTCCCAGAAGACCCTGCCCAAGGTCCAGATCCTCACCGCGTCCCAGGTGGTCGCAAAGGGACGATTGGACGACGCAGCCGTCATCCGGAAGCTGCTTGAAGTCCGGAATGTTAAGCGTGTCCTTGTCTCGGAGAGTTTCCCGCATGGCCTCGCCCGCGAGCTGAGACGCTGGAAGATCAAGGTGAAGATCGTTTCGCCGTTCTTCCCGGAACGACCGATCAAGACGGCCGACGAGGTGAAGAAGATTTCCGCGTCGCTCACCATGGCGGAAGTCGGCCTCGCGGAGGGTATCCAGGCGATCAAACGCTCCAAGACCGGGCGCGACGGCCTGCTCCATCTCGGTGGCACCTTGCTGACCTGCGCCCGGGTCCGTTCGATCATCGAGACCGCAGTGCTTCAAGCCGGAGGCCATCCCATCGGCGCTGCGGTCGGCAGCAACTGGCAGAGCCACGACCCGGTCGAAGGCGGCGACGGCCCTCTCAAATCAAACCAACCGATCACCCTGGCCGTCTCGCCCCGCTCGAGGAAGACCGGCTACTTCGGCGAACTTGGACGCACCGTGGTCAAGGGACGTGCGCCGGAGGCCGTCCGACGGCTTTTCCACACCGTGAAGACCGCCCGGGGGCTTGCCTTCGGCCTGGTTGTTCCGGGCTCTTCCGCGGCCGACATCCATTGCGCGGTTGCCGACTATTTCGCCCGCGAAGGATTCTCCACGCTGCCGGACGCGACCCCTCGGGAAGGTTTCCATTCCCCATGCGGGCACGGAATCGGACTGGAACTCCACGAAGCTCCTTTGCTCTGCTCCGGTTCGAAGGAACTCCTCAAGCCCGGCCACGTCGTCACCATTGAACCCAGCCTGCACTACCCGGCCATCGGCTGCGTCCGACTGGTCGACGCAGCATGGGTGGGCCCGAAGGGTGCGCGCAACCTCGCCAAGTTCGAGGCTGTGCTGGAGATCTGACCTCGAGGATCCGGATTTAGGGGGGGGTGGAAAGCGACCGCCGGATTTCCACTTGAGCGAACCCCTTTCCCGGGTGTCCCTATGTCTGTCCGAAGATCCGGCGATGCATTTGCAAAACCGGAAATGCCGATAACTCTACCGATCCATGAAACGTGTCTTTCTGTTCCTCATGACCAACATGGCGGTGATCCTCGTGATCTCCGTCGTGACAAGCCTGCTCGGCGTCAACCGCTTCCTGGCGCCCAAAGGAATCAACTACGAACACCTCCTCGTCTTCTCAGTGATCGTGGGCTTTGCCGGCAGCTTCATCTCCCTGGCGATCTCCAAATGGATGGCCAAGATGTCCTACGGCATCAAGGTCATCGAGCGCCCCAGCAGCCAGGCGGAGGAATGGCTCGTCGCCAAGATCGCGGAGCAGTCGAAGAAGGCCGGCATCGGGATGCCGGAAGTCGGCGTCTACGAGAGCGACGAAGTCAACGCCTTCGCCACGGGGCCTTCCCGGAACAACTCCCTCGTGGCCGTCAGCTCCGGACTCATCCGCCGCATGAACCTCCGCGAGATCGAAGGCGTCCTCGCCCACGAAGTCTCCCACATAGCGAATGGCGACATGGTCACGATGACGCTGCTCCAAGGCATCCTGAACACCTTCGTCGTCTTTTTCTCCCGCGTCATCGGCTTCGCCATCGACAACTTCCTCCGCCGCGGCGAGAGCGAGAACCGTGGCCCCGGCATGGGTTACTTCATCGGCTACATCGTCTGCGAAATCCTGCTTGGGATCCTGGCCTCGATCATCGTCATGGCCTACTCGCGCCGCCGCGAGTTCGCCGCCGACGCCATGGCCGCCAAGCTGGAGAGCAAGGACGCGATGGTCTCCGCCCTGCGCCGGCTCAAGTCGATCACCGAGGGCGGTGGCGTCATCGACGACCGCTCGCAGGCCCTGAGCGCGTTCAAGATCAACGGCAATCCCTCCCGCTTCGCGGCTCTCTTCTCAAGCCATCCGCCGCTGGAAGACCGCATCGCCGCGTTGGAAAACGCCCGCTGATCGAAGCCGCCGTGGGACCTGGCGTTCCACGGCGGTTCTCCTTTCCGTGGAAACGGCTACTCGCCCTTCAGCCGGCTCAGGCAGTAACAGTCCTGCGGTTCCGGGCCGATGTTCTGGAGGCGTTCCCACCGGCGCAGAATTCCCTCCAGCTTGAAGCCGGCCTTCTCCAGCACGCGTTTCGAGGCCGTGTTTTCGACATGCGCCACCGTCCACACCCGCCAGACTTCGGGCTGGCTGAGTAGCCAATCGGTCCAAGCCCGCACGGCTTCGCTCATGTAGCCCTGTCCCCAAAACTGCTTCGCCAGCACGTAGCCGAGGCTCGCTTTCCCGTTCTCCGGACGCAGCTCGATCATCCCAAGGATCTGGTCGTCCGAACGGCGCTGGATGATGAACGGATACGCGCTGCCTTCCATCCATGAATCGATGCACCACGACAGGAATCCTACGGTCTCCGCAACGTCGGTGTGCGGCTTCCAGATCAGGTGCCGCGAGACTTCCGGATCGCGCGTGTAGAGCTGGAAGAGCGTCTCGGCGTCGCTGAGCAGCGGCGGCCGGAAGCTGAGGCGTTGGCTGTAGAACTCCTTCGGCGGAACGGTCATGGCGGATCACTTTTCGATGCGGGCGATTTCCAGGCTCCACTCCGGTCCGGACGAGATCCCAAACTTCTTGGCGAAGCTGTCGGTGTTCAAGGCCAGCGAAACTTCCAGCAAACTGTTCAGGAACAGCAAAGGTTCGCCGGTCTTTACCGCACCGAATGTCGCGACATACGGAGCCTCGCCCGCGTGGACCAGCTTTCCGTCGTTCAACACCCGGAAGCTGAAACGATCGCCGATCTTCGCGCCGAGCGTATCGAAAAGCGGTTTTTCGATGTTCGACCAGACGTTGCCATACTGCACGTCCAGCACCGGAATCGTCCCCGCCAACCCGCCGTTCTTCGCCGCGCCTTTGGTGTAGGGAATGGCGACAATCCCGTTGGTCAGCTGCGGACCGACGTCCTCAAACTTCAGCTTCCCGGCCGCCAACCGCGCGGCGACGTAGGCGAAGATGTCGCGGCCATGGAACGTGTAGCTCCCTTCGCTTCCTTTGAGCCGCTGGCGCGCCGCGTCGATCTCCCGTAATTCCGCCACTCCGAGCGTTTCGGCCACGAAGGTCAGCGTGCCGTTGTCGGGCGTGACGAAGGTGTGCCCCGTCTTTGACCGCAGCACCACGCTACGCCGTTCCGTGCCGACGCCGGGATCGACGACGGATACGAACACCGTGTTGCTCGGCCAATAGGCGGCGGTCTGCTTCAGGCGGAACGCCGCTTCCCACACGTTGTAGGGCGGGATCTCGTGCGTGATGTCGAACTGCTTCAGGGCCGGGCTGACGCCAAAGGCCACGCCCTTCATCGCCGAGACCGCGCCATCCTTCAGGCTGAAGTCCGACTGGAACACCAGGGCCCCTTCGGCTGCCCGCAGCGGTGCGGAGAAGGCAGCGGTCAGCAAAAGCGCAGCACCGACTGCGCGGACCAACAACGACGGGAGTATGGCGAGACTCATAATGCGGTCTGTTCTGACGCGGCGTTGAGATTCCAACGCCGAATGGTTGAAGGCAAATCCGGAGCGGGAGTTGCGATGCGGCGGCGTTTGGTCAGACTGGCACCGCTGTCGCGTGAAAAACTTCCTAGCTCGCAACTGGTTCATCCTCTCGCTGCCCCTCGCCATCGCGCTCGCCTGGCTGGTTCCCGAGGCGGGCGCCACCGGCGGATGGTTGCGGAGCGAGGTCACCACCAAGCTGGGAGTCGCCCTCATCTTCCTGTTCCAAGGGCTGACGTTGCCATCGTCCGCACTCAAGCAGGGCGCTTCGCAATGGCGACTCCACCTGCTGGTGCAGACGTTCACGTTTCTTTTGTTCCCTTTGATCGGCATGGCGCTGGATGCATTGGTAGGACGTCATCTGCCGCCTGATCTGCGGCTTGGGTTCCTGTTCCTGTGCGTCCTGCCTTCGACGGTCTCGATGTCCGTCGTGCTGACGGGTCTCGCCGGCGGCAACATGGTGGGCGCCATCTTCAACGCCGCCCTCTCGAACATCATCGGCGTGTTCATCACACCAATCTGGGTCGCGTGGCTCATGAAATCCGGCGGCCAATCCCAACCGCTCGGCGGAGTGGTGAAGGAGATTGTCGTGCTGCTGCTGCTGCCGCTGGCCATCGGGCAAATCATCCGCATGTTCGCCACATCCTGGGCTGACAAAAACAAGAAGCGCTTCGGCAACGCCGCCAGCGGGCTGATCCTGTTCCTTGTCTTCGCTGCGTTCTGCAACTCGGTGAAGGCGCAGTTCTGGGCCCAGCAAAGCGCGGGCGTCCTGCTTACCGCGTTGGCCGGAGTGATTCTGATCTTCGTCATCGCCATCGCCTTCATCGAAGTCCTCGCAAGGATTCTCAAACTGGACCGGCCCGACCGCATCACCGCGACCTTTTGCGCCCCGCAAAAAACGATCGCTTCCGGCATTCCGCTCGCGAAGGCCATCTTCGGAGCCCACCCGGGCCTGGGACTGATCCTGCTTCCAATCCTCTTCTACCATCCGCTTCAACTCATCGTTTGCGGCGTGCTTGCCGACCGCTTCGCCCGCCAAAAGCCCACGGCTTAGGCCGGGCGTCCTCTCCCGGCCCGCGTCATTTGATTTGCCGGACGATCTCCCGCAGCACGATCGACGCATGGGCGGACACCGGACCTTCCGTCGTGTCCGCGGCATTGACGCCTTCCTGGCCGCCGGCGAGATCGCTCAGGCTGCGCACGATGAGGAACGGCGTTTTGTTGGCCCAACAGACCTGGGCGATGGCGGTGGATTCCATGTCGAGGCAGTCGGCCTTCCAGACGCTGAAGGCCCATTTTCGATACTCGCGGTTGTCCATGAACACCGGACCTGCAATGCCGTTTCCGCCGACGCTCACCTCCGCCGTCCGTCCCGCATAGGTCATCGGAGGCATCGTCTTCAGTGCCCGCCGCGACGCTTCGATCAGCGCGGGATCTGCCGGAAAGAATTCCTGCTTCGCCGGCTTGGCCATCCCGGCACGCACCGTCCAGACGTGGTCGGGGAACATGAAGCTGAAATTGGTGTAGGGCGCCTTGAAATACTCGGGCAGGACGTAGCCGGAACCATCCGGCTTGGGATTTGCGTAGACGGCTTCGGAGTGGTGGAACCATTTGTCCGGGACGACGACGTCGCCGATGTGATGGGCTGGATTGATCCCGCCCGCGATGCCGGCGAAGAGCACGTGCGAGATCGGAAACCGATTCAACGCAAGCTGCGTGGTCATGGCCGCGTTGACCATGCTCACGCCGCTGGGGAACAGGAGGAGATCGCGCCCCTCGAACCTCACATGCTTGAAGGCGACTCCGTTGATGGTCGTGACTTTCACCGGTTGGCCGCCATTCAGGAACGCGGCTTCGTTCGCCGCGATCTCGGGAGCGTAGGCCGACATCACCGCGATGAAGCGGGTTGACGGCGGAACAACATCACGGATCGGCTGTTTGCAGCCCGAGACGACGACGATGAGGATGACCAGGATGGGAGTCCAAGGAGCCATGCGAGGAAGGTTGGCGAGCGCAGAGGCCTTGCAAGCAGTCGAGACCAAAGGGACGACGGTCTTCATTTCCAGATGAGATGGGCGAGGAAGAGAGCGCCGAGCCCGTAGGCCAGCGGCGTCACTTCACGGCCGCGGCCGCAGCCCAGCATGAAGCCCACATAGACCACGAACCCGACCGCCATGCCTTCCGCGATGCTGAAGCCGAGCGGCATCAGCAGCATGATCAGGACGGCCGGAACCGCCTTGGCGAAGTCGCGCAGATCCAATTCGGCCACGCTTTGCATCATGAAGATGCCGACGATGACAAGGGCCGGCGCGGTCGCCGCCGCCGGGATGATCGCGATCAGCGGATTGAAGAACAGCGCCAGCAGAAAACACGCGGCCGTGGTGATGGCGGTGAGTCCGGTGCGCCCGCCTGCTTCGACTCCAGCGGCGGACTCGATGTAGCTGGTCACGGTCGATGTGCCCAACGTGGAACCCACCATCGCGGCCGTCGCATCGGCCGTCAGGGCACGGCCGATCTTGGGGAGATTGCCGTTGGCATCGAGCAGGCCGGCGCGCTGGCAGACACCGATGAGCGTGCCCATGTTGTCGAAGAGGTCGACGAAGAGCAGCGCGAACATGACCGGCAGACACACGCGCCAGTTCTGCCAGAAGTAGCCGAAGTCCAACTGGAAGAACGTGGGTGCCAACGACGCCGGAGCCGCGATGAGCGAGGACGGCATCGAAGTCATCGCCGTTACCGCTCCGTCCGCGCCTTTTGTCTTCAAGAAAAAACCGGCCACCGTCAACGCAAGCACGCCGAGGATGATCGCGCCCGGGACCTTCCTCGCAACGAGCACCGCGGTGAGGATGAGGCCCGCGAGAACGAGCAGCGGGCCCGCCTGCCCAAAGTCGCCGAGCGTCACAAACGTGGCCGGGTTCGCGACGATCACCCCGCCGTTCTTCAAGCCAATGAACGCGATGAACAACCCGATGCCGCAGGTGATCGCGAGCTTCAGTTCACGAGGGATGGCTTCGATCAGCCGGCGCCGGACGCCGGTAATGGACAGGACGAAGAAGATGGCGCCGCTGTAGAAGACGAGCCCGAGCGCTCCCTGCCACGGGATCTTCATCGCCCCGCACACGGTGAAGGCGAAGAACGCATTGATGCCCATCCCGGGGGCGAGGGCGATCGGGTAGTTGGTCATCAACGCCATCAGCACCGTCATCAGGGCCGATGCGAGGGCGGTCGCGGTGATGAGCGCGCCCTTGTCCATTCCGCTGGCGCTGAGGATTCCCGGATTCACCGCGAGGATGTAGGCCATCGCCGCGAAGGTCGTCAGGCCGGCGACGAGTTCCTTGCGGACGGTGGTTCCGTGGGCGTGCAGTTGGAAGAGGCGTTCCAGCATGGTGTGGGTTTGGAGAGGGTGGGTTCAGGGACTTGGCAGGACACGGACGGAAAGGGACGAAGGCGCGGCGGTGGACCGGTAGACGCGTTGGGTAGCCTTGCGGAAATCCTCGGGCTTCGCCTGAGGGATGGTCACAAAGGTCTGGGGATTGCGGTCGACGAGCGGGAACCACGAACTCTGCACGTGGATCACAATGCGGTGCCCGCGGCGGAAGGTGTGGAAGACATCGGGGATGACGAACTCGACCTGGGTGGCCCTGCCCGGCTCCATGGGCTCCGGTTTCTCGAAGCTGTTGCGGAACTTCCCGCGCATCACGTCGCCGCGAACAAGTTGCTGGTAGCCGCCCATCTTGACGTTGCTCGGATTTGGACTTGGGTCGGGAAAATCGCCGGCGTAGGCATCGACCAGTTTGATCACCCAGTCGGAGTCGGTTCCGGTGGTTGAAACGTGGAGGGTCGCCTTGAGCGGCCCGGCCATCGTGAGGTCTTCCGCGAGCGGCTCCGTCTCGTAGACGAGCACGTCCGTCCGGCTCGCGGCGAACCGCTGGTCTTCGAGCGGGTAATGGCGCGGATAGCTCGTCGACATCTCCGCCGTGTAGGGAACTGGTTTCGCCGGATCGCTGACGTATTCGTCGAAGGCCTCGCCGCTCTGAGTCGGGGGCGTGAAGGCCAGCTTGCCCCTCGCCTGGAAGTAGAGCGTCCGCTCCACCGATTTCTTCGGTGGCCAGGCATCGAAACGCTTCCATTGAAGCGTGCCCATCTCGAAGACCATCGCCTCGGGCAGGGTGAAGTTCGTGTCGCCCTTCAGATAATGGCGGAAGAACGGCAGCTCGATCTTTTCGCGGTAGAACTCGGAGGTCTTCGCCTTGAAGTCCACTTCGCCGAGCTTGTCGCCGGCGCCGCGGCCCCAGGCGCCGTGCGACCACGGACCCATCACAAGGAGATTGGTGATGCCGGGCTTGAGCTTCTCGGTCCAACGGTAGGTTTCGAGCGCACCGAACAGGTCCTCGGCATCAAACCATCCACCGACGGTCAGCACGGCGCATCGGACGTTCTTCAAGTGGGGCCGGATGTTCCGGGCCTTCCAGTAGTCGTCGTAGGTGGGATGGGCCAGGAACTCCTTCCATTCGGGAACGCGGCCCTTGAGATGTTTCGACTCCAGCTCGGACAACGTTCCCGCCCGCAGGAAGAAGTCGTAGCCGTCGGGCGTGCCGAAGTTGAAAGGCTTCAAATCCTCGTGCAGCGGATCTTCGGCGCGTTGGGCGAACGTATGGAAGAAGCCGACGTTCTGGGTGAGAAAGACGGCGCCGTTGTGGTGCATGTCGTCGCCGATGAACCAGTCGGTGATCGGGGCCTGTGGCGACGCGGCCTTCAGCGCCGGATGGCTGTCGATCATGCCCATCGACGTGTAGAAGCCGGGATAGGAGATGCCGAACAGGCCGACACGGCCGTTGTTGTTCGGGACGTGCTTCACCAGCCAGTCGATCGTGTCCCACGCGTCGCTGCTCTCATCGATGTCCTTCGGCCCGCTCTTCGCCGGGTTGAACGGACGGACATGCACGAACGTGCCCTCCGAGCCGTAGCGCCCGCGCACGTCCTGCGAGACGAGGATGAACTTGTCCTTGGCCAGCGTGAGGAACGAACCAGAAGGATCGCCGAAATTCGCCGAGCCGTAGGGCTTCAGCGCATAGGGCGTGCGTGTGAGCAGGATGGGATAGGGATTTGAATCGTCCTTGGGCACGTAGACCCGCGTCATCAGCTTCACGCCGTCGCGCATCGGGACCATGTGCTCGAACTTGGTGTAGTGCTCGGCGAACCACGCGGCGTTGTTCGTCGGCTGCGGCTCGGCGGCGCGTGTGGCCGGTGCGAATCTGAGAACGAGCACGAGAAGGAGCAGGAGAACGGGTTTCACGGGCGGACGCTGGCTCACTTCGTCGCCTCCTGGAAGTCTGCCTCGGTCCCTTTGCCGGCCGGCGCTGATGCTCTTGCGATCGCTTCGCAACATCGGTCGTCAGTGGATGATTCCCCAGCGTCGCCGGGCGAAGCCGTAGCTGACGGGCTTCGTCGCTTTCAGCGAGCCGTTCCAATCGGAGCCAAGCTTCTTCTCGAACGCGAGGACGGCGTGGTCGTAGTCGGCGAGAAGCTTCTCCTTCAACGCCGGTTCGGCGAAGGACCACCTGAGCGAGTTGCGGCCGCATTGGACGAGTTCCTCCCACGTCAGGTTGAACTCAGTGACGGCGGTCATGTATTCGTCCGTCATGTTCGAGTCCCACATGCCGGAATCGTCCGTCGAGAGGGCGACGGGCACGCCGGTGCGGAGAAGCTCCGCGAAGTGGTGCTGGGAATAGTTATCGACGTATTCGAGGAGCAGGTTGCTTACGAGGTTGATCTCCACCATCGCGATGCCGGAGCGGAGATGAAGCAGGAGGTCCTCGTCGGTCAGGATGTTGTTGCCGTGGCCGAGCCTTGTGGCGCCGAGCAACAGCGTGTCGCGCATGTGCGGATTGGCTTCGTCCACTTCCCCGGCGTGGATGGCCAAGCCGATGCCGGAATGTTTGAGGCGCATCTTCCGGTAGGTCTCGAGGAAGCGACGCGGGTGGCCTTTGTCGTTGTCCTCGCGGCCGGCCATGTTGATTCCGACCCACAGATCGCGGTGCCGACTGACGAAATCGTAGGCCTGCTCGACCATCTTCTCGGCCACCGGCGTGAAGCGGAGCACGACGACCTGCCAGCGGACATCGACGCCGGTGGCCTTGGCGTCGGGTTGGTCGAGACGGGCTTTCAGACGCCCATGGAACTCCTCGGGATCGATGGCCGCGCCTTGGCCGTCGATCATGCCGACAGGAATGGTCTGCGGCTCCAGGTAACGCACGCCTTCCGCGCCGTAGCGTTTCATCGTCTCGACCGTCATCTCCAGAAATACATCGACGCTCCGGCCCAGCGCTCCGAGCCGCGGCCAGATCTCCTCAAAGAACTCGTTGCGACCTTCCCCGGGCGCGTCGAGGCGGAGCGAGTTGACGAAGGATTCCCGCTGAGAAGCCGAAAGGCTTTCGAGCGCGGTGAATTCGGCCTGCGCGCATCCGGGAAGCGTCTTCCACGTGAACTCCGCGATGGTCTGGAACTTCTTCCAGGAATTCGTCTCGTCGGGACAGCCGCCCGCTTTCAGGCGGGTGAAAAATCGATTCCCGCCGTTGCGCTTAGGATCGGTGGCGACGGTGAAGAGGTCTTCCATCCGCCAGCTCCCACCCGCGTGATGATGCAGGTCGCCCGCCTTGGGCATGGCGTATATAAAGCGGTAGAGATCGGACTTGGACGCGTTCGTCTTGAAGCTTTCGAAGCTTGCCGCGAAGTCGGAGGCGGAAGCGGACGGCCGCAACAAGGCGCAGAGAGCCAGGACGAAAGCGGTTGGAAGGCGCAGGCTCATGGCTTCGGGGTCTCCTTCTCGAACTTATCCCAACCGGCGACGAGGGCGTTCATCACCTTGCTGCCGGCGAGCCACGCCGATTCGAGGGCGGGCTCCATCCCGCTGTATTCCTCGGTCATGCTCTCGGAAGATTTCTGGCCGGGCCGCGGCATGCAGTAGTTGCTGCCGGTGCGGAGGAAGAGCAGGCGTTGGAAATCCACTTTGCCCATTTTGGCGAGGCGTTCCATCGCGTTGCAGATGCCCTGATCCTCCATGTTGGTCATGACGAAGTCGCCTTCACCCTGGGTGTAGAGCCTGGTCCAGTCGTTCGCCCATTTGGTCATGACCGTTCCGTGCCAGTAGCGGCAGGAGCCCAAGCTTTCCCCCAGGATCACCTTGGGAGCCGCTGCGCCTTTCTCGAATCCGGCGAACGTAGCCCGGTGTTTTTTGGCCGCATCGGTTTCGGGAATCACGATGTCCTTGGTCAGGCCATAGGCCCATTGGACGAGTATCGGATTGAGCTTCCACGCCATCGGCTTCGGAGCCCACGGCGCGTCCTTGGGAATCTCATTGGGTGTCCTGCCGCCGATGGGGACGACACCGTAGGGCCATTCAGCAGGCGTTTCGCGCGAATCAATCTCGTAGGCGATGTCGCCGTCGACGATCCAGCGCGCCCAGGCGGCGCTGCCGACGGAGGCGTTTTCCGGATCGACGCCGGCGATGCCGTTGACGAGCCAATAGCTTTTCGAAAAATTAAACCGCGGATCGGCCATCAAGGCCATGACCTGCACGGCGCTGCGCACGGTGGTGCCGGAAACGAACCCATACACCCCCGCGTCGTTGTAGCGGAGGGGCCGGTCGACGCCGGGAACGACGATCGAGTTGGTCAGTTTCGCGCGCTCGACCCAGAACTGGAACTCGCCCGGCTTGTCACCGGTATCGGCGCCGACTTCGAACGTTGCAACAATGACCACCTTGGGACGGATCATCTGGGCGGCGTCCGAGGCGCCTAGGCCTAGGAGCAGAAGGAAGACGGAATATAGGAGTCTCATGGAAACTGATCGGTCCCGGCGGGTGGACGGACATCGGACTCGGCCAAAGAAAAGCCGGGCGGCGGACGAAAGTCTCGCCGCCCGGGTGCAACCACAGGAGGAATCAGAACTTGAACGTGACCGTGCCTTCGGCGCGGAACGGGAGGTCGGCGACGATCGACTCGTTGCCGTAGACGTTGTTCGGCGCGCTCCAGTTCTTCTCGTCGGTGACGTTGAGGAGCGCGAGCTTCGCGTCGAACTTCTTCGACTTGTAGAAGAGCGTGAGGTCGAGGGTGTATTGCAGCGGGATGACGAGCGTTCCCGAGTTGTTGTTGTTGATCTCGCTGGTCATGACGACGTTCGCGGAGGCGCCGAAGCCCTTGTAGATCTTGTAGGACGCCAGGAGGTTCATCAGGTGCTCGGGCACGCCCTGGCGCTGGTAGGTGCCGGGGTAGGAGAGGCTGAAGAACCGGTCCTGGAACGGAGTGAGGCTGGTGTTGCCGACATCGAAGAGGTCACCCGAACTCTTGGCGTGGACCTTGGAGTCGGTGTAGGAATAGCCGAACGTCATGTAGAAGTTCCGGCTCGGCTGGTAGTTGGCCTCGAACTCGACGCCCCGAGTCTCGAACTCGGAAATGGCGCGGGTCTGCGAATTCACGTTGCCACGGGTCTGCTGGTAGACCGCGAAGTTCAGGAACAGCTTTCCGTCCATGACGCTCGACTTGGCGCCCAACTCGAACAGCTCGGCCTGGGTGCGGAGGCTTCCCATTCCGAAGTCATTGGCCCCGCCCGTCGTGTAACCGCCGCCGTTGCCGACGGCGCCGGCACCGTTTTGGCTCCAGTTGTAGCTGAAGTAGGTCGATACGGTCGGCGTGAGCTTGTAGATCGCGCTGGCGTTGGCGCTGGGGAGTCCGAACGTGACGCTGTCGCCACGGAGGAACCCGGCAGGGTCCTTGTAGTCGAGGTCGACGAAGTCGATACGGCCGCCGCCGAGGATCGAGAACTTGTCGGTGATCCGCCAGTCATGCTGGTAGTAGGGCCCGACGAAGAGCGACTTGGAGTGGCCGGAATCGCCGTTGTCCGGCGTGTAGTAGCGGCCGGGCCATCCCGGAACCGGCACGCTGGTGAACGGGTTCGGGAAGTTCACCGAGTTGTAGACGTTGATGAAGTTGTGGTCCTTCGTCAGATCCCAGACGTTGGCCGGCTCGGAGAAGAAGTCGTTGTAGGCCTTGACCTGCTGGTAGCGGATATCGAGTCCGGTGTTGATCTGGTGGCTGTCGAGGTTGAAGCGGAACTCGGTGCGGTTCTCGATGCTCCAGCTCGGATTGATGATCTCGGAGTAGTAGTAGGACGAGAACGTCTCGCGGTCGACGAAGCGGAAAAGGGTGTTGTTGCCGATGTCGAGTTTGGGTGTCGCATGGAACGTCTGGACGAGCTGGGCGTTGTAGCTGAAGCCCTCGGAGTTGTCGCCGGGACGCAGCAGGCGCTGGCTGCGATCGATCTGGACCTTGGGTCCGAGGGCGATGTTGTTGACCGCCGGGAAGCCGGAGACGACCCATCGTGAATTCTGCGGGTCGGAAATGGGAGCGGGCACGCCGCCGACGACGTTGATGTTTCCGAAGGTAATGGGGTTGCCCATCGTGTCGGCGAATCCGAACGGATAGAGCCCGAAGTTGGGCGCCGGATTCCGGTTCACACCGGTCTGGTAGGTGCCGTTGTCGATCAACTCCTGCGTGACGCGGTTGATGCCGAAGTTCTCCGTGTAGCGCGCCCAGAAGAATTCCGTGTTGAAGAACGCCTCATAACGCTCGCTGGGGTTCCACTGGAGAGCCCCGTAGATCGCCTGGGTTTTCTTGAAGCCGTCGGAGTAGTAGCTCCCCGAGTCCTCGCCCGAATAGCTGAGACGGTAGGCGGCTTTCTTGCCAGGAAGCGGCCCGCCGATGTCGGCCGTCCAGCGGTAGGTGTCCCACATGCCGACGGTGCCGGAGATGTCGCCATGGAACTCGTCGAAGAAAGGCCGCTTGGTGATCAGGTCGACATAACCGCCGACATATTGGGAAGGGCCATAGACCGCGGTGGCCGGGCCTTTGACGATGTTGACGGACTCGACGGAGTTGAAGTTCACCGGCAAACCATTGCCGTTGCTGGTCAGGCCGAGGCGCATGCCGTTGACGAACGTGTCGCCGATCTGGGTGCGGATATCCGGTGTGGTGGGTGCGCCGAAGTTCGACCGGGTGTAGGAGCTCGAAGTGAGCTTCGAGAAATCGCGGACGTCCTGGATGCTGATGGCGTCGAGCTGTTCGCGGGAAATGATGGTGACGTTGCGCGGCGTCTCAAGGATCGACCGGTCGGTGCCGTAGACGGAGTTGAACGGACGGGCAGTCGGAACCACCTGCTCCTCCAAGGGCACGCCTTCGACGATGATCCTATCAAGTTTCGTGACCTCGCTGCCGGCAGGAGGCGTGTTCGTCTGGGCGAGGAGCGGCGTCGCGACGCTCAGCGAAGCGAGCGAGACGGAAAACAGTTTCCGGGTTTTCATTTTATGCAGTCAGTCCAAAAAGGAACAGGTGTGGTTGGTTGGGAATGAAACAGGGCCGCGACTTAGGACATTTTCGAAGCCGGAATCCAAGTCGAGCAGGGTCCATTCCACCAAGTCAACCCCGGCCATTCCCACCAGCCGGACGCGGGCAGTTCGCGAGAAACCGGGGGCCAATCCCGAAAGGGGCGAGGGAAGCGAAGACTCGAAGCCGCCGAATCGACAAGTCGGTTGAACAGACGTCGACACTGGACAAGAGTCCCTCCGGCAGCCGTGCGCGGCGCGCCCGGTCCACCCGATGGCGGGATTCGATCGGACGAACCGGCCACGACCGACATTGGACATCCTCCCCATGATCACACGCTTCTCAGTCGCTCCACTTTGGCAGATGACCCGCCAACTCGCCGCCGTCGCGTCCGGGCGATCGGCGCCGGACCTGGTCATCACCGGTGCCCGGGTCCTTTCGACCTACACCGAACGGACTCTTCCAGACCGGGAGATCTGGCTCTCCGGCGGCCGCATCGCCGCCGTGAAAGCGGCCGGCGACGCCAAGAAGCTCGGCCTCGCCGCCAAGTTCTACGACGCACGCGGCGGCATCCTCGCGCCGGGCCTGGTCGATCCGCACGTCCACATCGAGTCCTCGATGATGACGGCCTGCGCCTACGCCGAAGCCGCGTTGCTCAACGGCACGACCACGCTCTTCTGCGACAGCCACGAGATCGGCAACGTCTGCGACACGGCCGGCATCGAATGGATGCTGGAAGACTCGCGGCAGGCGCCGCTGAACATCTTCCTCACCGTTCCCAGCACCGTTCCCGCGACGAATCCCGGCCTCGAAACCGCCGGTGGCGATCTTACGCCCGCCAAGATCGGCGCGCTCTTCGACCGTTGGCCGGAAGCCGTCTCGCTCGGCGAGAAGATGGACTTCATCCCCGTCTGTTTCGGAGATGAACGCAGCCACGGATTAATCGCCGAATCGCTCAAGCGCGGCCGGCCCGTCTGCGGCCACATCTACGGGCGCGAATTCGTCGCCGCCTACGCCGCGTCCGGCGTGACGGACACGCACGAATCGATCGACCGCGAGATCGCCAACGATTTCCTCGAAGCCGGCATCTGGATCTTCCTCCGCGGCGGCAATCCCGCGACGCCTTGGCATTCGCTCCCGCTCGCCATCAAGGCCGTCACCGAACTCGGCGCGAACCCCAAGCGCGTCTGCGTCTGCACCGACGACCGCGACGCCGACGACCTGTTCCTCTTCGGCCTCGATTGGGTGACCCGTCAGGCCATCGTCGCCGGGGTGAAGCCCGAGACCGCTTGGAGCATGGGCTCGCTCCACGGCGCGACCCGCTACGGTTTCGACGGCGAATTCGGCGCGCTCGGGCATTCGCGCCGGGCCGACATCGTCCTGTTGAACGACGCGCTCGAAGTGCAGAACACCTGGTTCGGCGGCGAGCTGATGGTGGAGAACCGCCAGCCAACCGCGCTGCTGGCGGAACAAGTTTCCAAGCATCGCTACCGCTATCCCGCCGCCGCCTACCGCACCGTCCAAGTCTCCGACGACGTGCAACTCGTCCCGGAGCTTCCGACCAAGACGGTCACCGCCAACGCCATCCGCGTCGCGCTGCCGGGCATCCTCACCTTTCACGAACGCATCGAGCTTTCGCCTGCGTCGTCATGGGAAGAGCACTTCCAGAAACACAACCTCTGCTTCGTCAGCGTCGTGGAGCGCTACGGCCGCTCAAAGCGCGTCGGGTTGGGCCTGCTGAAGGACTTCAACCTGAAGAGCGGCGCCGTCGCCAGCAGCGTGGGCCACGACGCCCACAACATTATCATCGCCGGGACGAACGAGCGCGACATGCGCGTGGCGCTGGAAGCCATCAAGGCGAAGCAAGGCGGCGTGGTCGTCGCCGACGGTGGCAAGGTCGTCGCGATGATCGAGCTGCCGGTCGCCGGATTGCTCTCCGACAAACCCGCACGCGAAGTGCAGCAAGAGACGATCGAGCTGAAGAAAGCCTGGGAAGCCCTGAATTGCTCCCTGCCCTACATGGGCTTCAATCTCATCCCGCTCTCCGTCATCCCCGAACTCCGCATCACCGACATGGGCCTCGTCCATGTGACGGGCATGAAGGTGATTCCGTTGTTCGAGTGAAGCTCACGCGTAGCGATCCGGATTCAACAGCGAGAGGTCGATGGACGGGCGTTCGCCGGAGAGCACTTCGGCCATGAGTTGGCCGGTGATCGGCCCAAGGCTCAGGCCCATCATGGCGTGGCCGGTGGCGACGACGAGGTTGGAGAACTTCGCGGTGCGGCCCATGTAGGGCATACCATCGGGCGAACACGGACGGAGCCCGCGCCACGGCTGGATGCCCTCGAAGTCCGCGGGAGAGAACGCCGGAAAATACTTCGGCACCGACTTGATGATGCCCTTCACGCGGACGGGGTTGATGTCCTCGTTCAAGCCCGCGATCTCCATCGTGCCGCCGAAGCGGAGCGTGTCGCCCATCGGCGTCACGGCCACGCGGGCTTCGGTGAAGATTGAGCAAAGTGCGGGCAGCTGGCGCGGCTTCTGGACGGTGAGGCTGTAGCCCTTGCCCGCCTGCATCGGGATGCGGAGCTCCAGTTCGCGACCGATCACCGGCGACCACGAACCACCCGCGAGCACAAACTCATCCGCCTCGAAAGACCCGCGCGCAGTCGATACGGAAGTGATGCGCGAGCCGAAACGGGTGACACCCGTGACTTCGCTGTCCCACACGAACTTCACCCCCATCGCATCGCACTGCCGCTTCAATCCCGCCATGAAACGGTTCGGGGACAAGTGGCAGTCCTTGGGAAAATAGATCGAGCCCGCGACGTCCATCGTCACCGTCGGATCGAGCTGCGCCGTCTGCTTGGCGTCCAACACCTCGGCGGGCACCCCGAGATTCCGCGCCTGCTGGGCCATCGCGCCTTCGTCATCGAGCGTGTGCTGTTCCTTGCAGAGCATCAGCAGGCCCTTCTGCACGAGGCCGAAGTCGTTGGCCGGAAGCGCGGCCAATTCCTCATAGGCGGCGCGACTGGCGAAGCTGAGATCGCGGATGAGCGGCGCGCTGCGTTGGACATGCGCCCGGGTGGACGCCTTCCAGAACTTGAAACTCCAGCTCAGCAGATCGAAGTCGAGGCGCGGCTTGATGTAGAAGGGCGATTCCGGGTTCCACATCCATTTCAGCCCGAGCGCCACCATGCCGGGCGCGGCCAAAGGGATGAAATGGCTCGGGACGATCATGCCGGCGTTGCCGAAGGAACAGCCGTCGCGCTGTTCCGGGTTGCGGTCGATGACGGTGACGCGGTGGCCCTTGCGGGCGGCGTAATAGGCCGTGCAGAGGCCGATAATGCCGCCGCCGATGATGACAATGTTTTTGGAGCCGGACATGGAATTGAACGAACGCCTCCAGACTAGAGGGCGGGGCAAGGGAAGTCTTGCACGTCATTGCCGCCGCCACAGTGAAACGGGGCACAGAGAATTCTGCGACGCTGTGTTCTTCTGAAGCAGAAAGAAGAGTCTCGATCCGGATCAACCGCGACGGGCGAACTACGATCCCCTGCCGCGCCTCCTCAGCACCCATACTATCGAACCTACAAACGCGGCGATGGCGGCGAAAAGTATGCCCCAAGTCCATCCCTTCTCCGCGCGTGACGAAGTGGAGCCCGCTTCAGCCAAGGACGGTGCCGCGACCGGACGCGGCGCTGTGTTAGCTTCCGAAGTTTGCAGCAACCCCGTCTTGCTGTGAAAGCTCGTCACCGGAGCAGCGCCTGTCTGCCGTGCTTCCGTCGTGGGCATGACGGGTGAACCTTGAAAGCCAATTGAAGGAACATTGGTCCGGATGTCCGAGCTATTTCCTGAAACGATCTCGAACGCTGCGGATTTCGTGGAAATCAGGCTCTTGCCGCCGGTATCAGGATCATCGATCTCCCGCAACGCCATGATCTGGTAGGAACCGGGCTGGGTAAGATCGTAAAACCAATTCAAACACATCTCATGCTTTCTCTGTTCTTTGGGAGACAGGCCAAAGCTACGTCCCCCCGTGATGAGTCTCGACAGTCGTTTTCCGAAAGCATTGGACTCACGGGCCTCTGACTTAGTGGGCACTGGCTCTGGCTTACCCGAAGCGAAAAGGCTTAGGCCAAAGCCCAAGTCGAGAGGCAAAAGCACCATGTATTCCCGGGGCTTCTGATCGAGGTTCCTCACGATGATCGTAGCGTTAACTGACTCTCCTACTTTGTAGGTGGGCTTCTCCAGCCTGATGGACAGCTGCATCCAGGAGGACGGTTCCCCCCAGTTCCCTTCCGGATCGAGATGCGCTGGGCGGGATTCCTTCGCCGTCCTGGCTTTCTGGAGCCTCAAGTTTTCCAAGGCGAGTTTCGTCCCCGGATCTGCGGATGTTTCACCGTCGTCCGTCACAAACACTTCCGGGGTAGCCGCATCCTGTGCGGTCACCGCGTCTGCCATCAGAGCTGCAACGAAGATCAGCAGGACCAGTAGTCGAACGGGGTGTCGTGTCGTCCAGCCGCTCAAATCACGACCTCCCCCTGCGTCTCCGCAGCACCCATACGACCGAACCGACGAACGCGGCGACGGCGGTGAACAACAATCCCCAAGTCCATCCCTTTGCAGTGGATGCCTTGGCGGCGTCCACTGCCGCCAAGGGAGGCACCGCAGGAGGCAGAGGCGTCGCGCCAGAACCGGCACCTAGAGACGAGGGATCAGGCTTCCGGGGAAAGCGCGTGGCTGGGATTGCACGGGGTTCACCCGA
The DNA here is from genome assembly GCA_947476875.1 of Verrucomicrobiota bacterium. Taxonomy (GTDB): domain Bacteria; phylum Verrucomicrobiota; class Verrucomicrobiia; order Limisphaerales; family CANJSG01; genus CANJSG01. Next base: position 1,145 of record CANJSG010000033.1, on the reverse strand, counting down.
TCCGACCGGGGACAGCACAGACGGCGAAGCCTCACTTCCCGGCTGAGTGTTGGTCCGGTTGTCCGAACCGTCACCCGAAACAATCTCGAACGCCGCGAATTTCGTGGAAATCAGGCTCTTGCCCCCTGTCTTGGGATCATTGATCTCCCGCGACGCCGTAACCAGGTAGGAACCGGGCAGAGTCAGGTCGTAGATGGCACTCAGGGAGACTTCGAATTTCTTCTGCGTCCCAGGTGACAGCCCAAACGTGTGCCCCTTGTAAACCGATCTGGCCATCCGTCTCATGCCTTCGTCGGTCGCGCGCGCTTCCGCCATCGTGGGCAAAGGGGTTGGCCGACCGGATACAAAAAGGCTCAAACCAAAACCAAGTTCGAGAGGCCATAGCACCCTGTATTCCCTAGGCTTCTGATCAAGGTTTCTCATGATGATGACAGCCACAATCCCCTCGCCCACTTTGTAGGTGGGTTTCTCCAGCCTGATGGACATCTGCATCCCTGCGGAGGGTTCGCCCCAATTTCCTTCGGGATCGAGGTGCGCTGCGCGGGACTCCTTGGCTTTCCTGGCCGCTTCAAGCTGCCAATCCTTCAAGACGGCTTTCCCCGTAGAATCGGTTGAGATCATGCCGTCGTCGGTCACGAACACTTCCAAGGCAGATGTATCCCTAGCCTCCGCAGCCTCCAAGGGTCGGTTCGCAAACAAAAGCACCGTCCCTAGCAGCAAAGCCACTTTGCCTTGGATGTATTTTGGCATTCGACGCAAGTAGATGGCAAAGTTGTGGAATGTGGTCACTTATTGCTCATTCAGGACTAAAGACTTTAAAAGCCGGAGTGATGTTGCTCGTCCATTCCGGATGGTTTGTAGAGTCAGAGTCGGTTCCAAAGTCTTGTGCGGGTTGGCTCAGAAAATAAGACCCACTCGACAACGTTGCATGCCCCGACCAGCTCCACGAGATTTTCCGCAAGGGCACCCAGGCCGCCCCAGTCGCCGACGATGGGTTAACAGCCCGTCAAAAAACTCTCGTTTGATCTGAACAGGAGTTGATGGGCCGCGTCGGAAGAACATGGCATTGGGAAAGAAGAAGATCCGGCAGGAGGAGCTGTTCGTGGCGACGGCGGAGCTGAGGAAGGGGCCCGGGCATCCGTTCT
>CANJSG010000032.1 GCA_947476875.1 Verrucomicrobiota bacterium | reverse complement strand
GCTACGAATGGCTCCGCACCGCTATCGCCGAAACCGATTTTCGCGTCCGCGGCCTGGAGGTGGCAGACGACGAGATCTTCGTCAGCGACGGCTCCAAGTGCGATTGCGGCAACATCCTCGATATCCTCGGCTCGAAGAACAAAATCGGCGTCAGCGATCCCGTCTACCCCGTCTACGTCGACACCAACGTCATGGCCGGCCACACCGGCGATGCCGACGCCAATGGCGCCTACGCCGGGCTCGTCTACCTCCCCTGCACCGAAGCCAACGGCTTCATTCCCGAGCCGCCCAAGGAACACGTCGACGTCATCTACCTCTGCTCGCCCAATAACCCCACCGGCGCCGCCGCGTCCCGTGCGCAGCTCGAGGCCTGGGTCGCCTATGCCCTCGCCCACAAGGCCATCATCCTCTTCGACGCCGCCTATGAGGCCTACATCACCCAGCCCGGCATCCCGCACTCCATCTACGAGATTCCTGGCGCGCGTGAATGCGCCATCGAGTTCCGCAGCTTCTCCAAACACGGCGGCTTCACCGGCACCCGTTGCGCCTACACCGTCGTGCCCAAGACGCTGATGGCCGCCACCGCTTCCGGCGAAATGCTCCCGCTCCATCCGCTGTGGAACCGCCGCATGAGCACCAAGTTCAACGGCGTCCCCTACATCGTGCAGCGCGGAGCCGAAGCCCTCTTCACGCCCGAAGGCAAGGCCCAGGTCCAGGCCCTCATCGAGCACTACATGGGCAATGCCCGCATCCTCAGCGACGGCGCGAAGGCGGCCGGGCTCACCGTCTTCGGCGGCGTGAACGCGCCCTACATCTGGGTCAAGACCCCGGCGGGCGTGGGCAGTTGGCAGGCCTTCGACAAGATCCTGCACGACGCCAACGTCGTCATCACCCCCGGCGCCGGATTCGGATCCAAGGGCGAAGGCTACTTCCGCATCAGCTCCTTCAACAGCCGCGCCAACGCCGAGGAAGTCGCCAAGCGCCTCCAGGCGTTGAAGTGGTGACCCCGTCGCCGCCGGGGTGAAGTAGGGCGGGCGTCTTGCCTGCCCAGGCCGGGGTCGTTGAAATCCGAATCGTCCCGCCAGGGCGTGGCGTCGCCGTGGTAGCGCCGCTTCCATTCCTTGAGCCTCGGGTAGCTGATGCCCAGCTCGGCCGCGATCCGCGTGCCGGGCGGGAGTTTGCCCGCCTCGACAGGGGCGGGACTGGTTCTTTTGTTCAGGGGTGCTCTCGGGCTACCGCCCCGCCTCCCAGGATGTCCATCAAACTGGGTCCGGTGGAGGTCTCAGTTTTTCCATGCGTTGCCGAAGGCGGCTCTGGCAACGTCGCCGGAGATGCCCGCGTTGTATCGCACCTTCGTCCGTCCGTTCCTCTTCCGCCGCGACTCGGAGGAGATCCACAATTTCACCCTCGGCGCCCTCGGGTTCGCCAGCCGCCGGGATCTTTTCCCCGATTCGTTCGCACCGCTCTTCGAGCCCCTGGAACTTGCCGTGGAACTGTTCGGCCTGCGCTTCGCCAATCCCGTCGGTCTCGCGGCGGGCATGGACAAGCAGGCGGCGGCTTTGCCCATGTGGCCGAGGTTCGGCTTCGGCTTCAGCGAACTCGGCGGCGTGACGCTGCACGCGCAGCCGGGCAATCCAGCGCCGCGCATGTTCCGCATCGTGCCGGACGAGGCGCTGATCAATCGGATGGGTTTCAACAACGGCGGCGCTGAAGCCATGGCTGAGCGGCTGGCGGGCTGGCGGGCCTCGGGCCTGTGGCCACAGGGGCATCCGGTCGGGATCAATCTCGGCAAATCGAAGATCACCCCGCTGGAAACGGCCGCCGAGGACTACGCCGGATCGTTCCGGCTGCTGCGATCGCTCGCGGACTTCTTCGTGGTGAACGTGAGTTCGCCCAACACGCCGAACCTCCGCCAACTCCAGGACAAGGCGGCCCTCGACGAGATTCTCGCCGCGATCCAGTCGATCAACAGCTCCGGCGGACCCGCCCGCCCGATCCTCGTGAAGGTCGCGCCAGATCTGACGTTCGAGGCGCTCGACGAAATCGTCGGCTTGATTGGCTCGCGGAACTTGGCCGGCATCGTCGCGACGAACACGACCATCGCCCGGCCGAACACGGGCGATCCGCGCCGTGACCGCCTCTACGCCGAAACCGGTGGCCTCAGCGGCAAACCGTTGACTCACCGCAGCACCGAGGTGATCCGGCATCTCCACCGTCAGACCGGCGGAAAGGTCCCGATCATCGGCGTCGGCGGCATCTTCACGGCCCGCGACGCGTGGGAAAAGATCACCGCCGGAGCGTCGCTCGTGCAGATCTACACGGGACTCGTCTACGAAGGGCCGGGGATCGTCCGCGCGGTCGTGGATGGCCTACGGGAACGGATGGCTCAGGAAGGATTCCCGAAAATCACCGACGCCGTCGGCACAGCGGCGGCAAGGTAGGGAGATGCTCTCCCAGCCCGCTCATGGAAGCCTCAGCGCCTACCCGAAAACCCATGCTGGCTCGGGATCAGGCCAGTCTGCGGAGCGTGGGACGTATCATGGCGAGGTGGTCCATGGATTCGGTGCTGGACTCGATGGATTCGTAGTCGCGGACGAGGTGCGGCAGCCCCGATGGCGAAGGCCGCAGACACGATCGAGAACCATCTGGACGGCATCCCGGCCCACTGGACCCACGGATGGTTGAGCCCCGGCTTCCTGAGGGTCTGAACAGCGTCTTCAGCGCGGTGAAACGCAAGGCCGCCGGGTATCGCAGCCGGGATTACATGATCACCATGCGCTGCTTCATCGCCGGCACGCTCTCCCTGCCTTCCCGGCCCAGCCGCTGAGAGCAGCGAGGAACCCGTTTTAGGGCCCCTCTGTTTGGCCGCTTGGACCGCAGATACGCGCATCTGCCCACAAATCTCAGGGCCCTAGATGGCCCAAACAAGTCGGCCCGAGTTCCTCCGGGCGGCACTTGGCTCCGTTCGCTCGTTCACGATCATTTGTCACGAAATGACTGGTCGCGGGCCTACTGCGGCGCGCGTTCCAATTCGATCGGGCGGGGTTTGGAACCGAGGTAAAGGAACGCTACGCGCTCCTGATTCCCGTCGTCGTAAAGCCATCGCGTGGGCCTCGGCTGGCGATAGGGGCGGATCCGACAGTCGGTTTTGACAGGCTTACAACGACCGGCGCCGAATTGCATGCACCCGACAATCCGCAAACCTAGTGCCCGTGGTCCAGGCCCATGGCGTGCTGCCACGAGTGGATGATGTGGGCGATGATCTCGTCCACACCCACGCCGTTGCGGACCTGGGCGAAGACGAACGGGCCATCACCGCGCATCCGCTTCGTGTCGCTCTCCATCACGCCGAGATCCGCGCCGATGATGGCGGCAAGGTCGGTCTTGTTGATGACCAGCAGGTCCGACTGCGTGATGCCGGGTCCACCCTTGCGCGGGATCTTGTCGCCGCCGGCCACGTCGATGACCTGGATGGTGTAGTCGGCCAGCTCGCGGCTGTAGCAGGCCGCGAGGTTGTCGCCGCCGGACTCGATGAGGAGGAGCTGGGGGTTGAACTTCTTATGGAGATCCTCCAGCGCGAGAAGGTTGGCCGTGATGTCCTCGCGGATGGCGGCGTGCGGGCAACCGCCGGTTTCCACGGCGCGGATGCGTTCGGCCGGGAGCGCGTTGTGGCGCACAAGGAACTCGCCGTCTTCCTTGGTGAAGATGTCGTTGGTCACCGCGGCGATGTTCATCGTCGCGCCCAACTTTCGACAGAGCTGGAGCATCAAGGCCGTCTTGCCGCTCCCGACGGGTCCGCCGATACCGACGGTGAAGGCGCGTTTGGTGAAGTCGCGATGCAACGGCTGTTCCCGGTCCACGAAGTGGCCCGGGTGCGACATGTGATCGTGGCCGTGACCGTGCCGGAGAGGATGACGGATGGGGAAGTTCATGGAGCGGGGGGGAAACTAGCTTTGGAACAGCCGGGAATACAGCCGGTCTTGTGCGCCTTGCCAGAGGTCGAAAAGCAGAGCGGTCTGCGCGAGGTCTTCGATCGTGGCGGTTTCGGCGCTGGCGGCGACGTCGCGGCCGAGCGGGCCGAGGCGATGCTGGATGGCCTGGGCTTCGAGCGGACCGACGATCCCGAGGCGCACAGCGGAAGCAACCCAGCCGCGCAGTTGCCAGAAGCCGGCCAGGCCGAGCGCTTCGGATCGCTCCACTGAAAGCTGCCGGAGGATGAAGCCCGCGAGCGGAGCCAAGTGGCCGTGCGCTTCGGCGTGAAGGCGGGACCCGACGAAGAGAGCCTCACCAAAGATACGTTCCGCGGCCGTCTGAAGCGCGGTGCCTTGAAGGCGGCTGGCGCGATTGGCGACGTGATTATTCAGGAAGGCGTCGGCCAACGAATCCCATTCCGCCAAGCGATCCGGCTCGTCGTAACCCGCGACGACGAGTGGCAGGTAGTTCCAGCGGAGCTGGCGGAGATTGTTCGCGAGGAAGGTTTCCAGTTCTACGCGGTCGCGGACCTCGCCGTGCTGGCGCGCGGCTTCGAGTCCGCCCGAGTGGGCGAAGGCGCCAGCGGGAAAGGCCGAGTCGACCAACTGCCAGACGAGCCACGCGCTGGGCTTGGTCGAAGGCATAGGAACGATGTCGCGACGCGGGATCAAAAGAGGAAGTAGCGCTGGGTGAGCGGCAGGCTGGTGGCGGGTTCGCAGACCAGCCGGACGCCGTCGGCCGTGACGGTGTAGGTCTCGGGATCGACCTTGATGACCGGCATGGCGTCGTTCCACTTCATGTCCTTCTTGCCGATGGATCGGCAGTTGCGCACGGGCTCGATGCGTTTGGTCAGTCCATAGCCGTCAATTGCTCCGGACTTCTTCGCCAAGCCGCTGACGAAGGCGATGGAGAGCGTCCCTGGCGCTCTGCCGAACGAACCGAACATCGGGCGCATGAAGACGGGCTGCGGGGTCGGGATGGACGCGTTCGGATCGCCCATCTGCGCCCAGGCGATCCCGCCGCCTTTGATGATCATCTCAGGCTTGGCGCCGAAGAACGCGGGTTTCCAGAGAACGAGGTCCGCGAGTTTCCCGACTTCCACGGAGCCGATGACGTGGCTGAGGCCGTGGGCGATGGCGGGGTTGATGGTGTATTTGGAGACGTAGCGCTTGATGCGGAGATTGTCGTTGTCGCCGGTTTCGCCCGGGAGCTGGCCGCGCTGGCGCTTCATCTTGTCAGCGGTCTGCCAGGTGCGGGTGATGACTTCGCCGATGCGGCCCATCGCCTGCGAATCGCTGCTCATCATGCTGATGGCGCCGAGGTCGTGGAGGATGTCCTCGGCCGCGATGGTTTCGCCCCGGATGCGGCTCTCGGCGAAGGCCACGTCTTCCGGCAATCCGGCGTCGAGATGGTGGCAGACCATGAGCATGTCGAGATGCTCGTCGATCGTGTTCACCGTGTAGGGCCGCGTCGGATTGGTGGAGCTGGGCAGGACGTTCGGTTCGCCACAGATGCGGATGATGTCGGGCGCATGGCCACCGCCCGCACCTTCGGAATGATACGTGTGGATCGTGCGGCCCTTGAAGGCGCCGATGGAATCCTCGACGAAGCCGGACTCGTTCAACGTGTCCGTGTGGATGGTGACCTGGACGTCGTGGGCGTCGGCGATGCCGAGGCAGCAGTCGATCGCCGCCGGAGTTGTGCCCCAGTCTTCGTGCAGCTTCAGGCCGATGGCTCCGGCACGGATCTGGTCTTCGAGACCAGCAGGCATGGCGGTGTTGCCCTTGCCGGTGAATCCGAAGTTCAAAGGCAAGGCATCCGTGGCCTGGAGCATCATGCGGATGTAGTTGCCGTTGGGCGTGCAGGTCGTCGCACAAGTGCCGGTGGCCGGGCCGGTGCCGCCGCCGACCATCGTGGTCAATCCGGCGGCGATGGCCTCGTAAGCCTGCTGCGGGCAGATGAAGTGGATGTGCGTGTCGAGGCCGCCGGCAGTGATGATCTGGCCTTCGCCCGCGATCACCTCGGTGGTGACACCGACGACCATGCCGGGCGTGACACCGGCCATCACGTCGGGATTGCCGGCCTTGCCGATGCCGGCGATGAGGCCGTCCTTGATCCCGATGTCGGCCTTGTAGATGCCGGTGGAATCGACGACGAGGGCGTTGGTGATGACACAGTCGAGCGCGCCCGCCTGGTCGACACCGGCGGCCTGGCCCATGCCTTCGCGGAGGACTTTGCCGCCGCCGAATTTGCATTCGTCGCCGTAGACGGTGAAGTCGTGTTCTACTTGGAGGACGAGGCTCGTGTCACCGAGGCGGACCTTGTCGCCCGTGGTCGGTCCGAACATCTCGGCGTAGTGCCGGCGCTGCATCTTGTAGGGCATAACGGATGAAGTGGCGGAGGGTTGGAAGGGTCCTGGAAATTTTCGGTCAGCTCTTCACGTTCTGGAAACCGCGCTCAACCGCGCGTTGCACGGCGGCCACGCGGCCGGCTTCGGTAACGGGTCCGTCGCCGAGGTTGTTGCCGCCGCGGATGACGCGGTCTCCGGCGATGGCCACGAGCTGGACGGTCTTGGTTTCGCCGGGCTCGAAACGCACGGCCGTTCCCGCAGGAATATCGAGGCGCATGCCGTAGGATTTGGCGCGGTCGAAGCGCAGCAGGCGGTTGGTCTCGATGAAGTGGTAATGGCTGCCGACTTGGACGGGACGGTCGCCGAGATTGGTCACGCTGAGCGTGCCAGTTTCGCGGCCCGCGTTCATTTCAATGACGCCCTCCTGAGCGGTGACGGCTCCGGGCTCGGCATCGAGCGGGGGCAGCTTGGCGAAGCTTTCGAGCGACGGAACGGGCAGGAAACTTCCGTAAAGCGCGAGCGACAGGTCGCCGTCTTCGGCGGTGATCGGATGATGCACCGTCACGAGCTTCGAGCCGTCGGGAAAGGTGCCTTCGACCTGCACATCGCAGATCATCTCGGGCACGCCCGGCAGGACCTGGTTGCGGCCGAGGAAACGCCGGCCGAGATCCATCAGCTCGGCCACGCGGCGTCCATCGCGGATGAACTCCAGCAACTGCGTGGCGATGAGCGCGACGGTTTCCGGGTGGTTCAGGCGCAGGCCGCGGGCGAGGCGTTTTTGCGCGAGAAAACCGGCGTTGTGCAGGAGGAGCTTGTCGATTTCGCGGGGTGACAGGTGCATGGCGCGGGAGGGTTAGAATTTGCGGTCGAGCGGATCGTCGCCGAGCAGCGCGCCGAGGAAGGCGAGATGGCGACGGAGTTCCTGGGAAACGGGTTCGATGCCGGAACCGGCAAGGCGAAGCACGGCGCCGCCACGAATGGCGCTGGCGCTGACGAGCAGTTCGCCCCGGCGCGGCACGGGAAGCGCGGCGATGGTTTCGAGCAGTTTGGCGGCGGCGGGCTGCACGGCGGGGCCGATGAGCAGGAGGCTGGCGAGGCAGTTGAAGCGGCCCATGCGTTGGCCTACGGGCGAAGCGTCGTCGGCATCGAGGCGGATGGAATCGAGGAAGACGCGTTCGCCATCGACGAAGACGTCGTTGCGGCTGCGGTAGCTGCGGAAGGCCCAGCGTTCGCCGCGCGCCACGCGGCCGGCGGTGAGCCAATCGACAAGGACGAGGCTGGCGGTCGCGTCGAGTTGGAAGGTCTGGTCCTGGGTGTAGGACGAGTCGGCGAAGCACTGCACGGCGTCGGGCACGAAGGCGAGAACGGAGCCGGCTTCAACCGTGGCTGAAGTGCGGTGTCGGCACGGGCGAAGGCCGGGATTGCGGTAGACCTTGGTGCTGGCCTGCGTGCTGACGAAGAGTTTGGAACCCGCGCCGACGGAGAGATCGAGGCGGGTTTGGTCCCCGGCCACAAGACCGCCGCCGAAGCTGCTGACGTAGGCCCAGACGCTTTCGCCACGCGGACGCGGGACGAGGAGTTTGAGCGGGCTTTGCGCGGAGTGGCGAAGCGCGGCGCTGGCTCCGTCCGCAAGGCCGACGACGAGTCCGGCGTGTCCGGCTTCCGGCGGCGCCGGAATGACGGAGGAGCTGGGGTTGTCGGCCGTAGTCACTGGTGGGGAAGGATTCGAGCGACGCGGTGCCGAGTTCAATCCTAAGTCTGGGGAACCCATGCAGAGACGCGGAAGCTTTGGGTCTATTGATTCGTTCTCCCCCACCCGTTCGGAGAGGGAGAATTGGCGGCACCGATGGACTAGAGCGGTGAGCCAGCCTTCTTCGAGCGGGCTGCGGAACGGAGCGGTGCAGTGCGTTTCCAGACCAGTGCGCCCGCGAGGATCACGGCGCCGAGGCCAAGCGCGGGCAGAAGATGATCCGGGCTCGTCAGCCAATGCGAGGTGGAGCTTTCCATCGGACCGTGGCCGGGATGGGCCGAAGCGGTCAGCGTGGCAAGCAATGGCAATGCGGCGAGGAGGCGGAGTTTCATGGGGTGGCGAGGCGATGAACACGGTCAGACCGTCAGGTGCGCGCGGACGACCTCGTCGTTGAGATGGGAGATCGGGCCTTCGGCGACGACGGCACCCCGGTCCATGATGAAGAAGCTGTCGCCGACACTGAGGCAGAAATCGAGATACTGCTCGACGAGCAGAATGCTGATTTTTCCCTCGTTCTTGATCTTCACGAGCGTCTCGCCAATCAGGTCGATGATGTTTGGCTGAATGCCCTCGGTCGGTTCGTCCAGGATCAGGATCTTGGGATTGGTGAGCAGGGCTCGGGCGATGGCGAGCTGCTGCTGCTGGCCACCGGAAAGGACACCGCCCTTGCGCTGGAGGAATTCCTTGAGGATCGGGAACAATTCCAAGACGCGTTCCAACTGCGTCTCATCCTTCGATCCGTGGACGACGAGGCTGATCTTCAAGTTCTCCCAGACGGTGAGGTGCGGGAAGATGTCGCGGCCTTGGGGAACGTAGCCGAGGCCGGCGCGGGAACGGGCGTCGGGCTTCAAGCCGTTGAGCTTCTGGCCGTCGAGTTCGACGGTGCCTTCGTCCGTGCCGACGAGGCCGACGATGGTCTTGAGCGTGGTCGTCTTGCCGACGCCGTTGCGACCCATGAGGCAGACGAGGCTGTTCTTTGGCACCGTCAGGTTGACGCCGCGAAGGATGCGCGAGCCGCCGTAGGACGCGGAGATGTTGGAGAGCGAAAGCATGGGTCAGGGTTTCTCCTTCTTCTTCCGGCCGAGGTAGACCTCGATGACGCGCTCGTTGTTCTGCACTTCGTCGACGCTGCCTTCGCAGAGGACGTGGCCCTGGTGGAGCACCGTCACCTTGCGGGCGATCTGCCGGACGAAAACCATGTCGTGTTCGATGACCACGATGCTGTGTTTGCCCGCAAGGCTGATGAGCAATTCGCCCGTCTTGGCCGTCTCCTCATCGGTCATGCCGGCGGCGGGTTCATCGACCAGCAGGAGCTTGGGATTTTGGGCAAGGAGCATCCCGATCTCGAGCCACTGCTTCTGGCCGTGGGCCAGCAGGCCGGCCTTGGAGCGGGCCTTGTCCTTGAGGCCGATGGTTTCAAGCACCTCGTCGATTCGTCCGCGCTGGGCCGGAGTGATGCGGGCGAAGAGCGTGCTCCACACCGAACGCGAACCTTCCAACGAAAGCAGGATGTTCTCGTAGACGGTGTGGTCGGTGTAGACCGACGGCGTCTGGAATTTCCGGCCGATGCCCAGGCGGTTGATCTCGTATTCGTTGAGCTGGGTGAGATCCGTGTCCTTGCCGAACTCGATCTTGCCGACGTCGGGCCGGGTGCGGCCGGTGATCAGGTCGAGGAAGGTGGTCTTGCCGGCGCCGTTCGGGCCGATGATCACGCGCAACTCGCCCGTATCCATGTAGAAGTTGAGGTCGGAGATGGCCTTGAAGCCATCGAACGTCTTGGTGACGCCCTCCACGGTCAGGATGAATTCCTTGGTCATTCCTTGCCGGTGGGTTGAAGAGGCTTCTCGGCTTCGGCCGTCGGGGCGATGACGGCCTTGGGCAGATCCGCCGTCTGGTTCCGGTTCTTGAAGCGCCGCCAGATTTCCCGGAACTGCGCGGGGAGGCCGACGACGCCCTTGGGCATGAAAAGCGTGACGAAGATGAAGAGCAGTCCGAGGACGTAGGGCCATTGCTCGGCGAAGGCGTGCGTGGCGTAGCTCTTGAGCGAGTTGATGCCGATTGCGCCGATGATCGGGCCGAGAAGATTTCCGCGGCCCCCGACCGCAACCCAGACAATCGCCTCCAAGGATTTTTCCGGGGACATCTCGCTGGGATTGATGATGCCGACCTGAGGGACGAAGAGCGCCCCGCCCAGCCCGGCGATGATGGCGGCGGCGACGAACACGAAGAGCTTGAAGTTGGCCGTGGCGTATCCGGAGAAGAGCACTCGGTTCTCCGAATCCCGGATCGCGCGCTGGATCATCCCGAAACGCGTCGACGTGATCCAGCGGCAGAAGACATAGACCCCCAGGAGCAACAGGCCCGAACAGATGTAGAGCGTGCGTTTGGTGACCGGCGAGTTGATGTCATGTCCGAGGATGAACTTGAAGTCGGTCAGGCCGTTGTTGCCGCCGAAGGTGAAGTCGTTGCGGAAGAACATGAGGCTCGCGGCGTAGGTCAACGCCTGGCTCAGGATCGAGAAATAGACGCCTTTGATGCGCGAGCGGAACGCGAGGAAACCAAATCCGTAGGCCACGACCGCCGGGACCACGATCATCATCAACGCGGCGAATCCGAAGTTCCGGAACGGTATCCAGTGCGCAGGCAGACCGCCCGTGGCGGGATACTTGGCCTCGTATTCCAGGAACACCATGAAGTCCGGGATCTCCTTCTGGTATTGGCCGAGCTTGCCGATCTGGAGCATCAGATACATGCCGAGCGCGTAGCCGCCGAGGGAGAAGAAGAGGCATTGGCCCAGGCTCAGGATGCCGGTGTAGCCCCAAAGCAGGTTCACCCCCAGGGCGAGCACGGCGTAGGTGAGATACTTGCCGTAGACGCTCAGGGCGAAGGTGCTGACGTGAAGCGGATTTCCCGCCGGGACAAACGCGTTCAGACAGGGCAGCAACACAAGGCCGATGAAGGCCAGAAGGCCCACGATCAGGAGTTCCCGTTGGGAGAATTTTCCAGCCATGGAGACAAGGGTTTCAGCCGTCGAGACTGCGGCTGCGGGTGACGAAAAGGCCGGAGGGCCGCCATTGCAGGAAAAGAATGATCGCGACGAGCACGGTGATCTTTCCGAGCACGGCGCCAAGCCACGGTTCAAGGACTTGGTTCGTCACGCCCACGCCGGCCGAGGCGGAGACGGTGCCGACCAGATTCCCGACTCCCCCAAGCACCACGATCATGAAGCAGTCGACAATGTAGCTCTGGCCGAGGCTGGGGCCCACGTTGGCGATCTGCGACATGCACGCTCCGGCGACGCCAGCGAGGCCCGAGCCCAGCGCGAAGGTCATCATGTTCACCCGATCTGTGCGAACCCCGAGGCACGAAGCCATCGCCCGGTTCTGCATGACGGCGCGGATCTGGAGGCCGAGCGACGTCTTGGTGAGCAGCAGCCAGGCGCCGAAGACGATGAAGACGGCGAAGCCGATGATGAAAATACGGTTGTAGGCGAAGGCAATGTCGCTGACGACGAGACTGCCTTGGAGGAACCCGGGCGCATCCACCTGGACGTTAGCCGCGCCGAAAGTGTGCCGGAAAAGCTGCTGGAGAACGAGGCTCACGCCCCACGTGGCGAGGAGCGATTCGAGGGGACGCTTGTAGAGGAACCGGATGATGCCGCGTTCCAATCCCAGACCCACCAACGCCGCGGTGACAAACGAAGCGACCAGCGCGACGAGGAAGTAGACGTCAAAGAATCCTCCGGAGAAGCCGGCCCCCTTGAGCGAAACCTGGTAGCCAAAGATCGAGAAGAGCAGACCGTTGCCGAACAGGCATTGCACGGCGTAGGCGGTGTAGGCGCCGACCGCCATGACCTCGCCGTGGGCCATGTTGATGACGCCCATGAGACCAAACGTGATCGCCAAGCCAAGCGCGGCGACCAGCAGCACGGCGGAAAGGCTGACGCCGCGAAAGGCCGTGCCGACCAAGGTTCCCCAGCGGATGTAGTTCTCGAGCTGGAGGACGACCGAATGGACGAGGCGCCCGGTATCCTCGCCATACTTGGCGGGATTCAATTTGCACTCGGTATCCAGCTCGCGGAGGAAATCGATGGAATTGATGGAACGCAGTTCGCCCAGCTGAGAGATCGCACCGAGACGGACCTTCGGATCGGCATCGGTCGCACGGGTGAGCGCAACGGCTTCGCCCAGGGAGCGGATGACTTCCTTGTCGGTCTCTATCTTCATGCGTCGCTCGAAGAACGGGACATACTCCGCGATCCGCGCCTGCCCCAACTTGGTGACGGCGTCGCGGCGAAGGTGCGGATCGCGGTTGCCGATGGCGAACAGGTCGAGCGCGGTCTTGATCGCTTTTCGGAGCTTCGACGAATTGTCGACCGGAGTCAGGGAGCTGGCGTTGAAGGTCAGGGGTTTTCCCGTAGGATCCAGAACAGGAGTGCCGTCGAAGAGACGGATGCCCTTGGAATCACCGACGACGCCGGGTTGGACATCCAGGAGGAAAGGGGCTTTGGCACCGGAAGCGGGGGAATGGACGTAGAGTTCGCTGGCGCGCCACGCGGTCAATCCCCGGGCGATCAGTTCGTCCTCGGCATCGACGAGTTGGTTGACCAATTCGACCTGCTTGTCGACGTCCTCGCTGAGGATCGCTTCGACAAGGGTTGCGCGGAACTTGGCGGTCGCATCCGCCGCCCTGGAGGAAACGGATGCGACCGCCAAGAGAAGCGGGCAGAGGAAAAGGAGGAGTTTCACGAAGGGAAAAACCAGACCGGGCTTCAGCAAAAGGGAGGCGGACCAAAAGGATCCGCCTCCCCGAACGAACCAACCAAGGTCGCCCGCATTACTTGAGGAACATGTCGCTGAAGGGTTCCGCCGCGACGTCCTTGAAGGTCTTGATGACCTTGAACTGTCCGGTGGGAAGGGTCTCGCCGATGAACACGTTGTTAATCAGGTGGTGGTTTTCCTGCATCGTGACTTCCGCGACGGGGCCCTTGAATTTCTGGCCGATGAGCGCGACGCGGACCTTGTCCACGTCGAAGCTGCCCGCTTTTTCAACCGCCTGCTTCCAGAGATGGACGCCCATCCGGGAGAGGTTCATCGGGCTGCAGGTGACACGGCCCTTGGGGTCGACGCCGGAGACCTTGTAGCTGGTGCCGGTGACTTTCGGGTCCTTGATCCAGCTCATGAAATCGCCGACGAACTTGTCGTTCTCGGGCGTCTTCACGGACATGAAGTAGGTCCAGCAGCCGAGGTGCCCGGCGAGCTGTTTGGCGGGAAGGCCGCGGAACTCGTCCTCGGAAATCGAGAAGGAAACGACCGGGCAGTTCTCGGAGGTCAGGCCGGCGTTGGCGAACTCCTTGAAGAAGGGGACGTTCGTATCGCCGTTAAGCGTGCTGATGACGCAGGCGTTGCCGCCACCGGCGAACTTTTTGATCTGCGCCACGATGGTCTGGTAGTCGGTGTGGCCGAAGGGCGTGTAGATCTCGATGATGTCGGACTCGGGAATGCCCTTCATCTGGAGATACTTCTTCAGGATCTTGTTCGTGGTGCGCGGATAGACGTAGTCGGAGCCGACGAGGTAGAACTTCTTCTTGCCCTCGGCGAGCATGTAGGCGACCGCGGGGATGGCCTGCTGGTTCACGGCTTCGGCGGTGTAGAAGATGTTCTTCGACAGCTCTTCGCCCTCATACTGCACGGGGTAGAAGAGGAGGCCGTTGTGCTGCTCGAACTTCGGGAGGACCGACTTGCGGCTGACGGAAGTCCAGCAGCCGAAGACGACGCTGACCTTGTCTTTGACCAGCAGTTCCTCGGCCTTTTCGGCGAAGAGCGGCCAGTTGGACGCGGGATCGACGACGACGGGCTCGATCATCTTGCCCATGACGCCGCCGGACTTGTTGATCTCGTCGAAGGTGAAGAGGAGGACGTCCTTCAGCGAGGTTTCGGAGATGGCCATCGTGCCCGAGAGCGAATGCAGGACGCCGACCTTGACGGTTTCGGCAGCCGATGCGCTCCAGACAATCGCCGTGGCGGCGATGCCGGTGAACAGTGACTTAAGATTCAGTTTCATTTTTCAGAGGCAGGTTTCGGGAATGTTTTAGCAGGGGATTAGAACAGGTAGGAAACGCCCGCGCCGACGATGATGCGGTCCTTCTTGCCATCGAGTCCGCCCTTGAACGACGTATAGTCGTAGCGGATCTCGGGCTGGATCTTGATGTTGGGCGTGGGCTTGTAGTTGAGCGTGAGGGTGAGGCTGCCGAGGTGGCCGTCGGTGTCAGGGCTTACGAAGCCGGCGCCGGCGCGGGGGGCGGGTCCGATCGGAGCGTCGGGGCTGTCGATATAGTCGGCACGGAGCGCAACCCCCACTTTCGAGGTGAAGTCATACCAGACCCAGCCACCGATGGACCAGAGGTCGGTCTTGGCCGCACCATTGTCGAAGTTGAAGTAGTCGAACTCGAATCCGGTGCCGAGCTTCTCGCTGATCTGGAAGCCGCCGATGGTTCCGAAACCCTTGGTATCGTTGCCGAGGGAATCATCGACGAAGCCGTAGACATTGACCCAGAGCTTGCTCGTGGGCTTGAGGTTGACGCTGGCGCTGTAGGCCTTGCCGGAGTGGTTGTCCACGGGGCCCTGGAAGAGGCCGTTGTCGACGCGCACGGTCAGACCGACCTTGTCGGTGAAGTTGTAGGACGCCTGCACACCGGCGGAGGGACCGTTGCCGGTGAACCACCATTGGTTGCCCTGGGAGAAGTTGACGTTGGCCGCGCCGCCGTCGCCTGACTCGTAGTTGAGCAGCGAGATCAGCTCGCCCGCCTTGACGTTGATGCCGGTGCCGATGGGGACGTTGATTTCGACGTAGGCTTCACGGAGGTCATTGAAGCTGGTGTTGGCTCCGCCGATTCCGTTGGCGCCGCCGGTGTTCAACTGCGGGGCGTCGTCACCGAACATCAAAGAAGTTTTGAAGCCAGCGTCCCACTTGTCGTTTGCCACGGGCTTGCTGGCGGCGGTGAGCTTGACCTTGTTGATCGAAAACGAGTTGTCCTTGGTGTTCCACAGGTAACCGTCGGAGTAGCCGTCCGCCGGGGTGCGGGTGTTGTAGAAATACGACGCCTGCACGAAGCCGCTGATCGTGATCTCGGACATCGAACGCACGAACTTCGGCGCGTCGCCGCTGGGCTTAAGACCTTCCTTGGTGGCAAGGGTTTCGAGCGCATCCAGACGGGTTTTCAGGTCAGAATTTTCCTTGGCCAGCTTGTCGATGCGATCGTCGGCCGCATGCAGGGAGCCGGCAGCACCAAGCGCAAGGGCGCCGGCCAGCAGGGCGCCGGTCATGGGAAAAGAGGAAAGGGAATTTCTTCGAATCATGGAGATGGGTTCAGAGTTGGTTGGATGGATTGGACTGGCAGCTCAAGCTGTCAGAAACCTCCATCGCACGGTTGATGCCAGCGCAGTCAAATGACCGTCAGGCTGTGCATCGATTCGATTCATTCGACCGATGAACACCTCGCATGAGAGGCCTGTTCGTCCTTCGTCCCAATGGTTCCACGAATTGTGATCCGTCCCTGGAGCGCAATCAGTTTGGCCAGACGGGACGCAGTTCACCGCACCTAACCGGCAAACCAACCGCAGGCTGGGGCGTCGCAATTAAAGCATTGTGGCTATTCTTGGCCACATCGGGCGCGCTAGCACTCAACGAAGATTGGCGGTCGCTCCCTCGGTTGCGGTCACGCTGACGGATTGGAGAAGAAGCGTCGGGCCCTGCGCGATGGTCAGGCGGAGGAACCGCAGTTGCCCAGCACGAGCGTGGTCACGCCCATGCGCGCGAAGTTTTCGGCCAGCGGCAATTCGTCGATGTTCTCGGCGTGCGTGTGGACGTCGATGAAGCCCGGTGCGACCACCAGTCCGGCGCAATCGACGACTGACTTGGCGGCGCCGAGTTCGCGGCCAATCGCGGCGATGCGGCCGTCCTTGATGGCGACATCGGCAAAGCGCGCCGGGTTGCCCATGCCGTCGATGACGCGGCCGCCGCGCAGGACCAGGTCGAACTCGGCCCGGGCTGAGGCGACAACGCTGAGGAGAAGGCCGGAGAAAATGATGAAGAGCGGCAACACAACCGCACGCTGGAACCGGCGGAGTTTTCCGGCGAGTCGACAAAAGGGGAAGCCGGAGAATCCAGGTCCATCGGGGTTTCCTTCCGCTCATGAGCAGGCGAGCACGGAACATGAATGGTGGTTCTTTCCTCGGGTCGAAGGAGGTATCAGTCCCCTGTCAGTCTGCTGAACAACCAACTCCCGTCCGGGACCCATCGTCATGCCATCTTCTGGAACTACATCATCCGTCGCACAGACTCCGCCCGTTGCCGGGCGATCGCACTTTTTCCGTTTCCACCTGCCGCATGGCCATCTGTCGTCCGCGTTCGGCGACGATTGGTTCGCGCTGAAGGCGGAGGGCTTCGCCCGCTTCTTCGGCACGCCCTTCTTCATCGTCGGCCAGACGATCGTCGTGACAGCCTGGATCGCGTTGAACGTGGCCGGGGTATTCAAATTCGACCTCTACCCGTTCATCCTGCTGAACCTCGCCTTCAGCCTCCAGGCCGCCTACGCCGCGCCATTGATCCTGCTGGCCCAGACGCGCCAGGCCGATCGCGACAAGGCCCACGCCGAGGCCGACGCGCAACATCGGGAATCGATCGCCGTGGAGAACGCGCAACGCCTCGTGATCGCCGGCCAGCAGACGGCGCAATTGCTGGAACTTGTCCGTCAGAACACGGCGTTGACCGAGTTGACCAAGAACCTCAGCGAGCGAATCGAGACGCTGACGGCCGAAATCCACGGGAAGCTGGTCACGAGCAAACCCGAGTAGGCTCGTGCCCGTTTGCACGCGGCCTTGCGATGGCCTGATCGGGAACTTCGCCAGACGAAAACGGGCGCGGTGCAAGCCGCGCCCGTTCGTTTTTTGGATGATGTGGAAAGTCTTAGGCGAGGACCTTGCGGCACGCGGTCTGGAGCGCCTTCAGATTGGCCTCGGACTTGGCCTCGATGTAGCAGCGGATCATCGGCTCGGTGCCGCTGGCACGGAAGGCGACCCATTCGCCGCCAGGCAGGAGGAACTTGTAGCCGTCGGTGGTGATGAACTGCTGGACCTTGAACTTGCCCACCTTCTCCAGGCCCTTGGCCAGCATGTCGAGGATGACCTGCTTGCGCTCGGGCGCGACCTTCACGTTGATGCGGTCGGTGAAGTAGGCGCCGGTGGTCTTCTCGATCTGCTTGAGGATCTGGCCGAGGGATTTCTTCTCGGTGGCGACGAGTTCCGCCATGAGCAGGCAGGCGAGAATGCCGTCCTTCTCGGGGACGTGGCCCTTCACGCTGAGGCCGCCGGATTCCTCGCCGCCGACGATGATCGGCTCGGACTCCATCAGCGCGCCGATGTATTTGAAGCCGACGGGCGTCTCGTAAACCTTCACACCAAGCATCGCGGCCACGCCATCGACCTGGTGGCTGGTGGGCACGGTGCGGACGACAGCGCCGGTCCAACCGCGGTTTTTCTTCAGGTGATAAAGCGCGAGCGCGAGGATCTGGTTCGGTGAAAGCCAAGTGCCGCTCTTGTCGGTGACGCCAAAACGGTCCGCGTCGCAGTCGAGCCCGAGGCCGAGCTGGATCTTGCCCTTGCGGACGAGCGCGCTGACTTCCTCCATGCCCTCGGCGTTCGGCTCGGGATGATGGCCGCCGAACATCGGATCAGGTTGGGCGTTGAAGACGGTCACGGTCGCACCGTTCTCCTTCAGCAATTCATCGAGGTAGCCCGCGCCGGTGCCATACATGAGCTGCACGCCGACCTTGAGCTTGGCCTTCTCGATCGTGGCGAAGTCGACGAACTTGCGGAGCTGCTTGAAGTAGTCGGGCTTGGGATCGATCTCCTCGCACTGGTAAGTGCCGACAACCGCAGCCTTGAAGCTCCAGCCGGCGGCTTCGAGGGCCGCCACATTGGCCTCGATGGGTTTCGTCACGTCGGTCGTGGCCGGGGCTCCGTTCCACGTGGAGAATTTCAGCCCCTGATACTCGGAGGGATTGTGGCTGGCCGTCATGTTGATGCCGCCGATGGCCTTCCGGTGGCGGATGGTGTGGGCGATGACGGGCGTGGGCGTGGGCCGGTCACAGACGAGCGGGGTAAAGCCGTGCGCTTCGAGCACTTCGGCGGCGGCGAGGCAGAATTCCTTGCCGAGGAAACGGGTGTCGCAGCCGAGGATCAGGACGGGCTTACGACGGGAGATTTCCGATTTCGGATTTCCAATTTCGGATTTCAAATAGTCGGCGATCGCCTGGGTGGCGAGGCGGACGTTGTCGAAGGTGAAGTCGCGGGCGATGAGGCCGCGCCAGCCGCTGGTGCCGAATTTGATGGGTGAGGACATGGAAGAGGGTTGTTGATGCCGGAGGCCCGGTCCCGGATAGGAAACAGTTGCGGCTCCTGATTTCAGCATCCGGTATCCGGTATCCGGCATCCGGTTTCCGATCCCTACTTCTTCCAGTCGAGGGCGCCTTTCTTCAAGGCGTAGATGTAGCCGATGAAGAGGATGCCAAGGAAGGAGAGCATGGCCCCGAGAATATAGAAGCCGTGGCTCACGAGCATCTCCTTGTAGACGGCGGCCCACGGATACATGAACACGACTTCGATGTCGAAAAGCACGAAGAGCAGGGCCACCAGGTAGAATTTCACCGAAAGCCGGGTGCTGCCTTCGCCAATGGGGAGCATGCCGCACTCGTAGGGGATGTTCTTGGTGGGCGTGACGACGCCTCGTTTGGCCGCGAACAGGCCGGCAATCTTCGAAAGGATCAGATTACTGGCCGCGAATCCGACGGCGACAACGCCAAGGATCAGAATCGGAATGTATTGCTCGAGCTGCGAATCCACGGGCCGAATAAAGCGGCCGGAAGCGGGCTCGGCAAGGGCAAAGGCCGCCGCGAAGAGATGTGCCGCCCGCATTGCATCCGGCCCGGGGCTGGGATACTCAGGCTCGCGTGCAGCCCGAGCCATCATTGCTTTTGCTCGTTCCCGCCTACAACGAGGAGGAACGAATCGGCCCGACCCTGCGCGAATTCGCCGCCTACTTCCGCGACCACTACCGTGGCCCCTTCAAACTCATCGTCGTCCTCAACGGCTGCCGGGACAACACGCTCGGCGTCGTCCGCGACGTGGCGAAGGAGTATTTCTGGGTCGGGGCGCTGGAGTTCAAGGAACCCATCGGCAAAGGCGGCGCTCTCATCGAAGGCCTGCAGCTGGCACCTCTCGCGGATCTCATCGGCTACGTCGACGCCGACGGCGCGACCTCGCCCGAGGCCTACCTCAAGCTCGTCCGGCTCTGCACCGACACCGACTGCGTGATCGGCTCGCGCTGGCTGCCCGGGGCGAAACTCCACCAGTCGCAGCCCTGGCTCCGGCGTTTCGTCAGCCGGTGTTTCCATATGATTGTCGAGGTGTTGTTCGGCATGCGGATCAAGGACACGCAATGCCCGGCCAAGGTCATCAAACGCCCGGCCATCGAGAAAGTCCTGCCGCGCCTGAGCGCCGCCGATCTGGCGTTCGACGTGAACCTGCTCTATTCGCTCAAGCGGGCCGGCTTCAGCGTGAAGGAAGTCCCGACCGAATGGACCGACAAGGCCGGGTCCAAGGTGACGAAGACGCTCTTCCGGTCGTCGCTTACGATGTTCCTCAGCGTGGTGCGCCTGCGGCTGATCTACTCGCGTTTCTACAAGCGACTCACGTGGCTGCGGCCGCTCGAGGCGTGGTTGTTCATGAAGCTCCGGGCTCCGGCGCCGCGCCGTGAAGCCGTCACCACGCCCGACCATCCGGAAGTCGCCGCGACCCAGCCGATCAAGCCGGGTTGACCGGCGAACGGCTCCGCCTGCCGCCAGTCCACGTGTAGAACGCGGTGACCAACAAGGCGACGGTCGCCGCGCCTCCCAAGGTAAGGATGATTTCCTTCGGCGATCCATTGAAGCGGCGCAGGGCCATCCAGTAACCGAGCACGACGACGATCAGGGGAATCACCACGCCGTAACGTTTCCGGGCGAGCAGGTTATTCAGAAGCACGTTCGCCAGCGTCAGTGGGATCAGGCACCAGACGTAGATCGGGACCAGTGGAGCCGCAGATCCAGCGAGGGCCTTTCCCTGCAGCGCCAGCAGGGGCACCGATGGAAACAGGGTGCACGCGATCGCCGCGGACGCCGCGACCACCAAAGTGGCCCCTACGGCTTGGAACAAGATCCGCCGATCCTCCCCAGCGGCGGCGGCACCAACGATTTTTGGGAACATCACCACGACGAGAGGCGCCGCGACCCACATGACCACCCGACCCACGGTTCCCGCAGCGCCGTAGAGGTCGTTTCCGTCGGGTGGGAGGAATTCGAGTGCGGCCCACTGATCGAGCGAGAAGAGAAATGCCGAAGCCGCGAGACCGCCGGTCAACGGCCCGGCATCGCGCAGCCAATGGCTGAAGGCGAACTTCCCGCTCGGCAGCCGCCAGATGTGTCGGCTCGCCATCACGAGAGGGATGAACCCGGCGAGCAACCCGAAGAATGTGCCGCAGATCGCCCAACCGGCGCTGGCTCCGATCAATGTGACCGCAATCCAAGTGATCGATAGCCGTCCGGCCCCGCCGATAATCGCGCTCCAGCCGGCCGTGAAAAAGTCTTGTCGGCCTTGCACGATGCCCTGGGCGATGGGGGAAAGCAGTTGGAGCAACAGCGTTGGAGCCAGCCAAACCAGCGCGAGGCCGCTGGTCATCTTGAAGGTCGTCATGACCCAGTCCTTACCGACGAACAAGGCCAGGCAGATCAGGACCCAATAGCAGACCATTCCTCCGGCGACCCGTTTCGCCGCGGCGGAGACATCACGTTTGGCTTCGTCGGTCGAAGCCGTGGCCGTCATCTGCATGAACGCCGCCGCCAACCCGAGAGCCGGCCATGTGAGTGCGGCCATCGAGCTTAGCACCGCGGTGAACAGCCCGTATTCGCCGCTCGCGTCCATCTTGCTGGCGATGCGGTGGACCAGCGCCAGCAGGCCGCCGCCGGCCATGGAGGCAAAGAGCATCCACGCGCTTTGCCGGAAGAAGGAGGATCGGATCACGGAAGGCTTCGGAGGAATTTCACGAGGACGACCCGCGCGCGTTCCAGTTCGGAGACGGCGATCCACTCGTCGGCGGTGTGGGCTTGGGCGATATCACCGGGTCCAAAGACAATCGAAGGCGTCCCCGCGTTCGAGAAGATCGAGGCGTCGCAGAAGTAATGCACCCCCAGCGGCTGCTTTCGCTGCGCCGCTTTGAGGAAAAGTTGGACGAGCGGGAGTTTCCCATTGGTCTCCATCGGCAGGCACGGCGCGCCCTTCGTGTCGGCGACCGTGACGGCCAGGCCGTGCTTCTTGAAGAGCGCGGCCAGTTCGCGGCGGACGGTCGCTTGGGTTTCGCCAGGAAGCGTGCGCCGGTCGGCGGAAATCTCGCAGAAGTCGGGAACGATGTTCGGCTGCCGTCCGCCCTTGATGCTGCCGACGTTGATCGTCGGAATGCCTAGCAGGGGATGCGTCCGCGTCTTCAGCGACGCGGCGTATTCGGTCTCGAGCAACTGGACGACGCGGGCCATTTCAAGAATCGCATTCCGGCCCAATGACGGCGTTGCGCCGTGGGCGGCCACGCCTTTCGTCGTGAGTTTCAGCCAGAGGTCGCCTTTGTGGGCTGAGACCACTTCGCAGAGAGTCGGCTCGCCCACGATCGCGAGGTCGGCCTTGAACTTCGCTTTGGCCAACGCGCGTGAGCCGGACTGGTTGTTCTCCTCATCGATCAGGCCGGTGAAAATGATCTCGGTCTGGGAGGGCCTGTTTTTGCCGGCGGCCACATCCAGCAACGCTCCGAGCATCGCGGCGACGGAGCCCTTGGTATCGCACGCGCCTCGGCCGTGGATGCGGCCGCCCTTGAGAACGGGTTTCAGCTGCGAACCGGACGCACCCACCGTGTCCATGTGCGGCGCGAGGACGATCCGACGGCGGACGCGGCCTCGGGGCGTGAGGCGGATGATCACGTTGTCACGGTCCGGAAGCACCCGGCTCATCTGCACGTCGAGTCCGGCATTGGCCGCAGTGCGGACCAGGAACTCGGCGACCAGCCGTTCGCCGGCGACCAGGCTGCCGGGCTCGACGAACGCCGGGTTCACGCTCGGGAGGGCGATCAGTTCGCAGAGAAGTTTGACGAGATCGGTCATGCGGCGCGCGGCCCCAGAGTGCGTGGCGCAACTGGCGGACGGAAGCAAAGTTTGTCCGCGAGACGGGACGTGGTTTCACATGCCATGGACCGTTCCATTGCGACCTTCCGAACCGGGCTCACTTCTGCTTCCGGAACCACTCCACGAAGAGCCGGATGCCTTCCTCGATGCCGATCTTCGGATCGTAGCCGAGATGTTTCCGGGACTTGGTGATGTCCGCAAAGGTCAACGGCACGTCGCCGGGCTGTTGCGGATGGCGATCGATGATCGCCTTCTTGCCGAGGGTCTGTTCGAGCACTTCGATCAAACGGGCAAGAGTGACCGTGTTGCTTCCGCCCAGGTTGAAGATCTCGTAGCCGAATTCGCGATTCGTGCAGGCGATCACGCCCGCGACCGTGTCACTGACGTAGGTGTAATCGCGCGCCGTGGAACCGTCGCCGAAGACGGGCACCGGTTTCCCGTCCTCGATCAGCCGGGCGAACTTGTGGATCGCGAGGTCCGGGCGTTGACGCGGGCCGTAGACCGTGAAGAAGCGGAGCATGGCGATGTCCATGCCATAGACGTGGTGGTAGACGTGGCCGAGGGCTTCGCACGCCAGCTTGCTTGCGGCATAGGGCGAGATGAGCCGCTGGGTTGGGTCGTCTTCGGAGAAGGGCACCTTCTTGTTCACGCCGTAAACGGAAGAGCTAGAGGCGATTGTCACCTTCTTGATGCCGCTGTGGTGGCAAGCTTCGAGCAGGTTCACGGTGCCCTCTACATTGATCTGCTGGAAGGACTCGGGTTCCTGAAGGCTCGGGCGGACGCCGGCAAGAGCGGCGAGGTGGATGACCTGGTCGAACTTGACGTTGCGGAACAGGTTCCGCAGAGCGGTCGGTTCAGCCAATTCGCCGAGCACAAACGTGAAGCCTCCGCCTACCTCCCTGATTTCCGTGATCTCCGTGATGTTCCGCTCCTTGACTGCCGCGGGGTAAAACGGATGCAGGTTGTCGAAGGCCCAGACCGCGTGGCCTTGGCGCAGCAGTTCTTCGCAGACATGGGAGCCGATGAAGCCGGCGCCGCCGGTGACGAGGAAGTTCATCGCCACGGGCTACTGGAAAGCGTCGGTGCCACCAAGCCCAAACCTCAATGGAGCGCCAGCCTCCGGCCCGGCAGCGAGGCCGGCGCACCGCCAAGTCTAGCCTCATCCCGGTCGAAACTAACTAAGCGGAGAAACGTGGGGCCATGGATTCGGCTCTTGCACGGTGGCCTGACGCTTTCTAAGTTCTCCACGCCTTTTCCCGGTGCCGACATGGCGAAATTGGCAGACGCGCTAGACTCAAAATCTTGTTCCCTTACGGGAGTGTGGGTTCGACCCCCTCTGTCGGCACCAATTCTTCTTCGTCCATTACCACACGCCGCTTTCGGCGTCTTTTGCCCACAAAACGCACCCGATGACTACCGTCGGCAGACCGTCCAGCCTCCGCCGCACTGCGCATCTGAACCATGCGCCAACTCATCCCGAACGACCCTTGTGCCGGTAATTGTGCCGGTTTGCCCTCCACCACCTCCGCCAGTCCCACTCGTTTCGTCCGCGTCCTCGACGGCCGCCGGCAGCCCATCCGTGGACTGTGGCGACGAGGGTCCAACTTCTACGCCCGGCTCAACGTCGCCGAACCCGACGACTTCCGGCGCGACGTCCGAATCCGTCTGAAGGCATCCTCAGTCGCCGACGCCAAATCCGAACTGGCTCGCCTCCGGTTGGAACGATCAGAAGGCGCAATGAGCCTCCAGAGGCAGACACCCCGCTTCGCCGATCATGTCCCGGCCTACTTGCAGGACGCCCGGCAGACCAAACGCCCCGGCACCGTTGCAGTTGAAGAGGTCCACCTGCGCGACTGGGCCAAATTCTTCGTCGACGCCCGTCTTCACCAGATCACCAAAGGCTCCGTCCTGCGGTTCCGCACGGCCAAACGCGAGGAAGGCTGGTCTGGACGCTCCTGCAACCTCGCCCTGACCATCCTACGCAACGTCCTCGACCACGCGGCCCAACACGGCCTGCTCAAGTCCAACCCCCTCGACGGCCTCCGCCCCATTCGCTGGATACCTAAGCGCAAGAGCCTTGTGTCCGGGTCCGACCTCGACCGGCTCTGCGCGGCTGCGCAGGAAACGCTGACGAACGGTCGTAGCCTCTGCGACTACCTGCGGCTGATGGCCACCAGCGGAGCGCGCAAGTCCGAAGCCCTCCGCCTTCGTTGGGCCGACGTCGACTGGCAGCGGAGTAGGCTCGTCATCGGCTCCGATGGTCTGTCCAAGAACCACGAAGCCCGTGAGGTGGACTTTAACCCAGCGCTGGAAGCCCATTTGCGCGACATGTTCATCCGGCGGAATGCCGCCAATGAATGGCTGTTTCCCTCGAAGCGCGGGGGGCAACGGCATCTGCCGGCAAAGACCTACGTGGAATCCATGAGGAAGGCGCGCGCTGCGGCTGGGCTGCTCCACGTAGGCTTCCACGATTGCCGGCACCACTTCATCAGCTACGCCGTCATGAGCGGGATCGACTACATGACAATTGCGCGATGGGCGGGGCACAAGGACGGCGGAGTTCTGATTGGCCGCGCCTACGGGCACCTCAGCGACGAGCACACTAGTGCCGATGGCGTGGTCACAAATCGGGGAGCGGGCTTGAGCAACATCGTGGCTATTTCGATAGGGAACGGCCATGCGATGGCGTTGAAGAATGACGGCCGCGTCGTGCCTTGGGGAAGCGTCAACAGTTTTGGCACGGCGAATGTCCCTTTGAGCTTGAGCAACGTCGTGGCGATTGCCGCCGGTGGACATCACGCCTTAGCCTTGAAACAGGACGGCAAGGTGGTGGCTTGGGGAGGCAACAGCTCTGGCGAAACGAACGTGCCACCCAGTTTGAGCAACGTCGTGGCGATTGCAGGAGGGGGAATCTATTCCGCAGCCATCGTGTCGTATCCGGCCAGAGTCATCAGTCAACCGGCTAGCGTCGCGGTAAACGTGAGCTCCAATGCTTCCTTTGGTGTGACGGGCGCAGGCACTCCCCCGTTGAGCTACCAGTGGCGTCAGGACGGGGTGAACCTGTTGGGAGCTACCAACGCCACCCTCTCGTTGACCAATGTGCAGTTGGCGAACATTGGCAGCTACCCGGTGATGATCACGAACATATCGGGCAGCGTCACAAGAAGCGTGGCGGTGTTGAGCGTCTTCTACAACGTGTCGCAGTATCTCGCGAACCGTGAAGCCGGCCGTGCTGATGTGATCGGCTCGCCCAACGTCTTTGGACTCTTCAACACGAACCAAGTGCAGGATATGAATGTCGGCACGCCATTGCTGAGGAAAGACCCCGCCACTGGAAACTTCAAACTGACGATAAAGGTTCAAAGAACGGCCAACTTAGTGACGCCCTTCACCCCGTTTCCGATGACTACGAATAGCGCGACGATCAACGCGCAGGGTGAGTTGGAATTCGTGTTCCCTTCGCAGGACGATGCCGCGTTCTTTAGATTGCAGTCGCGCTAGCATGGAGACAGCCGAGTTCCGGCTCCGCCTTCTCGGCGACGCTGCGAACGGAGATATCGAGGCTCTGGGGATCTTGGCCGGGGTCCATGAGTAACTTGTCCGCGCCGAGATGGCCTTGCTTCACGCCGAACGGCTGGCCCTTAGCAGCCCGTCAAAAAACTCTCGTTTGATCTGAACAGGAGTTGATGGGCCGCGTCGGAAGAACATGGCATTGGGAAAGAAGAAGATCCGGCAGGAGGAGCTGTTCGTGGCGACGGCGGAGCTGAGGAAGGGGCCCGGGCATCCGT
>CANJSG010000031.1 GCA_947476875.1 Verrucomicrobiota bacterium | reverse complement strand
GGAGGAATACACGGAGGGCCATTTAGAAGAACGCTTCCCGACCCCGGTCATCTTCCCCAAATACGGAAGAATCGTAAGCGTCACGCCGAGCACCCGATGAATGCGTAGATTGAAAAGCGATGTGCTATTCAATCTATGCGGCGAGCTGGCGGAGGGGCCGCCTGGCTTTGGGCCAGTTGGCTGGGAGGATGTGGCGGACCTGGTGGTTGGTCATGGACGGTAGCCGGGTCAAAACATCCTTGAGGTAGGCGTAGGGATCGAGGCCGCGACGGCGGCAGCTTTCGACGATCGTGTAGAGGATGGCTCCCCGTTGCCCGGCTCCGGCTTCGCCGATGAAGAGCCAGTTCTTCTTTCCGAGGGCGGTGGGTCGGATCGCGTTTTCGACTCGGTTGTTGTCGACCTCAACGCGGCCGTCATCGAGATACACCCCGAGCGTGTGCCATTGGGCCAGGGCGTAGTCGATGGCCTGGCCGAGGAGGCTCTTGGGCAGGTGCCGGGCCTTGTGGCGGACCAGGGCTCGGTGGAGGCGTTCGACAACGGGTCGGCTGGCGCCGGCGCGGAGGGCGGCGCGGAGTTTTGGCCCGGCGTTCTTTTCGCGGAGGGCGGCTTCGACCTGATAAAGCAGTTGGATCTGGCGCAGGAACCAGCCGGTGACTTTCGGGCTTTGTTCGCGGGCGTCGTAGAACTTCCTCCGCACATGCGCCCAGCACCCGGCCAGCATGACCGGCTGCGGATGCTGGCGGACGAACGATGGATAGGCGGCGTAGCCGTCGCACTGGAGCGTGCCGGTGAAGTCCACGGGTAGCACTTTGCCCAAACAGCTGGCGGCGCGGCTGGTCTCCCAGTGGAAGACGACATCACCCCGCGGTGAGGCGCAGGTCCACAGGTAGCCTTGGCCCGTCTTGCCTCGCCCGGGATCGAGGTAGTCCACCGGCGTCTCGTCGACCTGGATGTAGCCGCCGGACATCACGCCGGATTTGATCTCGCGGTAAATGGGCTGGAGCCAGTCGGCCGCGAGCTCGACCCAACGGGCCATGGTCTGGCGTGATAGGTTCACGCCGTGGCGGCGGGCGTAGATCTTCTCCTGACGGTAGAGCGGAAGGTGGTCGTCGGTTTCCCGCTCGGGTTCCACGACGCCCTCGATCATCTGCCCGTCGTGAGGCAGGCGGTGGTCCCGTCGTCCTTCGGAGTGCGGTTCCAGGGCTTGGGCTATTTCCTGACTGATGCGCGGACGCATCAGGGCACCAGCGGAGCGCCGGTCGTGATGCGAAGTCCGACCACCGATCCGCGCCTGCCGTGGAAGCTGTTCGGTGTGCATTCAGCGCGGATGGACATGGGCGGCCGCGACCTGAAGCTCGACGAATCGCTCGGGCTCGACTGCGCCTGGTATGCGGACATCCTCCTTACCCTGACGACTTGAGGTCGGTCCCTGCCCTGAACATGGGCCCTCAGTGCGTCATCAGATGGACGACGATGTTCACGCCAAGCGGGTAGGCGATCTTCTCCGAGAATTTCTGGAAATACTCCTCGTTCTGGCCCTCGCGTTCCCAACCGTCGCTCACGTCGCTGTTGTGGATGGCGAGGACGATGATCCGCTGATGGTCGTCGAGCAGGGCGCGGACGTGCATCTCCTCGGAGCCTTCACCCCGGAAGACGCGTTGGAGCGGCGGGGATCGCGGATCGTCGGGGTCGTGGTCCGGGTTCCAGAACTGGATGGTCGGCACTTGGAGCCGCTTCATCGGGCGGCGCAAGTCGAACACGTTGTGGAAGACGGGATGGTCGGTTGTGAGATCCGTCCAATTCCTGCCCGGCAACACGCGGGCCAACTCGCCGGCGAACCCCTCCCATTCCTCCGCGCCCCAGAAATCGTTCACCAGCATCGCGCCTCCGTTCAGCAGATATTTCCGCAGGATCGCGACCTCGCCGTCGCTCAGGTGCATGTAGCCGGCGTGCTCCATGTAGAGCATCGGGTAGCGCGTGAGCATCGGGTCGGTCAGCTTCAGGACGCGCGCGTCGGGGTCGGTGCGGATGGAGGTCATCTGCTGGAGACGAAACGAGAAATTCAGGTCCGCGTCGGGATAATCGACCCACCATCCCAGCCATCGCATCCGGCCACGGCCCGAAGCGGAGCCGGGACCAGACTTGAAGATGACGCGCGCGAACACGAACGAGTCCCAGTCGAAGCCTGCGGTGTTGGTCCAGTTCGCGTTGCCAGAGGCGTGGGACGCCGTCTCGCGCGCGGTGCGGAGTTCATCTTCGTTGACCACTAGGCCGCCCTCGATCTGGACGAGATTCCCGGAGCCGACGACGCGCGGAGTGCCAGCGCCACGGCCACGGGACTGGGCGAAGCACAGGCCCGCGAGCAGGAACGCCGACATGAGGATGACGAGTCTCGCGCGCATTTCGGGATCGGCTGGTGGGGCCGGAGGATCCTTCCGCGTCGAGGGCCGGTGAACAAGGCGCGTCTTGGCGCCCGGAAAGATTGGATTTGGGCGCGCGTTACCGACATATCTCCGCGCAACCCAAACTCCCGATGACCATGCGTGTTCTGCCCTCCCCAGCCTTCATCGCCGCCGGTTGCGCGGTCCTTCTCCAAACCTTCTCCGCCCGCGGGGCCGACCAGTGGACCGATATTTCAAGTCCGCTGCTCGCGCGCATCACGAACGGCGGCGCGAAGCTGGCATATCCGGGCGGCTGTTCGGGTGTGGTGGTGGACAGGACCAGCGGAGACGTGACCATCAAGGTCGTCGGCCAGGGCCTCTGGCGCAGTTCGGACCGGGGCGGAAATTGGCGACGCATCGACGGCGACACGATCTCCGGCCGCGACGAGACGGGTTGGACCACGAGTGCGGATGCGAACGCGCCCACACGGATGGCCAGCTTTTCACTCGATGGATCGGCAGGCTGGACGACGGATGGCGTCCGGTGGAAGCGCTTCAAGACGATGGGACGGAACTGGGATTTCGGATCCGTGGATTGGGCGACGCCGGAGCCCAAGACGATCATCGCCGCGAAACATGAGACGACTCCGCCCGGTGAAATCTGCCTGACGCGCGACGGCGGCGCGGCGTGGACGACGTTGACGGTGCGCCTTGCCGAGAAACGCGAGCGCGTGTCGATGGTCGGCGCGCTCGCGGCCACCACGCTCATCTATGGCAACGGTGACGGCATCCATCGCAGCGGGGACGCGGGCGTCACGTGGACGAAGGTGTCGCGGGCGAATCCGCAGACGCGGATTCCGGTCCTCTTCAAGGGCGCGCATTACCTAGGCGGCACGAACGGCCTGCTGGTCAGCACGGACCTTGGCGCAAACTGGAGGACGCAGGGAGCGCCGGTCGATGTCGGGCAGGGTCCGTTCTTCGGGGCGGATGAGAAGGCGATGGTCGTCGTCGGGAAGGATGGCGTGTTCCAGACGAAGGACGGGGGCACGACATGGAAACGTTTGGCCGGACTCAAGCCGAAGGAAGGCAATTTTGTTTTCACGCCGAACTGGTTCGGCTGCTACGCGTGGGACGCCGTCAACAGCGTGGTCTATGTGTCGGCGATGGGGAATCCGGTCTTCCGGCTGGAACTGGGGACGATGCCGTAAGTCTGCTGCCGCTGTTGTTGGTGGAATTACGGGCGGAGCATGACGTGCATCTTTTCAGGATGAACTTGAGATCTACGCCGAAGTTCGATCCTACAGCTCCCGGCTGCAGGGAGGAGCAGGAGGCTGGATTTCAGAGGTGGCAACGCGCTTGACGTAATGGCCCCGGTTCCAACGCATCTGGATGGACCTCCCAAGCCTCCCTGACCAGTCGCCCGATATGTGCTCGTCCTTGGCGGAATACGCCACCATCACGCGCCAAGTCACGCCAGTTTGTGGGACTGGAACGAGCACCTCAGTGCCGCTCGCGGGTTCAAGTGTTTCACGGTGGAGGCTCCACAAGTTGAGGAGGAATGGCCGTTTACAGGGGGTGAACAGTTTCCAATGGGCCCGCACCGGCGAGGCGCGGGTCGGCAGGCGGCTGGACGGTTCAGCTCGTAGGAATCCAGAAACTCGTCAACAGCTTCGGCCACGTCGCGGGCCGTGGCTGGGCAGGGGACGGTCTGATGCCGGCATCGTGGTGCCACATTTGGTGCCACATTTGGGGTGGAGATGGCGCATCCAATGGCACCAGGCTGAAACTCAATTCCGTTCAATGAGGTCAGATTTTTCATGGCTGTTCAGGCAACTCAAAGAGACCGCCAGGAATGGCGATTTCCCCTTTTTTAAGTCCTCTGCGTCCGCCATTTCGCCACACCGGCATTGGTGGAGGATCAGTTGGGTCCGAAGGACGCGTGATCGAGTTGGATGCTCGTTTCTGAGCGGCCTCCGGCCACACGGACTTAACCCGAGTTGCTCCAATCGAACCTCCGGCGAAATGATCGACGCTGGCAAGCCGCTGGATCAGCGAGCCGATCAACAGACATCCCCGAATTGATGCGGACCTACCCGATCCGCGTGCGGTGATTCACCTGCGTCTTGGGCGCCTATTTGGGAAGGTGCTCCGAGACCTTCACGCCTTTCTTGAACGTATTGAAGCCGAACATCGACGGCTGGAAGTCTTCCATCCAGGCCACGTCCGCCTTCTTGGGAACGGTCTGGCCGGTCATGTGGTAGCTCGCGTTCACGAACAAACGGCGCAGGTCTTCGCTCTGGAGATCGACGGCGGCGCCGATCGAGGTGCTGAGGATCTTCGCCGTCTTGCCGGAAGGGGCCTTGTAGTCGCGCAGCCAGACCATCGGCATGATCGGCTTGCCTAGGTTCGGCGCGTCGTCGGGCTTCATGCCCTTGAGCGTTTGGCCGTGCATCAGGACGATTGCGTCGGCCGGGAAGTCGGGGTTCACGCCGTAGACGTCGCTGGGTCCGAAGACGTCGGTGACGGAGGTGAGGATCGGGTGCTTGGCGTTCTTGCCATCGACGAGGCCGCGGGCGGCTTCCTTGGCATGGTTGCCGTGGTGGAAGGTCCAGGAATGGCCGACGGTCATGCCGCCGAAGCCGCCGCCTTTCGCGCCGAAGGAGTAGTTCGCGTAGGGGCTCTGCTTGTTCTTCGTGTAGTTGAACGCGTGGGTGGCGGTGCGGACAACGATCATGGGTTTGCCGGCGTCGAGATAGTCGGCGAAGTGCTTCATGTCGGCGTCGGGCAGTTCGCGGAAGCGGAACTGGTTGATCACGAGATCGGCCGAATCGAGCAGGTGCATTCCCGGCACGTTGGTCGAGTTGTTCGGGTTGATCGTGCCGTCGGGATCCTGGGAGAAGAGGACGGTGACCTTGAAGCCATGCCGTTGGCTGAGCATCTTGCCCAGTTGGGGGCCGGATTCTTCCGAACGATATTCCTCATCGCCGGAAAGGAAGACGATGTGTTTGCCGTTGGCGGTGCCGGCCTTGGGTTCGTAGGTGACCCACTGGGTCGCGGCCGAGGCGGCGGTGGCGAATCCGGCGATGAGGGCTCCGAATAGGGAAAGGCGTGTTTTCATGTTGGTAGTGATGGCCTCCCAGGTTCACCGGAAATTCAACCGCGCTTACGGGCGCCGGTTCCGGGATAGGATGGGGGGACGGGTATTGGGGTGAAACTACGGGCCCAAACCGGCGCTTGCCAAGGCCGACGTCGCAGGGATGCTGGCAAAATGAAACAGAGGGTCACCGGTATCGGCGGGGTTTTCTTCAAGTCGTCGAACCCGGACGCGCTCCGCGCCTGGTATGTGAAGCACCTCGGACTGCCGCTCGACGCATCGGGCTACGTCGTGTTTTCGGGCACCGAAAAGGAGCCGTCCGGAGCGACGTCGCACACGGTCTGGAACCCTTTCGACGCAGACACCGGCTACTTCGCGCCCAGCAAGGCGCCGTTCATGATCAACTTCCGCGTGGCCGATCTCGACGCGATGTTGAAGCAGTTGAAGAAGGAGGGCGTGAAGGTGGATCCGAAGCGCGACGACTCGGAGTTCGGCAAGTTCGGCTGGGTCATGGATCCGGAGGGAAACAAGATCGAACTCTGGGAACCCCCGGTTCCCCAGAAGGCGCAGGTGAAGAGGAAGCCCGCCCAGAAGAAAGCGAAGTGAACACGGCTTGAACACGCACCGGCCGCTCGGCGTCTCGATTTCTGGATGACGCGTTTCAGAAAACAAAACCTCACTCTGGCGGTGCTTCTCGCCGTTTCGGCGGCAACTGCTTTGACCGGCTGCTTCGCGGTCGAGGAAGCGGTCACCACCGCGTCGGCTTCGGACTACACGGCGGACCTGCTGGCAACCCACGACAAGGTGGTCGCCGCGACGCGCAAGACCCTCACGGAGCTTCGCTACAAGGACGTCAAAGAGAACACCGACGGGCCCTTCACGCTCTTCGACGCCATGACCGAGGGCGGTGGCAAAGTCTTTATCCGCATCCGGAATCTTCCCGAGAAGACGACGCGGGTGCTCGTCCGCCACGGATCGTTTGGCGATCGGCCTCTGTCGGCCGTGTTCGTCCAGGAGATCAAGAAGCGCCTTTGAGCCTGAGCCGCGTGGGGCCTCAACATTCCGCTTTCCGAATTCCCGTTCTGCTCTCTAGTGGTTCAATGTCTCGAACCCGTCTGCTGGTTTCATTCGCTTCGGTCCTGTTTTTGTCTTCCGTGCTCGTCACCCAGACCGGGTGCGTGGCAGTCGCCGCGGCGGGAGCGGCGGCGGGCGGTGTTGGTTACGTGCGGGGCGACCTCGAAGGCTACGTGAACGCCTCCGTCACAAAAACTGTGGCGGCGTGCAATGCGGCGCTCGTTCGTGCGAAGTATCCCAAGATCAAGGAAGACGCCGACGCCGCGTCCGCCACCATCGTCGCCCGGACGGCCGACGACACCAGGGTCACGATCCGTCTGAAGCAGGTGACCGAGACGACGACCAAAATCTCGATCCGGTTCGGCGTGTTCGGCGACCAGCAGTTGTCCCAGGTGTTGATGACGGACATTCGGAAGGGGATCTAGCAGCTCTGGGCGGCACCGGCGGATCGATGCCTCCCGCTTGGCATCGCTTCCGCACTTTCTCCGTAGTCCGTGTCATGGGCCTTGATCGGTCGATGACGTTCTGGCGCACTGGCGCGGTTCCAACCCCACCACGCACGTGCCCACACCGCTCCAACTCCTCGCCGCCGTTCCCGGCAGCTCCTCATCGATGTGGCCCTTCGCCATCTTGGGCATCTGCCTCGTCACGATCGTCGTGTTGGTGACAGTCGTCCGGTTGCACGCGTTCTTTGCGCTCATCGCCGTCGCGTTGCTCGCGGGCATTCTCACGGAAAAGCTGCCCGGCGAAATCGGCACGATGCCGGCAACGCCAAAGAAGGAACGCAGCCACTGGGTGCAGGCGGCCGAATTGACGACGGAGGGCTTCGGGGCCATCGCGGCCAAGATCGGCGTGGTCATCGCGTTGGCTTCGGTCATCGGCACCTGTCTCGTGGAGAGCGGCGGTGCCGACAAGGTGGTGCGGAGATTCCTGGCGCTTTTCGGCGAGAAGCGAGCCGCCCACGGGCTATTCGCCAGCAGCTACCTGCTTTCGATCCCGATCTTCTTCGAGACCTTTTTCATGCTCCTCCTGCCATTGGCAAAGGGACTTCGGCTGAGGACGGGCAAGAACTACATGCTCTTCGTCCTCGCGATCTGCTGCGGCGGCACGGTCACCCACTCGCTCGTCGCTCCGCATCCAGGGCCGTTGGGAATGGCGGAGAACCTCCATCTCGACGTGGGTCTGACGATCGTCGTCGGGATCGTGGCGGGCATCATTCCGGCGTTGATCGGCTGGACCGTGGCCGTGCTGGTCAGTCGGCGGATCGATGCGCCGATGCGCGACTTGGGCGGAAGTTCGGCCGAAGAACTGCAGGCCATCGTGACCCGGCCCGAGAGCGAACTTCCCTCGCTGGCGTGGGCGTTGGCCCCGGTGTTGGCGCCGGTGTTGTTGATCGGCGGCGCGTCCTTCGCGGGCGTGTTCGGCGCAGCCACCTCCTTTCCGGCGGTGTATTCCGCCCTCGAGTTCCTCGGCAACCGGAATGTCGCCTTGATGATCGGCGCGGGCCTGGCCGTAGCGCTGCTGATGCGGCAACGCGGCCTGAGCCTCGCCAAGGTCAGCGAGCGCATCAGCGGACCGTTCGCGACGGCGGGGGTGATCATCCTCATCTCGAGCGCGGGCGGCGCGTTCGGGTTCATGCTCAAGAACGCGGGCGTGGGCGACGCCATCAAGGCGCTCGTCGAAGGAAAAGAGGTCAGCCTTGTCCTGCTGGCTTGGGCCGTGTCCGCCGTGATCCGGATTGCGCAGGGATCTGCGACCGTCGCGATGCTGACGACTTCGAGCATGCTCTATCCGATGATGCAGACCACGGTGCTGCCATATCATCCGATCTACCTCTTCCTCGCTATCGGGTTCGGCTCGAAGGCGCTTTCGTGGATGAACGACAGCGGCTTCTGGACGGTGAGCAAGCTGAGCGGCTTCACCGAGAAGGAGACCCTGCAAAGCTGGACCGTGATCGTGACCACCATCAGCGTCTCCGGCTTGATCCTGACGCTGGTGTGCTCCGCGCTGATGCCGTTCAAGTAACGGACGACACCTGAAAGCCGCACGCGCCTCCGCTCCACTGCCGTTCCGCCCCGCGCGACCAATCCCCCCACGCCGAAAAACTTGTCGGACCCAGCCTCCACCCTCTTGACTAACCTCATAGGCGCTGCAGCGCATGGTTAAGCGGCCTCATTGTGACTTGCTCTTTCCAATAAAGAAAAAGGACAAGCCAAAGCCCACTATGAACGCTTGGCCAAATACCATCGCCCAGAAAATAATCTCGCCGGTGCTTCCACCGTGTGGATTGCGGGTGATGCCCATTGCTACAAGCCTCGGGATAAAGACTGTGAAATCAAATAAACCTGTCAGCTTCACTGACTCTGGCAAAATCCTGAGCGTGACTGCCACAAAGACTCCGCAGCACAGTGCAAAAACAAAATGGAATAGGAATCTTCGCATCATGATCCATGCCGCCTAACGACCCAAGCGCAGCGACCCGGCCCACGAGGGCGTCCGGTTGCAACCGCGACGCGATGGCCGTGGTCGCTGGAATGCATGGTCAGGCGCTCCGTTCCTACTGGAAACGGCCGATGAGCCGGTCGTATTCGCTGTGATGCCCGATCCAGAACCAGACGATGTCGGACCCGTCTTCCACGGCAGCCGCGCGGTAGTGTATGCCGACGCGGGCAGACCACATCCGCCCGACCTTCTTGAAGTGCAGTGATGGATGCCGCGGGTCGTTCTTGAGGAATTCGAAGTTCGCATCGGCAAGCTCCTGAATCTCCTTGGGTAGCTGCTCATAGAACTTCCAGAACCTTGGGTTCGCGCGATGCCTCACAAATCCGTGGAGCGCCCTTCGCGCAGGTCGCGGATGGCCTCATCGGCAAGCACGTCGAGGCGACCTGCGGCAGCATCCTCTTCGAACTGCTTGTCCCAAGCGGAGGCGTCGAAACCGAGAAACCAATTGCGGAACGTGGTCAAATCGTTCCGAGAGAGCTTCTGGACGGCGTTCTCAATCTCAGAAACGGTGCTCATTTCCGAACGATATCGATGGCGGATTTGGGGGCAAGCGCAGAAGCGCCTTACGACCCATGCTCAACAGGGCGGGACGTGCCTGGTGACTGAGGAGCCGCCAGCCTACTTCTTCAGCAGCTTCGCCCCGTAGTCGTTCGATGGATCGCGATACATGGTGTGGAGGTGTTTGGTCGCGTCGCCGCCGAGCTTCTGGGGGGCGTATTCGATCCACAGGGTGGGACCCTGGACGCGGAAGTAGGCGGCGCTGCCGGGTGTCGTGGGGCCGCTCCAGGCAAACCAGGTTTCGCCGAGGTTGGCCTTGATCTCGGCCATCTTGGCGGCGGCGGCGGTGCTGTTGATCATGCCGACCCATTGTCCGACGAGTTCCATGAGCAGGGCCTTTTGACGCTCGTTGAAGGACGAGACCTTCACGCCTTCGGGCATGACGGTCTTGCCATCCTGGGTGGGCCCGAGCACGAGGTCGCGCATGGCGGCGCCGATGATCGCTTCCTTCTTCTGGGCGTCGTCGAGGGCGTTGATCAGGGCGAATGAGGCATCGGTCTCGTCGCCGAGCGGCCGGATCGTCTTGCCGTCGACGATGTAGCTCGAGGGTTGGGCGGCGGTGTGGCTCGGGGTGAGGATGTTTTGGCTGCCGATGACGGTGATGTTGAGCGCGAGATGGTGTCCGCCGAACTGGATGATCCAGCGGTCGGTGGCGGAAGGTTTGCCGACGAAGGAGATGAAGAATTCATCGCGGCCAAAGGCGGGGCCTCCCTTCGAGGTCAGCTTGAGGACTTCGTCGGCTTCGACGATCTGCATGGTTTTGCGGTATCCCATCGGACTTAGAGCGGAGGCCAGAAGCGCGTTCACGGCGTCGCGCTGGGGTTTGGTCATGTCGCCCATGCGCGCGCCTTTGCGCTGGTAGATGCCCGACGGAAGGTTCGACCAGTTCTTGATCTGCGCGGCGTCGTCGGCCGCGAAGAGGGCTTTGGCGCGTCCGGCGTCGTCGAGCGTGGCAAGGAACGCGTTCGCCGCGGCGATGACGCGTGCGGTGGCGTTGGCCTTGGTTGCCGGCATTTCATCGGCGACGGCGGGGTGCGGCGTGGTGATGACCGCGCCGCTGAAGGCGACGAGCAGGCCGGCGAGGACGGGAAACGGTCGGAGGGTGCGATGAAGTTTCATGGCGATGGAGGGACGGTGGAAGGAGGACCGGCGGACTTCAACTTTGGTTTCGGGGAAGCTGATCCGATCGGAGGCGAGTTGGCCGGGAGGCCGGCGGTCGTTGTTCCCGGGTCGAAGGTGAACTCAAACGCCAGGGTGGTCTGGCGAAAGTCTCGGACCTGACGCCCGATCTGGATCGACTTGGACTCGGGCACGAGCGCGTTGGCGAGGTAGACGCTGCTGTTGGTCTGGTGTTCGTTCGCGAAGCGGAGGCGATGGGTGCCGGCGGAGAAGTGGGTGGTGACGGCCGTGAGCTGGAGCGAGATCACCCCGACGCCGGCGTTCATTTCGGTGACGTCGGGAAACTTGGAGCTTGTGAGGACGAGCGGCAGTTTTTTCGAGTCCACCACGAGGGTCAGGTTGGTGCGGACGTGTTCGGCGTAGTTGGCGATTTCCTGCCGTGAGAGCGAGCCGTCCCGATTACCGTCGATCAGAGAGACGATCTGTGGGGCGACATCGACACCGGGAGTCAGGGAGAGGCTGAGGGCAATCTGGTTGGTCCCGACCGCGATGAACGTGGTTTGGAGAAACTCGTCCAACCGATGGGCTATGGCAGAAAACGCGTGCAGCAGCAGTCCGAGGAGAACGAGGCGGTGAAGGCCGGCAGCCATCTTGATGGGGGGCGAGTTTCTTTTGTGGTCTGAGTCCCAGCCGGGCACCGGCGTGCGGGGCTATCGGCCCAGCGGAAGTTCCATGCGGAAGGTCGCGCCCCGCGCTTGCCGGAACAGCGCGCGGATGGTTCCTCCATGCGATTCCATGACCCTTCGACAGATCGAGAGGCCCAGGCCGGTTCCATTGACTTTTCCGTGGGTGAAGAACGGCGTGAAGACCTGTTCGATGCGCTCCTGGCTGATGCCCGGTCCGGAATCCTCCAACTCGATCGCCACGTGGGAACTGCCCGTCTCGAAACGAAACCAGGCGCGGCCGCCGCCGGTCATCGCATCGGCCGAGTTGTGCAGGAGATTGAGCAGCAGTTGCTCGATCCGCGCCGGGTCGATCTGGACCTGCAGGTTGGGCGGGAGGTTTTCGAGGGTGATCTCAAGGCGCCTCTCCTGGAAATCGAGCTGGAACTCCTCGACCTTGCGCATGATGAAATGGGCGAGGTCGACGGTCTGGAAATTGACTGCGGGTTTGGTGCCTCGGCTGATGGCGAGCATCTCCTCGGTCATCATCGCAACGCGGCGGGACTGGCGGACGAGCTGGCGGGACAGGGTCTGGCGGAGTTCCCGGGAGATGGTTTCGTCGGCGAGGAGCTCGGCCGCCATCGAGATTCCCGCGAGCGGATTCTTCAGGTCGTGGGCGAAGGAAAAGCTGAAGCGTTCAAGGAGGCCGATGCGTTCGGTGGACAGCGCTTCCTCGACGAACTGGCGGTTCGAGGCGCGCATCCTCTGGCTGAACTCCTTCATCATCTCGAAGGCGATGATGGGCGCGCGCGCGATGAGCTCCATGACCTGGGACTTCGGGACGAAGGAGACCACGGAATCGATTTCGGCGGTGGCCGTGGCCGATCGCAGGCCTTCGTCGAGCAGGGCCATCTCGCCGAAGTAGTCCCCCGCGTGGATGCGGGTCAAAGTCCGTCCGTGGCCGGGCCGGATCGTCGTGGTGATCACGACGGTGCCGCTTTCGAGGACGAACAGGCCGTCGCCGGGATCGCCCTCGGTGAACACGGCTTCGCCTTCGTTGATCCGTCGGTGAAGTCCGGTCTTTTGGAGCTTGAGCAGCTCTCTGGCTACCAGGGTGCCAAAGGGTTTCAGGGTCTCGGGAACCTGAAGTTGTGAGGTCGTTGTCGACGGCTGACCCATGGCTGCTGGGTAATTACCTCCCGGGAGGCGAATAGTCACGCGGAACTCTTCGGCGTGGTCCGGTTAGTTCCACCAAAGCCGTTGCCGCGGGCGTCCCGGTCGCGCAATCCTCTGTTCCCCAAGCCATGGAAATGCTGCGAGCCAAAGTGCCGGAAGACTGGATCCCGACGATCAAGGCGAACCTTCCCGCCGTGCTGGTCGACCACGCGCACCTCGAGCGCAAGGCCGCCACCACGGCGCTGAACCTGGAGAAATACCGGGAACTCCATCCCAAGGTGAGGGAGTTGAACGCCATCGCCATCGAGGAGCTGCAGCACTTCGAACTGGTGCTGAACATTCTCGACGCGCGCGGGATTCCGTTCGGCCAGGCGCATCCGAGCCCGTGGATCAGCGGACTGATGCGCTCGATCCGCAACGGCTCGCGGCAGCAGGTGATCGACCACCTGATCTGCTGTGCGCTGATCGAGGGCCGGAGCTGCGAGAAGTTCCAGATCCTTGCCCGCGAGTTGCAGGTGCAGGATCCGGAGCTGGCCCGGTTCTA
This sequence comes from Verrucomicrobiota bacterium, assembly GCA_947476875.1. Taxonomy (GTDB): domain Bacteria; phylum Verrucomicrobiota; class Verrucomicrobiia; order Limisphaerales; family CANJSG01; genus CANJSG01. The sequence continues at coordinate 13,011 of CANJSG010000031.1, read as the reverse complement.
CGGCAGTCTCGTCGAGTCCGAGGGCAACCACTACGCCACCTACCTGATCATGGCCCGCGACATCGACCTCGAAGAAACCCAGCGCCGCCTGGATTTCTATCTCGATCTCGACGCCGAACTGATCCGGAGACCGAATCCCGTGCCGATGTTGCACTGAGACGCGGTTGGAGGGTGACAGGGCGCTTGGTTTCCGATTACCAACTGGTGGGCAAGGAGCCCGAACCATGGAGACAACATCGTGAGCGAAACCGTCCAATACCTCCGGCAGTATCTTCAGAACGATCCCACCCAGCAGTCCGTCGAAGCCGGCGAACTGGTGAAACGCATCCTCATCGACGCCATCACGGCCGATGCGAGCGACATCCACATCGAGCCCTGGGAAAGCAGCCTGTGCGTCCGCATCCGCTGCAACGGCGTGCTTCAGGAACTGGTGCACCTGCCGCTCGAGTTCATGGAGCGGATCTTTGGCGTCTTCAAGGTCAAGGCCCAGTTGGTCACGTATCAGAACGACCTCCCGCAGGAAGGCCACGTGCCCGGCGAAGTCGATCTCGGCGGAGTCGAACAGCGCGTCTCGATCTTCCCCACGGCGCGTGGCGGGAAGATCGTCGTCCGCCTGTTCGACCCGTCCAACCGGAGCTTCGACCTCAACACGCTCGGGTTCGACGACGAGACGTTGTTGGCCACGAAAAAGCTCCTCACCAAACCGTCCGGACTCCTCCTGCTCACCGGTCCGACCGGCTCGGGTAAGACCACGGCGATGTATTCGGCGCTGTGCTACATCTTCGGGAAACACGGCAGCACCATCAGCATGGCCTCGGTCGAGGATCCGGTGGAATTCAACCTCCAGATGATCGCCCAGGCGCAGGTGAACAACGTCAAGGGTTTCACCTATCCCGTCGCGCTGCGGTCCCTCATGAGGCAGGACCCACAGGTCATCATGATCGGCGAGATCCGCGACGCCGAGACCGCGCAGATCGCCGTGCAAGCCGGCCTGACCGGCCACTTGGTCATCAGCACCATCCACTCCGGCAGCACTGCCGGAGTCTTCGCCCGCATGATCAACATGGACATCGAGCCGTTCCTGCTGGCGTCCTCGATCATCGGCGTGCTCGGCACGCGCCTCGTCCGGCGCAATTGCCCCGATTGCCGTGTCGAGTATTCGCCCGACGACGCCTACTTGAGGATGCTTCCCCGGGAGGACCTGACCCATGCGAAGTTCATGATGGGCGGCGGTTGTGGGAACTGTTTCAGCACCGGTTTCTCCGGGCGCACGGCCGTGACCGAGATGCTCGTGGTCGACCAGGTCTTCCGCGACGCCGTCATGCAGAAGATGAGCACGCGCAATCTGCAGCAGGTCGCCGTGAACCAGGGAATGCGCACCCTCTGGGACAACGGCGTCCGTCGCGCCGTGACCGGCGAATCGCCGCTCGAAGAGATTCTCCGTGTCATCTCGTTCGACGACATGTGATCGGGGCTCAGGGGAACCGCAGGCGGAAGAAGAGAGCGGGTGCGGCGGACGTGTTGGTGAAGGCGTAGTTCGTCGCCGTCGAGAACGACTCCCCGGCCACGGCCCATGCGGACAACGTCCCGCTCGTCTCGACTTGGAACGCGAGGTTCGACGGGCCGTTCCAAGAGATGCGGTTCGACGATCGGAGCGTGAGGAACGGCGGCGTGAGGGTGACGCGGTTGGTGAAGGAATAGGGGACCCGGAAATCCTTCAGCACCGCCATGTGCTGCATATTGCTGACGCCGGAGTCGGTGGACTGGACGGGCGCGACGGCGGAAAGCGGGGTGAAGACGCGCGAGTCGAAGACCAACCCGTTCACGTAGCTGGCAGATCCGATCACCGTGGCGACCTGGTTGGTGGCAAAGGTCGGGCTGGCGAAGACGTGGTCGTAGGGAGCGTTGCGGCCCGCGTTCGTGTCGGGATCGCCGACGTTGTCGACGGCATCGGGCGAGGTTTTCAGGAAGGTCTTGAAGACGTCGATGGGTGCTTCGTTGGTGTTGTAGGTGTTCAGATCGCCCGCGACCACGATCCACGCGTTGGTGGGGAAGTTCGATTGGATCAATCCCTTCAACTGGTTGGCCTGCGCCTCGCGGCGGAGTTCATTGGCCGATCCGCTGGAGGCTTTCAGATGCACGCTCACCACGTAGAGGTCGTTGGTTCCCGGCAGATTGATACGCGCCCACGCAAAGCCCCGGTCGTTCACGCCCGTGTCGGCGTCCACCCACGAACCGCTCTCGAGGATGGGCCAACGGCTGATGATGCCGTTCGGAATGTTGTAGCCGGTTTCGCGGAACCAACTGGACCCGTTGGTGAAGGTGATCTGGTCGACCAATGACTGGATGTCCGGCGTTGAGTTCGCCGCGTAGTTAAACTCCTGCATGGCGATGATGTCGGGCTTCAAGCCTTGGAGCAGGCGGATGCCGGGTGCTTCGTAGGCCTGGTTGCTGCCGGAGGAGAGGTTGGACGCGGCGATGCGGACGAGGCGGTTGGTCGTCGACACGACGGGCACCACCACCTGCGCCGCCGCCGGAACGACGACGACCAGCGACAAGATCAAAAAGCGGACGACCAACCACATCGTTAATAAAAGTGGCCCATCCCCAGCCCACCGCGCAATGGGCCGGATTCAACCGCGCTTTCGGCGAAGAAGGACGAAGGCGGCCATGATAGAGGCGATCCCGGCGATGACGATGAGGGGCCATCGCTTGTCGGACGGCGCTGCGACCTCCGCCACCGGCGGAGTAGACGGGGCCGGTTCGGGCGGCGCCATGACGTTGGTGTCCGGATTGGCGGTCACGACTTCCTGCGTCTGGAAGCGGGCGAGGTAGGCTTTTCTCGCCTGCATCAGGTTGGTCAGGCTTCGGTTGTTCTTCTCGATGAAAGCTCTTGTTTCTGGTGAGGCGTCGTCAGGAATTGGCCGGGTATTCTTACGCACGTATTCATCCGAATCGAAAACTGGAAAGGGTTGAGGCGGGGGGCGAATGGCTACCTCCGGAATGGTAACTACTACGTGCTCTGAATGCGCTTCAACTCGCACGGGAGGCCTGAAGAGATTGGTCCCCCGACTGGCGACGGATGCCTTCCACAAGGCCGTCACCACATATTGCCCGGGACCGGCAAATGCAAACCGGTCAGAAAGATCGAGATTCTCCAGCCAGGGTGTGCCGGGTCTAATCCGAGGAGGTCCGAGCTTGGGCATTGGAGCCATGAATCCGTCAGTGTCGATCCTGGTAGGATTGATCTCGTCTCGATTCGGACCAAACACGGTCACTTTCAAGAATCCGGGGCCAACAAGCTGCAGCATTTCGTCCGTCTGGTTCTCCAAGGCCATTCTCGCGATGACGGAGACGACGCCGGCTTCGTTCGTCTCGATGCCGACGGCCATCCGCATCTTGAAGAGGAGTTCTTCGGCATCGGCGCTCCAGACGAATGCGGCAAGCATCAGATAGACGGCGAGGTTCTTCAGTCGTCGGACATGGTTCTGAGGACGATCTTTCGGGATCAAGGAGCAGATGGGTCGTGAGCCATTCGTTCTTGGGGTTGGTTCATTTCGCCGGAGGTTCGCGCCGTAAGCAAACCCCTAGACGCGGCCATGTCGGTCCACTAGGTTCCGGCCCATGTCGAAAGCAGCCAAAGCTGCGTCCCAGCCTGCGCCCGCGTCGGAGGAACCGTCCTTCGAGCAGGCGCTTTCCCGGCTTGAATCGATCGTGGAATCGATGGAGTCCGAGGAGTTGCCGCTGGAGACGTTGCTGGCCCGCTACGAGGAGGGTTCCAAGCTGGCCAAGGCCTGCCAGACCCGGCTCGCATCGGCGGAGCTGAAGATCCAACAGCTGGAAAAAAATTCCCAGGGCGACCTCAGCGTCCATCCTGCCGCGCTCGACGCCTCCGCAGAATAAGATCCCCAATATGAGCCGATTCCTCGACATGGTCGACGACCCGTCGCACGTCAAAAAACTGACTCCCGAACAGCTGGTGACCCTTTCCGAGGAGATCCGCGGCGAGCTCATCACGAAGCTCGCCAAGAACGGCGGCCACCTCGGCCCCAATCTTGGCGTGGTCGAACTGACTGTGGCGATGCACAAGGTCTTCAGCACACCGCACGACAAGTTCGTCTGGGACGTCAGCCACCAGGTCTACGTCCACAAGCTGCTCACCGGCCGCAAGGACCGCTTCCACACCATCCGCACGACGGACGGGTTGAACGGCTTCGCCCTCCGCACCGAGAGCGAGCATGACAGCTTCGGCGCCGGCCACGCCGGGACGGCCATTTCCGCCGCGCTCGGCATGTGCGCCGCCCGCGACCAGAAGAAGTCGGATGAACACGTCGTCTGCGTTTTCGGCGACGCCGCCCTGACCAACGGCGTGTCCTTCGAGGGGTTGAACAACATCGCCCACACGACGAAGAAGTTCATCGGCATCCTCAACGACAACGAGTTTTCCATCGCCAAGAACGTCGGCGCCATTTCGACCTATCTCGGCAAGATCACGACCAATCCCCGCTACAACAAGCTCTCCAAGGACTTCGCCCACTGGATCAAGAAGCTGCCGAAGGGAGACGTGGCCATGAAGCTCGGCCAGAAGGCGGAGGAGTTCCTCAAGGGCGCCGCCCAGGCCGTTTCGCTCGAACACACGCCCGGTGCCGGCACCGACGGGCGCGGCGGGCACGGCAGCGCCGTCTTCTTCGAGGAGATGGGCATCCGCTACCTCGGGCCCATCGACGGGCATGACCTCCCGCTGCTCATCAGCACGCTGGAGTTCGCCAAGACCTTCGACGAACCCATCGTCATCCATGTGCTCACGCAGAAGGGCAGGGGATTCGACGCCGCGCTCAAGTTCCCCGAGAAATTCCACGGCCTCGGGCCCTACAACGTCCAGACCGGTGAAACCCCGGCGGCCAAGCCCGGCTCCGCTCCCATGTGGCAGGAGGTCTTCGGCCGCACGATGGTGAAGCTCTGCCAGAAGGACAACACGGTCGTCGGCATCACCGCCGCCATGCCGACCGGCACGAGCCTCAAGATCCTCGAACACGCCATGCCCGAACGCTGCTACGACGTCGGCATCGCCGAGGAACACGCCGTCATCTTCGCGGCCGGCATGGCCACGATGGGCTTCCATCCGGTCGTCGCCATCTACAGCACCTTCCTCCAACGCGCCTACGACTGCATCCACCACGACGTCTGCCTCCAGGATCTGCCGGTCGTGTTCTGCATGGACCGTGCTGGATTGTCCGCCAACGACGGCCCGACGCACCACGGCCTGTTTGACATCGCCTACATGCGCTGCCTGCCGAACATCGTCTGCATGTCGCCCAAGGACGAGGATGAGCTGCAGGACATGATGTTCACGGCCACGCACCAGAAGCACCCGATGGCCATCCGTTACCCGCGCGGCAACGCCGAAGGCGTCGTCATCAAGGACGTCCCGGGTCTGTTGGAGATCGGCAAGGCCGAAGTCACCCGTCACTTCGCCAACACCGGCGCCAAGAAGGTCGCCCTCTTCGGCCTCGGCCAGATGCACGGCGTCGCCACCAGGGCCGCCGCCGATCTCGCCGCGCTCGGCTACGACGTCGCGGTCATCAATCCGCGTTTCACCAAGCCCATCGACGCCGCCACCCACGAGTTCTTCGGCAAGTCCGCCGACGCCGTGGTGACCTTCGAGGACCACGTCCTCATGGGCGGCTACGGCTCCGTGGTCATGGAGTTCTTCGGCGACAAGCGCATCCCCACCCCGGTGATCCGCATCGGTTGGCCGGACCAGTTCATCGAGCACGCCAGCTCCGTGGACTACCTGCGCAATAAATACGGCCTCACCAAGGAACACGCCGTGGAACGCGTCCAGACGGAGCTTGGCTCCGCGCAGGGCGGTTCCGCGCGGGTTTCGGCGGTGGCCTGATCCCGATAGTTTCAACGGGCGGCGGGCGAGAAGCTTGCCGCCCATTTCTTTTTCCGCTTAAAACAACCGGTCCGGTTCATCCCGGCAAAAACACCGCCGAAGTCCCGGCTCAAGTTTCACGAATCCAGAATCACGTCATGGCCTACACCACCTGCACCGTCCCCCAAGGCGGAAAGATCAGCATCCAGAACGGCACGCTGAACGTTCCCGATCAACCGATCATCCCCTTCATTCGCGGCGACGGCACCGGCCCCGACATCTGGGCTTCTTCGGTGCGCGTCATGGACGCCGCGGTTGAGAAGGCCTACGGCGGCAAGAAGAAGATCTCGTGGATGGAAGTCTTCGCCGGCGAGGAAAGCTTCAAGAAGTTCAACAACTGGCTGCCCGATGACACCGTCGCCGCCTTCCGCGAATTCCTCGTCGGCATCAAGGGGCCTCTGACCACGCCCGTCGGCGGCGGCATCCGTTCGCTGAACGTCGCGCTGCGCCAGATGCTCGACCTCTACGTCTGCCTCCGTCCCGTGCAGTATTTCCAGGGCGTGCCCAGTCCGGTGAAGCATCCCGAGAAGGTCGACATGACGATCTTCCGCGAGAACACCGAGGACATCTACGCCGGCATCGAGTTCAAGGCCGGTTCGCCCGAATCGCAGAAGGTCCTCGATTTCCTGGCCAAGGAATTCCCCAAGGACTTCGCGAAGATCCGTTTCGGCACCGCCGAGAAGATCGCCGAATACATGGACAAGGCCGCCGCCGGCCACGGCGCTCCGCCGGTCGAAGTCGGCATCGGCATCAAGCCCGTCTCCGCCATCGGCACCATCCGCCTGATGAAGTCCGCCGTGGAATACGCCCTCACCAACAAGCGCAAGAGCGTCACCATCGTCCACAAGGGCAACATCATGAAGTTCACCGAGGGCGCCTTCCGCGACTGGGCCTACGGGGCCGCCAAGCGCATCTTCGGCGACAAGGTCTACACCTGGGCCCAGTGGGAAGTGACCAAGAAGGACAAGGGCGAAGAAGTGGCCAACGCCGAGCAGAAAGCCGCGCTCGCCGGCGGCGCCATCCTCATCAAGGACTCGATCGCCGATATCGCCCTCCAACAGGTGCTGACCCGTCCCGAGGACTTCGACGTGATCGCCACGCTGAACCTCAACGGCGACTACCTCTCCGATGCCCTCGCCGCGCAGGTCGGAGGCATCGGCATCGCCCCTGGTGGCAACATCAACTACGTCACCGGCCATGCCATCTTCGAGGCCACGCACGGCACCGCGCCCAAGTATGCCGGCAAGGACATGGTCAACCCCGGCTCCGTCATCCTCTCCGGCGAGATGATGCTCCGCCACCTCGGCTGGATCGAAGCGGCCGATCTCATCCTCAAAGGCCTCAACGGGGCCATCGGCAGCAAGCGCGTGACCTACGACTTCGCCCGTCAGATGGAAGGCGGCACGCAGATCAAGTGCTCCGAGTTCGGCGACAACATCATCGCCCACATGTAGGCGGCTGCCGCCACGGCAACGATGCGGACAAATTCAAACGGCGCTTCCGGTTTCCGGAAGCGCCGTTTCTGTTTGATCGATGGAAAGACTATTCCGCCCCTTCGGTCTTGGTCGACGGGAGGAGGAAGCTCAGGCAGAAGCCGATGACGAAAACGGTCGTGCCGACGATGGCCGCGCCCAACGCGACCTGATCAAAGGTGGAACCTGGAAGCAGCGGAGCCACGAAGCTGGTGGTCACAAAGGCGGCCGAAGTGCCGATCATGCGGCCACCGACGTTTGTGGCAAAGCTGCCGCCGGTGGCGCGCAGGTGGAGAGGGAAAACCTTCGGAAGAAATTCGCCCATGTAGCTGAACTGGGCCACCGTCATGAACCCGCAAAGGGCGATACCCCATTGGAACAGCTCGGGACGGTTCCTGAACAGATCCACATAGGTGATGACGAAGAGCAGGATGCCGGGGCCGATGAAAAGCCGGAGCAGATTTCCGCGCGAGATCGCGGTGACCACGAGAACGGCCAAAGCGATGCGTCCCAACAAGCCGCCAAGTTCCTGCCAAAGCTGAACCTGGTTGCCCCGGGCCTTGACCACATTGTCGGCGGGTTCCTGCTTCGCACGGTTGGAGGCCAGTTGGCCAAGTGTCTTCTCGCGATCGAGGACGGCCTTCCTTGCGTCCGGTTTGGCTGAGGTGAGGGTGGCGAGTTCCTTGTCGAGGGACGCCAGCGAGTTCGTCAATGAACCCAGCTGCGCCGAGCCCCTGGTTTTGTCCTCGTCGCTGGACTTCGGGTTTTCGATCGAACGCCGGGCGGCGGTGATTCCCTGGCGAACCTTGGCGCGTTTGTCGGCGAGTTCCTTCAGTCCGGCTAAATCGGCCGTGGCTTGGGTGAAGGCGGGCAGGTTGGTCTGCAGCAGTTGGATGTTCAGCGCCTTGGCTTCGTCCTGGAGCGGCTTGAGCGCCTGGCGTTGCTCCGCCATGTCGGGCAGGCCTGGAACGATGCGCGTCGGAGTGAGTTGCAGGGCGCCGAACGCGGCGGCGTAGGCGCAGGCCGACAGCGCCGCGGTTACGAGCGTGGTGCGACGCAGTGCCGGCGAGAACAGTTCGCCGAAGCTCGGACGGCGAAGCTTGCCCGACTTGCGGCGCTCCAGCCACGCCTGCGACTCGGGCACAAAAGGCAGTAGTAGGGCGATGGGCAGCGCCGGCAGAAGACCGGTCAGCAATAGATAGCGCCAGGACGCGTGGGCGTTGAACGGCTCCGAAACCGGGAGCGCCGGCAGGGTGCTCGCATGCGACAGGATCCAGACGTTGACGCCCGTCACCATCAGGCCGCCAATGGAAGCGAAGGCCTGCGTCCAGCCGAGCGCCTTCTCCCGCTGCTTCTTGTCGGGGAAAAGTTCCGCAAGCCAGGTGATCGCTGCGACGAATTCGACGCACACGCCGACGAACGTGGCCGACCGGAAGAAAACGAACTGTTCGATGGTCGTGCTCAACGCAGCCGCAGCCGGCGACAGGGAGTAGAGCGCAATGCTGGCCGCGAGGACCGTTTTGCGTCCGAACCGGTCCGTCAGCCAGCCGCCCAAAAGCCCGAACACGCCGCCGCAGAGAGCCGTGATCCAGAGCATTTTCCCGAGCCACTCGGTCACGATGGGATTGTTGGCCGGGAGTTGGAGGAGTTCGGCGACGGCCGGCCCGCCGATGAGAGGGAACATCAGCAACTCATAGGTGTCGAAAGCGAAGCCGATGGCCGCGATCAGGATTACCAGCCACTGGGTGAACGTAAGTCCACGGCTTGCAGGAGAGGAATTCATGCCGTGCTCAGGTAATACGTAGGCGTGTTAATTTTCAACTACGACGTTTTGGGAGACCATGGGACTGCCGACAGCCGGCTTACCGCAAACCGGCTTTGTGGAGAAACACGTCGATGTCGTCGCGGGACGCAAGGAGCTTGGCGGCGTCGCGATAGAGGTCCTCAAAGTCCACGGGATACCAGTTGCGGCGTGCCGGATTGAAGAGACCGATGACATTGAACGGCTCCACCCTGCGGCGGATGTCGGCGACGAGGGCTCCGCTTGGGCTGCCGTTTCGGGCGCGATGGCAGCAATCGAGCAGCCCGGCGCGAAAGACTTCGTGGCCGCGAAGAAAAAATCCCGGAGCCAGTTCGCCCCGTCCGAGCCGCTTGGCCGATTCTGAAAAACTGGCCGCCGCAAAGTAGAGCATGGTCAGCGCGGTAAACGTCCCGAAGTCGTCCATCCTCGCGAACAGTGCGGAGACGAGTTCTTCGACGATGGCGAGGTCGGCAAGGGTTTCGGTCTGGTAGCCGGCGAGTGCCTGTTGCGAAGGGCTATCACGAAGAGTTCGGCCCAGTCGCTGGATGCCGAGAAGCGCCAGCGGAAAGCCGGTCGAGAGCAGAGGATCCATGAAGCCCGCAGCCGAAGGGAGAAGGCACCAGCTTTCACCGACGACCTCCGCGCATCGGAAGCCGACCGCCGGCGCGTGGGTGAACGGCCGGGTCGCCGCGGCGTTGCGGAACTGTTCGCCGATGGATGGGAAGCGATCGAGGAACCGCCGCCAAGCAGGTTCCCCCTCGGACAAATTGAGTTGGGCGGCGAGGGTTGGCGTGACGGAGACGCCCGCGCTGGTGATGCCGTTGTTGAACCGAAGCACCCACATCCAGCCACCGTCGAAGACGTGGTGCAGCGCCGCATCGTCGGGAGCGTAGGGCGGGCTGCCGGCCTGCCCTGCCATGAGATCGGCCCAACGCGCGACGCCCGTGAAGTGGCCGAAAAGCGCCTGCGTCTCCGGCAGGTGGGGGAACGGGTTTTCCTTCAGGCCTAGTTGCCGGTGGAGGAAGCCGTCCGGCCCCGTGGCATCGATCAGGAGCCCCGTCGTCCATGAGTGCCGCGTGCCCTTGTGTCGGCCGGAGAGTTTGACGCCCGTCGGCGTGAACTCCGGTTTCTCCAGATCCACTTCCTCGATCAAGTCGACGCCCAGCTTCGCCGCTTCTTGTGCGAGGAACTGGTCGAAATCCGGCCGATACCAGTGCGTGTCCGCGACCTCGTCATTGGGACTGGCGGCGACGAGGAGTTCGTTGGAGCGGTCGTGGCGCGGACTGAAAGGCTGGCCCGCCGTGTGGTGGTAAAAGCTGAAGCCGCGCTTCAAGCCGCAGCCGATCTTGGGATGGGTTCGCTGCCAAGGTCCCCACGCGGTCAGCGGCAGGAGTTGGGGCAGGTCGAACTCGGTGGCGATCTCCTCCAACAGCAGGTTCGCCAGTGGGGTGCTCGATTCGCCGATGGCGAAGCGCGGGTGTTTGGACTTGTCCAGCAGCAGCACCCTTCGGCCCAGCCGCCGCGCCACCATTGCCATGATCGATCCGGCATAGCCGGAACCCACGATGGCGATGTCGAAGTCGGTTGGCATGCGGACGGGTTCAAGTTGTCCGGCCGGACTCGTTTCGCAAATGGTCGCTGGCGATGCGGCGGGCTTCCTCGAGGAGCACGCGGTCCATCAGGAGATCGCCGAAGCGCAATTTGGGCAGGCCGCTTTGCTGTTGGCCGATGAGATCGCCGGGGCCGCGCAGCATCAGGTCCTCCTCGGCGATGCGGAAGCCGTCCGTCGTCGACTCCATGATCTTCAGGCGCTGGAGCGATTCGGCCGTCTTCGAGTTGGCCACGAGGATGCAGAAGGAATCGTGGCCACCGCGTCCGATGCGGCCCCGGAGCTGGTGGAGTTGGGCGAGGCCGAACTGCTCGGCGTTCTCGATGACCATGACGGTGGAGTTCGGCACGTCGACGCCGACCTCGATGACGGACGTGGCGAGCAGCACCTGGATGCGGTTTTCGCGGAAGGCTTCCATCACCGCGTCCTTCTCCTCGGACTTCATCCGGCCGTGGACCATGCCGACGCGCCAGGGACTGAGGATGGGTTCCAGCTTCTCGGCCTCCTTGGCCACGGCCTTTACGCCGGCGGCGGTGTCCTCTTCCTCCAGGCGCGAGTAGACGATGTAGGCTTGGCGGCCTTCCTTCAGCTTCTGCCGGATAAACTCCCAGACCTTTGGAAGACTTTTTCCATCGCGGACAAAGGTGCGGATGCGTCCGCGTCCGGCGGGAAGTTCATCCAGCACCGAGACGTCGAGATCGCCGTAGAGCGTGAGGCCGAGCGTGCGCGGAATGGGCGTGGCCGTCATGACGAGCAGGTGCGGGTAGCGACCCTTGCGCAGGAGGGCCTCGCGTTGGGCGACACCGAACTTGTGCTGCTCGTCGATGATGACGAGACCGATCTTCTCCATGCCGAAGCCTTCCTGCACGAGCGCGTGCGTGCCAATGACGACGGCGCCGTGGGCCTTGTTGCGCGGTTTGGAACCGCCACCGAAGGCCAGTTCACCCATCACACGCTGGGCGTCGGCGGCCGTCTTGATGCTGCCGGTCTGGAGCGAAACGGGAATGCCGAGCGGTTCGAAGCCGTTGCGGAAGGTGCGCGCGTGCTGCTCGGCAAGGATCTCCGTCGGGGCCATGAGGAGGACGTTGTAGCCGCTCTCGATGGCCATGAGCGCGGCGCAGGCGGCGACGACGGTCTTGCCCGAGCCGACATCGCCCTGGAGCAGGCGGCGCATGGGGACCTTGCCGCCGAGGTCGGTGCGGATCTCGCGCAGCACCCGGGTCTGCGCGCCGGTGAGCTGGAACTTGAGACGGGCGAGATACGGACGGATGAGTGAATTGTCGCCCGCGCAGGGCAGGGGCTGGGAGTTCTGCTCCAGCTTGAGGCGGCGGCGTTGGATCTGGAGCTGGAGATCGAGGAACTCGTCCATCGCCAAGCGGCGTCGGCCTTCCTCGTCGTCACCGGGCACTTCGGGGAAATGCAGTTTGCGAAGGGCCGTTTCGCGGTCGCACCAGCTTCCGCCGAGGATCGCCCGTTTCTCGTCGGGAACTTTGCCGTGGACAAATTCCAACGCCCGCCACATCGCCGACCTCACCGAGCGCTGGGGCAATCCTTCCGTCAGCGGATAGATCGGGGTGATGCGGTTGATGTGGATGAAGAGTTCGTCGCCGGCCTCGATGACTTCCGTCTCGGGATGGTCGATGGACTTGGGCTTCTTGGCGCCGACCTTGCCGTAGATGAAGAGTTCGTCGCCGGGCGCGAAGACTTTTTCCATGAACGGCAGGTTCCACCAACGCAGGTAGAGCCGGCCGGAATCGTCCTCGACGATCACTTCGACGACCGAGCGGCTGCTCTTGGCCCAGCGTTTCAATCCGGCGGCGACGACCTTGCCGCGGGTGGTCGCGGCTTCGCCGGGTTCGAGCTCGGCGATCTTCTTGGAGTGGCGCCGGTCCTCGTGGCGCCGCGGGCCGTGGAGGAGAAGGTCGCCGATGGTGTGGATGTCGAGCCTGCCAAGCTGGAACGTGCGTTCCGGCCCGACGCCCCAGATGGTGGCGACGGGCAGATCAAGCGGAGAGCTGGAGGCAGCCGGATCGGGCACAGCGGCAGTTACAGCACGGGACCACGGATTGGCCAGCCTGAGTTTAGTTTCTTACGATAAACCCGGACGTGACCGCGGCGGTTGGCGATTGGCGGCCGGCAGGCTTCCGGCGGTGGGGCCGCCGCCATTCAGCCAGCGCATGGCTTCATCGTG